>WRKG01000001.1 GCA_009778185.1 Bacillota bacterium
TTGATAACTTGGGTATATTTTGGGTCGGCGGTTTTATCGTAAAGGTCAAACAGGACTTTTCCCATGTTGATGTTATCGCAGTTGTAATCTTCAACGTTGTAGCCCAGGAGCGTGCCGTCTGGCTGAATGTAGAAATCGATGTAATTTTTGGCGAAATCGAAATATTGTTGCTCGGCGGTCGCATGGTAAATGTCTAGGATTGCTTTAATCATGCAACCGTCAACGTAGTTCCAGGCTGGCGGCTTGTTTTCGCGCGTTTGCTCGATGTTCCAGGCGGGCGCGGCTGGCGTTGAGGTTGATAGTAGGTGGGATAGAAAATTTGTTATGGATTGTGTTTGTTGCATGGTGGGGTCTCCTTTCTGTTAGTTTCGTTTTTGGTATTTTCATTATATCATAATTGTTAGAAAATTGTAATTATTTTGTAAAAAATTTTTAGGTTGATTTTTTGATAATTTGGTGGTAAAATAAAATAAAATGGTTTTTGGAGGTATTTATGAAATATACAAAATTAGCAGGAATGGACGTTTCTAAAATTTGCTTGGGTTGCATGAGTTTTGGCTCGGTGGATTCTGGCTTTAACAACTGGGCTTTGCCAGAAGACGAAAGCCACGCTATCATAAAACGAGCCGTTGAGGCAGGAATCAACTTTTTTGACACTGCCAATATTTACTCTTTTGGCAGCAGCGAAGAATTTTTAGGACGTGCCTTGAAAAAATACGCCAAACGCGACGAAATTGTGGTTGCAACAAAAGTTTTCAATCCAATGAAAGATGCACAAAATACAAGAGGATTATCTCGCAAGACAATTTTGCACGAAGTTGACAACAGCCTAAAACGGCTCGGTTTGGACTACATCGATCTTTACGTTACGCACCGCTGGGATTACAACGTTCCCATCGAAGAAACTATGTCCGCCTTGCACGATATTATCAAAATGGGAAAAGTTCGCTATATTGGAGCATCTTCCATGTTTGCTTGGCAGTTGCAAAAGGCTCAATTTGTCGCCGAAAAACACAACTGGACAAAGTTTGTCAGTGTTCAAAATCATTACAACCTAATTTATCGTGAAGATGAACGTGAGATGATTCCCATGTGTCTCGACCAAAATATCCAAGGAACGCCGTACAGTCCGCTTGCATCGGGACGGCTCTCGCATGGCACAAACTCGGATTCGCAACGCACCAAAACGGACGACGTGCAAAAACAAAAATATCAAGCCACCGAACAAGAAGACCAAATAATTATCGACCGCGTCGCAGAAACCGCCAAAAATCACGGTGTTTCGCCAAGTCAAATTGCTCTCGCTTGGACGTTACATAAACCATTTGTTGCCTCGCCAGTTATGGGCGTTACAAAAATGCCCCATTTGGAAGACGCTATAAATGCGGTTGATATATCGCTCTCCACCGAAGAAATCAACTATTTGGAAGAAATGTACGTTCCCCACAAAATGGTTGGTCCAATTCCGCCTACTCCAAATTGGGTGCATGGCGCGGATGTTAAACGGCGGTAATGTTTACAAAGATTAAAAACCCAAATAAAAGGAGTGTCCACCATGAATTTAGAAGTTAAACCTTATTTAACTAGAATTGGTATTGACAATCTGGTAAAAACCAACTTGGAAACACTAAATTTGCTACAGCAGCAACATCTAAAGACTGTTCCTTACGAAAACCTTGATATTATGCGAAATGTTTCCCTTTCTTTAGAAATCCCAGATATTTACGAAAAAATTGTTACACGCAACAGGGGCGGCTATTGCTTTGAATTGAACGGGCTTTTTTCGTGGCTGCTAAAAACGCTAGGGTTCGCTGTGGTGGATTACATGGCACGTTATTTGCGCGACGAGCCGTCTATTCCCATGCGCCGCCACCGAGTTTTGCGCGTTACTTGCGGTGGACAAGATTATCTTTGTGATGTCGGTGTTGGTGCAGTTGTGCCACTTACGCCAATTCCTTTTATTTTTGATACGCCCATGCAACGTGGAAACGACGTTTACAAACTAGAAAAAGAGCCGTTTTTGGGAAATGTTTTGTACGAACGTAAAACAACCGAATGGCGAGCAGTTTACGCTTTCACAGAAGAAGAGCAACTCGATTTAGATTACATAATGCCGTCTTTTTATTGCGAAAAGCATCCCGATTCATTTTTTCGCTCGATGGATATGGTTCACATTTTCACAGAAGATGGCAGAAAATCGGTTGCCAACCGTGAATTAAAAATATTTTCTGAAAAAAATGTCGAAGTAATCACACCACAATCAGAAGAAGACTTTAACGAACTACTACTACAACACTTTAACATAAAAATATAAATATTTAAGTTTGTCGTAGGGGCGGACTCGCCTGCTGGACGGGCAGGTATTATCCGCCCGCAAGCCACAACTGGCGGATATTATCCGCCCCTACGTTTTCACCAACGCAATTTTTCAACGACTGATTCACATTATAAAAATGCGGGTCAAGGGCGCGCGCGTCCTTGCGGGTCTGGGCAGCGCCCAGGGT
>WRKG01000002.1 GCA_009778185.1 Bacillota bacterium
CTTTCAAAATAAAAGGTACTGATTGGTAAAATTTGACTGTATTGTGTAACGGGCGGATAATATCCGCCCCTACAAACCGCCAACCGTAGGGGCGGATATTATCCGCCCGTTTTTTCCACATTTGCAATTCTTCCAAATTCGAAATTTTTCCACATTTGCAATTCTTCCAAATCTGCAATATTTCAAAATTTTGTATGGAATAATCAACCGATGATGCTTTAATACTACACTTATATTCAATCTGTACAATTTTACCAAATTTTCAAATAAATTTTTATAAAAATTTAACAAACATTCCATCTCAAAAAAATTATTTTTTCACTAAAAAATCTTTATTGACGGAAATAAATTTTACATATATACTAATAATAAAAGTTACGCAACTTGATTACATGAAAGGACGGCGATTTTATGAAAAAGTCAGTAAAATGTTATCTTTGCGAGGCTGAAACAGAAAGAGCTGCTGTGCTAATTAGTGAAAAATTATTGCATAAAAGTGCGGCAACCGTCTATTGTTTGGACTGTTTATCAGATTATTTAGATATGACAAAAGAGGCACTATTTGAAAAGTGGGCACAGTTATCATCTGTAAAACACTAATTTATAAAAGATACAAAAGGAGTAATGGGCAAAAAATGGCAAAATCTTACAAAAATGCAGGAGTAGATATTCATGCGGGCTATGAAGTTGTGGCTCGCATAAAACAACACACAGATAAAACACAAAGGCAAGGTGCAATGGGCGGAATCGGCTTATTTGGCGGACTTTTTGACTTAAGCACTTTGCAATTAAACGAACCTGTGCTAGTTTCTGGCACGGACAGCGTGGGATCGAAGGTAAAATTGGCGATACAGCTACAAAAACACGATACAATCGGAATTGATGTTGTTGCAATGTGCGTAAACGATATTATCACGCAAGGCGCAGAGCCACTATTTTTCTTGGATTATATCGGTTGCGGAAAAGTTGTGCCGTCCAATATAGAAGAAATTGTTAAAGGCGTTGCGGACGGTTGCGTTCAAGCCAACTGTACTTTGGTTGGCGGCGAAACTGCCGAAATTGCTGGGTTGTACGCCGCCGAAGATTACGATTTGGTTGGCTGTGCAGTCGGTGCATTGGAAAAATCTCAGCTAATAACTGGCGAAAATATCGCCGAAAACGACATTGTTATAGGATTGCCCTCAACGGGTGTGCATAGCAACGGCTTTTCTTTGGTACGCAAAATTATTGCCGAAAATAGCCTAAATTTAGATATTGCTTACGATGGTTTAACCGCTCCGTTGGGCGAAACTTTGCTTACTCCAACCAAAATTTACGTTGCGGATGTTCTCAATTTGCTAAAAAAGATACAAATAAAAGGAATGGCACATATTACAGGCGGCGGTTTTATTGAGAACATTCCGCGAATTTTGCCGAAAGGTTTGGGCGTTGCAATAGCAAAAGGCAGTTGGCGAGTTTTGCCAATTTTCAACTTTTTGCAAGTGCAAGGGCAAATTCCCGAGGACGAAATGTACAATATTTTCAACATGGGAATCGGAATGGCTATAGTAGTTTCTGTAAAAGATGCCGAAAAGTTGGTATCTAATAATTATGTAGAAAACGCCGCTATAATTGGACGTGTAGTTAAAGGCGAAGGGTGTAATTTTGTATAAGATTGCTGTTTTTGTTTCGGGCGGTGGCTCTAATTTGCAGGCGATAATCGATGCTTGCGATAGCGGTAAACTAAACGCTACCGTTTGTTTGGTTGTCAGTAATAAAAATACCGCTTTTGCGTTAGAACGTGCGGAAAAATCCCGTATACCTAATTTTTGCTTAACGGCTGAATCGGAAATTTTGGCAACCTTGGAGAAATTTAATCCCAATATAATTTTTTTGGCAGGTTACTTAAAAAAAATACCGCCGTCCATTTTGGAAAAATACGATGTTTACAATATTCATCCCGCACTATTGCCAAAATATGGCGGCAAAGGAATGTACGGAATCAACGTACACAAGGCAGTTTTGGCGGCGGGAGAATCCGAAACTGGCGTTACTATCCACAAAATTGACTCCGATTACGATAAAGGCACAATTATAGCACAAAAAAAAGTCGCTGTTTTGCCAAACGATACAGCCGAAACTTTAGCCGCACGTGTTTTGGCACACGAGAACATTTTTATTGTCGAGGTTATTTCGCAAATATTGAGCGAATGCTAAATTGGGATAATTTTTATTGGATAAGATATTGACAGAAGATTTTATATGTGGTATTATTTCGGTGTACGAAGAAATTATGATTACCAATTTTAGATGTTTCGTAGGGGCGGATATTATCCGCCCGTAAGCCACAACTCCACAACTAGCGGATAATACCTGCCCGTCCAACAGGCGGGTTCGCTAATACGTTAAGGGTATCGTCCAATTATTAGATATGAGTATATCCATTAAATAAATATTTTTGAAAGGACTTGACAAATATGCAAATTTGTGATTTTAGCATAATGAGCAGAGCAGAGCAGAGCAGAGCAGAGCAGAGCAGAGCAGAGC
>WRKG01000003.1 GCA_009778185.1 Bacillota bacterium
TGGCGGAAGATGACGCTAAATATCAAGAATGGATTTCTAAAATTGATTCCATTATCAGCCAAGAACGCCAAAACAGGCAACAATTAGCCGCCACCGCAAACGAAATATCCGACCACGAGACAGCAAGAAAAGCCGACAGACTTTTTCAATTAGCAAGAGCCAACAGCATGGGAAATATTCTCAATATTTTCAATAATTCGGATAACAATTTCCAAACGTCAAGAAATTCGCAAACGCAAGCGTTACAGCAAATGGTCAACCAATACGAAAAAATGTTAGTGGGATAGGGTGTTTGAAAAATTTTCATAACCACCCTAATATTTTCCAAAATGCAACCGATAATATTATTGTAAGCAAAAAAACCAGTTGAGGGTAAATATTGCCCCAACGGTTTTACAAAATTTTAGGCTGAAAAGCCTGCCCTAAAAGGGCGAAAGGAGACTTTTCAATGAAAAAGTTTTTAGCAAGAAGTGCGGCATTAGCATTAGGGGCTAGTATGATTTTTAGCTCTGTTACAGCTTTTGCAACTGGTGTAGACGAAGTCGAAGAACTCGTTATACCTGTGGAAATTACAGCTTTCCAAGAGGAAGTTTGGGATTTTGAAGAGGGTTTTATCTCTGAAGAATCCGAGGAAGTAGTGGAAATTTTAGGATTTTCGGAAGCCTTGTCGGTGGAATTTAACACCAACGAAGTGCTAAATGACGAAAATTCGGTTGGAATTGATGCCCTAGTTGCTGTTGACATCGAACTAATTGGGGCTGACGGCGAGCAAGCACCACTAGCAAGAGCAAACAGCCACAATTCCATTGCAACAGCCTTATCTTTACCCAATTTGCACATTCAAAACAGCGTATCTAGCTTGCCACAAGGCACTTGGTACTCCTGGATTGTCGCAAACGATTTAAGCGGTCTAAACGCCCCTGACAATTTGTATACGATTATCTTTAACGCTCCTGTAAATTATCAATTACTATTGACCAACCGTGATTTAACCCAAATTTGGCAAATTCCTAACAATGTTGCGATACACTTAACTTTTGCAGACCTTGCATCGATGTTTGGTTTTAACCACTTGGCAATAACAAACTTAAATTTGCTTTTGACCGTGCAAATAACACAGGGTCCAATATGGCAACCATATTCACTATTTTATGGGGCAACTCATAGACGTGCTACTACAAACATGATAAACACTGGGTTGACATTTAACTTTGGTACTCAAAATGTACCTCTTCCATTGTTCTTCAATTCAGCAGAATTGATATTCACGGGAATGAGAAACAACTCGAGTGTACCCGATGCCGCTTTAATTACTCAAATGTGGCTAACTTCAACCGCTACAGGAACTGCCACAAGTGGCTTTGAAAAATTTTTACGTTCTTTGTAGAAGTTTATGTTCTTTCAAAATTTATTTTATGTATTTCAAGTATATCGTAATTTTAGTATTTTGTTTATCCAAATTTATTATAAAAATTTTTGCAATACTTAAATTTTATTTTTAGACTTATTATATTTATAGGCGATTGCCTAAATAATAATTAAAAGAAAGAGGTAACAAACAATGATAGGAACAAATAATTTTAATCCATTATCCTTACAGCCAACCGCCGCCAATCTGCCGGACGGGCAGGCAAAATCAGCCAACGCAAACTTTGCCTACAACTTAACAGAAAACTTAAACGATATGTCCATGATTGAAATATTCGACAGAGATACGCCAGAGGGTCCTCACGATAAAATGACCAACGATGAATTTCAACGAGATTGGCTTTCTAAGGTGCTGCAACTGCCCGAAGGTCTCGGTTGGAATGATGAGCAACTTATGGCACACATCGAAGCACAAACAGCACCGATACTATTTAGCTTTGAAGAACTCTTTTCTCGTTTTGGAGTTCAAGTAAACTGGGAATATGATGCGGAGGGCAATAAAATTGGAACTGTAGTAGATTCTCCAGGCAACAGAGCCGCCGCAAGCAGAATGGACGCACACATAAACTCTATAATAAACCGTCTTGCAATAAATCCAGAACACCCTGCTCACAAATCTTTTAGATATGCTAGAACTTGGGAAGACCGTGTAAATCAGAACTTTGTAAACTAACACAAATATCTTTCGCTAATCAATAAACTACCTTTCATTGAATAAAATAAACAGCTATCTTAAATTAACATAAACATTTCCGTTAAATCAACATAAATCCATATACTAAAACACAAACACGCACAAACAGCAGTAACAGCGGTTGTCTTTTGTGGTGGATAATCGCTGTTATTTGCGTGTAAATCAAAAAATTCTTCCAATCCAAAAAATTTTCCTCAACCCCTTGACAACCCCACAATTTTATTATACAATAAACACAACAAACAGGGCAAATGCCCATTTTACCCATAAACACGGAGGTACAACCATGCAAACAGAAACCTTAATAAAACAAATAATAGAAATACTACCAAACTACCCAGTAGAAAAAGCCGCCATTTTCGGCAGTTACGCACGCAACGAGCAAACGCCAACTTCCGATATTGATTTAGTTGTCGACTTTGACGAGG
>WRKG01000004.1 GCA_009778185.1 Bacillota bacterium
CACAAAGAACCCAATATTACGACTGTTAGTGCCTCCCCTACACTAAAGAAATAGCCGCTGTGCTCTTTGGTGGTCTCAAGGCTTGAAAAATGTTCAGTTATACTTGTGATTTTATCCATATAACTATTTTAACATATTTTTGGAATTTTGAAAATTGATTTCCGTGTTATACCACCACTTTCTACAGAAACAACACATTTTGTATAAATTGTACAGTATTTTACAAAAATTTATAAAAAATTTAAAAAGCTTGCCGAATTTCCACAACCACCAACTCCACTCCACCACACAATCCCCCATAAACCCCATTCTCAAGCCATTCTCCCAGCAAAAAAATATCTCCCCAACCCACTTGACAACCCAACGAATCTATGCTAAAATAATAACATTCCAAAAAGAAAGGAGTGGTATCATATGAAAAAAACAAAAATGACAAAAAAATTGCTAGGGAGGGCAAACCTAATTTAGCACCTCCCAACTTTAGGAGGAACTGTCATTTTTAACAAATTAAAAGAATTGGCGGCGTATTACGCCCCTTACAAAAAGCTGTTGACAGCTAACTTGACCAGCACATTTTTCGTGTCTGTGCTGGCGCTTGCGTTGCCCATGATTGTCAGGCACATTATGGGGACGATTATCGGCGAAAATATGGGGAATATAGGAAACGCCGAAATAATCGGACAAATTATCCAAGCCGCTCTCGTTATGTTGGCTATAATAGTATCACAAACGGGATTTTCCATTTATTACGATTATAAAGGACACGATATGGGTGCAAAAATTGAACGAGATATGCGCGGACAACTGTTCGAGCATTATCAGAAATTGGATTTTAGCTTTTACGACAACCAAAAAATCGGACAGCTTATCTCACGAATATCCAACGATTTGAACAATCTCGCTGAGATGATGCACCACACGCCAGAAAACATCGTTATACATGGCATTCAATTTATTGGAGCGTTCGTTATTTTGTTTGTAATCAACCCAAACTTGGCACTTGTTATTTGTGTGCCGCTGGTAATGCTGTTTGCGTATTCGTTCCCGTTTTACAAAAAAATGCAGGGCGTAAAATGGCAAAGCCGCTTGCGATTGGGCGAAGTTAGCAACTTTGTGCAAGAGAATCTTTCGGGAATAAAAGTTGTAAAAAGTTTCGCAAACGAGCAGGCAGAAATCAACAAATTCAAGCAAGAAAACGCCGCATTTTACACAAGCCTAAGCCAAATTTACAAATACGAGGCGTTTAACTTTGCCCCAATAGAGAATTTCTTTCAGCCGCTAGTTACGGTGGTTATCGTGGCGGCTGGCGGAATATGGATAACGCAGGGCTATTTGAACATAGCAGATTTGCTAATTTTCATAATGTATGCGGCTTATTTAACTGCACCGATTCCGCGGCTTGCCTTTATGGTAGAGCAGGTGCAAGACGGCTTAATTGGATTTGAGCGTTTTAAGGAAATAATAGCAATCGAGCCAAAAGTGCAAGACAGCCCAACCGTCGCAGATTTGCAGGTTTCGCAATACGACATTCACTTTAGGGATGTAGCTTTTCGCTATAATGACGATACCGAATTGGTGTTAAATGGAATAAACTTGCACGTTAAGGCTGGCGAAACGATAGCGGTTATAGGGCAATCTGGAATTGGCAAAACGACATTATGCTCGTTGGTGCCACGCTTTTACGATATATGTGCTGGCGAAATTTTGATAGGCGGTGTAAATATCCAAAATGTAAAGTTGCAATCTTTGCGAGAGCATATAGGAGTTGTCCGCCAAGAGACGTTTTTGTTTGCAGGCACGATAATGCAAAATATTTTGTATGGCGATTTAGCCAAAACGGAAGAAGATGCAATAGCCGCGGCAAAAAAGGCAAACGCTCACGATTTCATTATGAAGTTGCCCAACGGCTACCACACAGATATAGGACAACGTGGCGTAAAGTTGTCAGGCGGGCAGCAGCAGCGGCTAAGCATAGCAAGACTATTTTTGAAGAATCCGCCAATCCTAATATTGGATGAGGCGACAAGTTCGCTAGATTACAAAAGCGAGCAAGAAGTAATGAAAAGCCTTAACGAACTGGCAAAAGGGCGAACAACCTTTATAATAGCCCACCGTTTAAGCACCATAGAAAACGCCGATAGGATAATCGAGTTGCAGGAAGTGGGCATTGTGGAGAAGAAATAGGAAAAGAAAGCAGAAAAGAAATAGCAACGTTAATTCAGTAGTTTAACAATCAAGGGGCTGTTTGCAAAGTTATAATTTTGCGACAGCCCTTATTTTTTTGAAAGGGGGGATATTATCCGCAACCCCCCACAAACCTCATTCCCAAGCCGTTCTCCCGCTCAAAAAATTTTTTTCAAAACCTCTTGACAAACCTAACCGCTTTTGATATAATGTATATATTCAATAAGCACACATCTAACAACACCGCAAAAAGGGGGTGAATTGGTGGATATTATCATCAGCAGCAGCTCCAGCAAGCCGATTTACGAGCAGATAACGTCGCAAATAAAGGCACTGATAATGAGCGGCGAACTGGCGGAAGGCGCGCCGTTGCCGTCCA
>WRKG01000005.1 GCA_009778185.1 Bacillota bacterium
GACCGTCTCGGTCGCCCGAAATTTGCTACGGACGACCGAGACGGTCGCCCCTACGATTTTATTCGGAAAAATAAGCCCAATCGGGGAACGATTTATATTATTTGGAAAAATAAGCCCAATCGGGGGAGATGGTTTTTGCCATCTCCCAAAAACGGAAAAAGCCGTTGCGTTTTCTGTTTCCGATTGTATGTGTTTTCCTGCCGTTTCCGACAAGAGGGAATTTGGTTCCTTTGCCCCATAACACAGACTTGCCCTACTTAAGGCGAAGTTTCGGGAATATGAGGTTGGGGCAAGGCGGGACGCACTCCGCCAACTACAGACACATTGTTGTTGGCATTGACATTGCCGTCATTATTGACATTGGCGGCATTATTACTATTGTTGCCAGGCGACCGCAGCCACCACCACGCAGCCGATCAACCAAAACCCCCAACTTAACGCCATAACACCGTGTGTTTTAGGCGGAAAATCGCTTTCTGTCGCTGTTTATCCAAGCACCAATCAACCGTTGACAATCGGTTGTTAGTTTTGAGATTTGCTCATATTGCTTGAATAACAGGCATTTTTGCACCATTGCTAGCTCGGATATATATGCAATGAGCTTTAAGGTTGTTAATGCCTGATGTTGAAACGCAAGCCGATTTTCAGCGTTTTTTTCATTTCCTTTGGTTACAAATATTTCGTTTGCGTAATATATTTTTTCGATTACATCTAACGAAAGATTTTGCAGACGTGTAACAAACGTAAACCTAAATTGTTTGGGCGATTTTTGCGTTACCGTCATTATGTAGGAGCATAATTCCTTGGATTTTGTAACTACGGTTAATTCGTTTTGCTGATTAGGCTGCAATTTTTATACCCCCAAAATATTTTTTTATCGCCGCCTAATTGCCGTTAGGTAGCAAATTCAATTTTCGATTTTGCCGCTTCGCGGCAGATTTTTTTCCCGCTTCGCGGGATTTAGATTTTCCACTTCGTGGAAAGATTTTGCCACTTCGTGGCGGATTAAAAGATTAAAAGATTTTAGATTAAAGATTTAGCCACAAAGCGGGACGCACTCCGCCAACTACAGACACATTGCCGATGGCAAGGACAGGGCCGTCATTATAGACATAGGCGGCATAATCGCTATCGTAGCCAGGCGACCGCAGCCACCACCACGCAGCCGCACCCGAAGTGTCTCGGGCAATTCGTTTATTGTTATTTTTATCGTTAATAAATCCGTTGCTTTTCAACGTTGACATATCACTTTTCCCATTTCCAAAATAATTTGTTACTTCTTCAAGGCTTAATAGAAAAATATAGTCGGTTGTGTTGTTTCCGCCAGATGTTCCATATTTAGGGTTGTCATCGTTGACTATATTTTTTTGGGCTATTTGGCTTTTATCGGAAAGTTTATTATAAAAATCGGTGTTAAGATAATAACGAAGAGAGCAATCTTCCCAAGTTACAGAAGTATCTTTTATGTTGTATGGGTGTTTTTCTAGTATTAAATTACTTAACAATAAGGCTTGATTATTTTGTATGTCCAGGATTCGCCATTCGTAATTGCTGAACGTTATAATATTGCCAACTTTTGCCAAAAGGTTGCTTTTTGGCGGTTTTGGCGGCTTGGGATTATTAACGGCGGCTGGCTGTGTTGTTGGCAAATTAGCAAGTACATCTAAAACCTCTATATTAACGCCCGCGCCAAATGCTAAAGTGCGGACACTTTCGGCAAATTGTGTAGGCGACCATTGGTTTTCGTCTGCAAAATATTGTGCAATGTTTGCAATACGCATTTTTTGCTCGTTAATGCTTTCTGGTAGCATTTTGATTATTTTATCGGCTACACCGTCGTCAACGGCAATTTTCATGAGTTTGCGAAGTTTGGGTTCGGCGGCGAAATAATCGTTTATTAAATTTCTTAATCGTCCACGATTTTCGTATATCGATTTATCTTGTAAAAACGCATTGTACAGATAATTTTCGCCTTTTTTTGTTGCAGTTGATTTTGGGATGCTTGTACTGTTTGCGCTGTTATCGGTTTTGCAATATGGGCATTCTGTTTGGGGTTTGCCTTTTGGTGCGACAAATTCGCCCCCGCAATTTTTGCAGGTCATTTTGGTTTCCTCCTTTTTGGTAGATGTTTATCCGCCCCTACGATTTGGCAAACGCAATTTTTGGGCTGTTGATTCGTATTGGCAACATATTTTTAGAACAAAAAAACACAAGCAAAATATAAGCCTGTGTTTTTGTTTTAATAAATTTTTAGGGTCGACAAAGTGGCAGATTTTTTTATCTGCTCTGCTCTGCTCTGCTCTGCTCTGCTCTGCTCTGCTCTGCTCTGCTCTGCTCTGCTCTGCTCGCTGAGTTAATTGTATCATATATTTGCATATCGGTCAACTCTTTCGTGAAATTTTTTTATTTTTTGTATTGCCATTTTTATTGTACGGTAAATTTTATTGTTTGTCAAATTTTTATTAAATATTTTTTAGGAGGGATTTTAGCCTTTTGCATGGGGAATGGACAGGTGCAAGGGAATGAACGGGCGGATAATATCCGCCCCTACGGTTGCGATTTGTAGGGGCGGATATTATCCGCCCGTTATCCTTGTCGTTTCGTTTGTTATTCTTGCTG
>WRKG01000006.1 GCA_009778185.1 Bacillota bacterium
CAGCCTAGTGAAAATTTTTCCGCGCATAGAGTCCATTTTTTCCTTTTTGTGGCGGATATTTGCAAATTTTGAATGTCCTGACATTTTTTGTCCTCCTGTTATTCGTGTTCTTCTAGCCTTTTTGCGTATGTTTCCAAGGCACGGCGCATTACTATTGCGGGTTCTGTGCCTAAATTGTCGGCTATTTTTTGGTAAATTGCGTGTACTTCATGGCGGAGTGCTACTTCGGTTACGGTGTTTAGCCTGTGAAAATATGGGTTTGGTATCGCTTTTGCGAAATCTTCTTCTGTGTATTCTGCTTTCATGGTTTCTCCTACTTTCTTCTATATAATTTTTGCTCGGCTTTCGTTGCTTTTCTTGCCGATATGATTCTGACAATTTCGTCATTTTTGCCACGGTAGCAATGGCAGACATATAGCCGTCTAAGATTTGAATCTACGCCGATTAGAATAAAGCGTTCTTCATATTCGGAGTGTTCTTCGTCATGCAATAGTACGGCGTATACGTCATCGAAAACGGTTTCGGCATCTTCAAAAGTTACGCCGTGTTTTATTCTGTTATCCTCGCTTTTATCGGGATCCCATTCAAATTGCAGATTGCTCATTTTTTGCCCTCCTTGATTTTACTGGATTTTAGTCGTCTTTTTCCAGTTCTTCTGCCCACATTTCCAATGTGCGGCGCATGATAATTTCAGGCTCTGTGCCTAGATTGTCGGCTATTTTTTTGTAAACGGCGTAAACTTCGTGGCGGAGCGGCACTTCGGCTTTTGTGTTTAGCCTGTGGAAATATGGATTTGGTTTCGCTTTTGCGAAATCTTCTGCTGTGTATTCTGCTTTCATGGGATTACCACCTTTTCTGCTACTTTTCGGCGATTTGCCAATAATTCCGCTTCGGTAATAAATATTTGGCAGTTGATGTCGTTATCGATTTCGTTTAACATTTCTAAATCAATTTCGTCTGGTTCGGTTTCTGGGATATTTTCCCATTGACTAATGATTCTTGGTTTTAGTTGCTTTTCTGCTAACGTCATTTTAATTTCCCTCTCTAAATTTTTAATTTTTGTAGACTTGTCCACGGTTGTCGATTTTTTCAATGCAAATAGCGTTGTCAACCGTGAAAATAATGCGAATATCGCCAACTCTTAAACGATATTTGTTTGTAAAGCCTTTCATTTTTCTGACATCTCCATTGGGAAGTTTGTCTATTGCGAATTTTATACGATTAAAAGTTTTATCATCTTTGGTTTGCAAAAAATTATCCGCTTGTTTAGAGTAAATTGTTTCCATTATTTTTCTTCCTTTCTATTTTACAACGCCAACCGAGTTAAGTCAATCTTCAAGCCATATTGAGTTACTAAAATTTTTTCGAGCGTTAAATCTTCTAGCCGATTTTTGCCGAGCCAGCGTTCAACAATATTGCTGTCTTGGGTTAAATACCAATGTTCCGTTATTGGCGAAGAACCGTATAATTGCTTTTTTGCTTGGCGTTCGGGTTCTTTGTTGCTTTCCGAAAATATTTCAGCGACAAAATCGGGATAACCTGCAAACCTTGTATTTCTCGTATTTTTAGCCCATTTGTTTTGTTGAAATAAAAACAAATTTGGCTGTATATAAGATAAATTGTCTATTTTTGTTGCAAAACATTGCAAATTATCTGTTTCTTTTGCTAAATCAACTAATTTTGCATTTGAACTGGTCAAATTTCCATAATAAACAAGCGATAAACTTGTTCGCCCTAACAATATTTTATTCGTATGAAGTTCTCCTGTTTTATCCATAATTTCATGTGTCAACTTGCTCAATAGCTGGCTGTGCCTTATGGTTGTCAACATATTGTCTAAATCACTACGTATTTTGCATAAATCATTTTGCATATTTTCCTCCTGTTAAACCGCCAATCCTCGCAAATCCAATAAAACCCCACTTTCAGTCCGCAAAACCTCCGTCAAATTTTGACTAGCCAATTTATTCCCACCAATTTTGCGTTTTACGATATTGCTATTTTGCTCTAAATACCAATGCTCGGTGGTTGGAGATGTTGAATATAGCAACGTTTTCAGCTTGCGTTCGACAATCGTGTTGCTATCCGACCAAATTTCTACTATCAAGTTTGGGCAGCCAACAATTTTACTCCGTTTTTCAACGTATAAATTGCCGTTAAACAGCATAATATCTGGCATTACGCAAGCTAATTCCGATATATGTTCATCGGATAAATCTTGCGGATTTTGTATAAGTTTCGCTTGCTTGAACATCTCGGAATATATTTCGCCGCTGTACGCAAGCCTTGTGTTTTCGCCGAAAAGCCGCACATTTTTGCTGGATTTTTTTAGTTGCCATAATTCTCCCAAAAAGCCAGCCACTAAATCGCCGTGCCGCGGCATTGTTGCCATTCTTGTGAAAAATTGCTCTAATGCAATGTCCGTTGCGATGTCCGTGATTTCCATTGCTTACTTCCCACCTTTCCGCCGATTGCAAGCCCTACAAAGCAACTGCAAATTATCCACAGCTGTTTTGCCGCCTTTGCTCCACGGAGTAATATGGTCGCCCTCCATTTCGCCAATCTTGAAATGCTTTTCGCAACTTGGACAAATCCCATTTTGCCGCTCAAAAGCCGCCAGTTTTTGGCTGT
>WRKG01000007.1 GCA_009778185.1 Bacillota bacterium
TCTTCTAGTACCAACTCGCTGATTAGCAAGGCTTGTCCGTCTTGAATGTCCAGCACTTGCCAGTTGTAGTTGCTAAATTGGATTGTTTCGCCAATTTTTAGGGGGTTGTTTGCTTGCATTTTATGCACTCCTTTTTTATTTGGAAATTTATGGGATTTCTGTTGCGATGCGGTTGAAAATCTCAACCGCAAACCACTCTGCACTGTTTCTCACAAAAAGCCATTCCAATTTTAATAAGTTGCTTTTCCGAATCCAAATCAGCACCATAACGTTTGAGATTTATCTGTTCCAAAGCCTTTTGTGCGGCTGTTTCCAGCTGTTCCGCTTTATCGCAAGATTTCAACTCGAAAATATAATAAGCCTCGCGCCGTTCGACCAAAATATCATATCTGCCGTCGCCGCTTTCTCGATTGGAGATTGGGTGTTTCTCGGAATCGCCGTAAGCACACAGCAAAATCAACATAAAATGCTGGTAAGTACGTTCAAGAATCTTTTGCTTTTCCCTATCTCGTGGCTTGTCAAAATCGTACATTGACATTCGGTCGTCCAAGATTTTCTCTAAATCCTCGGCGAATTTTTTCGGATTTTTATAATTGCGGAAAATATTGAGAACGGCGGTAGGTTCTTCAAAAGCGTGTTTTAATATAAATTGTTGCCACGCAATCGTCAGTTCTTTGTTCGGTACAGAAAGTAACATAAAATCGTCCATATAAGCTGTTTCCGAGTATTCGAGATTTTTCTGCACAGCCAAATATCCAGCCTGCACAATCAGAGAATAAAAATCCGAATTTTGCGGCTTTTTCAGAAGTCCAATCAGGGAAATCCGCCTTTCAACAGGCATTTCAACCTGCTCGCCAGCCAAAAGCCGTGTGATTGTCTCCATACGTTCTTCGGTCAGCAAATTGGCGATTGTGTCCATTACGCCGCTACGTGTCCAATGGCATTCAAATTTGCGCCTTTTTAGAAAAGATACCGTGGAATACGTGTTGTAAATGGGCGTTCCGTTAATCATTATGCCGTTGTACCACGTTTTCAGAGCGGCTCTGGTGGGTGCGTCCAATTCCGCCATATCGCATAATTCCGCCACTTCCTGCTCCGTGAAACCGTAATCGTTGGTGTAAAGTTCATCGTTGAACATATCAAAAACCTCGATATTGTTCAGTCCGCTGAACAGGCTCTCCTTGGAAATCCGCATAACGCCCGTAATTAGGGCTTTTTGCAAATAATGGTTGCCTTTCACGCCAGCCGAGAAAAACAGCGTTTCAAAATCCCGAATTTCCTCGTATTTATCGGATTTGTAGCTATCCATGAGCAGCTTGTCGTATTCGTCAATGAGAATGTACGAACGCTTGCCAGTGGCTTTGTAGACGGATTCCGTGAGGTACAGCAAGCCGTTTGGTTCGTCAAATTTGTTTTCATTAATATATGACCTTGCATTTCTGCTTAAAACGGCGTTTTCGCAGTACATATCAATATAATCGCAAATTGTATTGTAAATATAGGCTTTGTACGTTTGTGCGTTCAAGCCCTTAAAATCAAAGTAAAACACGGGCGCGGAGTTCGCCTTTTCCCAAATTGGGCTACTTTCAATGTACAGCCCCTTGAACAAATGCCGATAATCCGCCGAATCGGTCAGAAAGCACCGCAAAGTGTCCATATTAAGGGTTTTGCCCAGCCGCCTGTGCCGTGTAATCAAATGAACCGTGCTGGAATCACGCAAAAAATGCTCTATTATGTGGGTTTTGTCCACATATAGGCTGCCGTCCGTTACTATTCTCTCAAACGACGATGTGCTAAGGTCAATCGTCTTGGTTGTTCCTAAAATCATGGTGTTGTCCCCCTTTCGCTTTATATTATTATTATAAACCATTGCGAAAATTTTTGCAAGCGATTTGGAAAATTTTTTTGAAAAAATTTTGACAGGCTCGACTGAATGTGTTAAAATAATTTTAATGGAATTGCCGTTGGGATTTTGTGGCGATTTTGTTGGATTTCAAGTTGGCTTTGAAATATTTTAGATGTTAGAAGAATAGGAGAAAATTCATGAATAAGGCGTTTTTATCAGAATTAAACAAGAAATTTCCTAAGCAGTTTGAATTGGGTGAAAATGGGGAGTTTGTAAAATTTTCCGCCAAAAGCCCCGGTTTCGGCGATGTTTTAATTTTTGAAGAGGAGCCAGGTGCATACATAATGGAACTTGGCAAATTTACCCACGTGCATTGCGATTCCTACCTTTTCGAGCCACGAGAATTTTATGACGATGTAGTTTGGCTCTTGGAGGAAATTTTTGCCGACAGGATAATTTGCCACGGCTCACACATGGGCGGCGGCGGTTATGAGGAAGAAGAATACTGGCAACCTGCCGATTGCACGGACTATTTTAGTTGGTCTGGTAAATATGGCGGAAAAAGAGAGGAAACCGTAAAAAATAAAAAAATCTTGTTGGCAGAAGTCAAATTCTACAAAACAGCCCACATGACAGCCGCCGACACGCTAAGAACCACCGACTACCGCCCACATCTCGTTATAGAAAATCAAACTGAATATTTGGGAGTGCAATTTTTTGACGGCGAAGACTTCGCTATCGAGAAAAATATCCTAGCAATGGCACTGTGCGTATATGACGGCGTGGATTATG
>WRKG01000008.1 GCA_009778185.1 Bacillota bacterium
AGTACGCAAAACACGCTAAATTGGCTTAATCACATTAAGCAGCAAAAACCATTTTCACAGTTTATGGAGGAAAATTTATGAAAATTTTAGTATTAAACGGCTCGCCAAAAGGTACAGCGAGCAACTCGATGGCTTTAACACGGACTTTTTTGGCAGGCACAGCTTGCACCGATTACGAACAAATTGATGTATCCGCACAAAAAATTTCCCATTGTTTGGGCTGTTTTAGCTGTTGGACGAAAACGCCAGGTAAATGCGTAATTGCAGACGATATGTCGGCAATTTTGGATAAGATTATTCTTGCAGATGCCGTAATTTGGTCGTTTCCGCTGTATTATTACAGCGTACCTGGCCCGCTGAAAACTTTGATTGATAGGCAACTTCCTCTAAATTTGCCCGAAATGTCGGAAGATGCCGAGTCTGGCGGACATCCAAGCCGCTACGATTTATCCAAACAGCGGCACGTGCTAATCTCAACCTGCGGATTTTGGACACACGAGGGAAATTACAAAAGTGTTATAGAAATGTTCAACTGCATATACGGCGAAAACGGCTTTACAACGCTGTTTGCAGGGCAAGGAAATTTGTTTAATATCCCAAATATGCCACAAATTGCCGCAAAAGTTGGCGATTTATTGCAAGTTATTGAGAATTATATGGGATTTGTCCGTAAAGCTGGCGAAGAATGGACGAATGGCGGAATAACAGCCGAAACGGCGGAGGTTTTGGCACAGCCGATTATGGGCAAAGAGGATTATGAACGTGCGGCTAATAGTAGTTGGTAGAGAAATGTTGAATTGTTGGGGTTTTAGATGTTTTTAATGGCAAAAAGGGCGTGTCTATTTTTTTGAAAAGATACGCCTTTTTGTGGTTTATACAATTTTAGTAAATGCAAATAAAAAATTTGTACCATGTTTAGCAAAATTGGATTATACTCGAACAACTTAAAACAAATTGATGTAGGAGAAAATGGGCGGATAATACCTATCCGTCCGACAGGCGGGTCCGCCCCTACATTTTGCGGTTTGCAACGGCGATGTATGCCATTCTCTTATTTATCCAATGTTTCGGTTTTAACATAATTATAAATTAAATTTCCCGATAAATCGTCTTCTGGCAAGCCGAAAATTTTTATAGTTGCTTTTTGCTGTGCCAAAATATCGGCTTGCGTGTAATCTCCGTGTAGCGCAAAGTTATACAAATCGTGTAGCTGAAGATTTTCATTTTCATGGTGGAAAAGTTCTTCGGCGGTGGTTTGTGGCTTTTGTGGGAAGAAAACATTTTTAAGGTGGTCGATATTTTGTTGGTTGTTAGTTTGACTGTTGTTGAAAGTAACATCTTGTAATATTAGCGGCTTTCCGCTTACTGCGTATAAATGTAATAACGAGTTTTTGTCTCCGTAATAGCCGTCGGTGCAAGCTATTGCGCGGTGTAGGTTTGGGGTGTCGTCGAAGATGCCGTATGCTGCGGATTTGTAGTTGTCAACAATATTTTGATAAGTTTCAAAATAATTGGGAAACGAGTTTGATAATAAAGCTAACATCAAAGGATGTGGTCGCCACCATAAAATTGTACTTGTGTTGTCAGCAAAAAAATTTAATGTTGCAGAAATTTTTTGTAGATATTGAGCAACATCATTTTCGATTAAAGTTGTAAGTGTCGTATTGTATAGAATAACTTTTTTGCCTTTTGTAAGGTCTTTCCAATTTGTAGGCAGTTCAAATTGGTTGCGTTCGGAAATCATTACTTTATCATATTTTGGACTTCCTAGAGCAATATATTTTGAAGAATTATCTATATTGCCATAATTTGGGCGTTTAGATAAATCCACATTTGCATTATAAAGTTCAACGATTCCAGGATATTTATTTTTGGATAATTCTGCTGTATCAAAATATTCTTCCTTTAATTTTTGTGAGGGGACAATAACTTTATGAGAAAATATACATCCTAAAAGCAACATATATTCATGGGATTCAATCAAAGATTCCTGTGCAAAATATGGTATATAAACTAGCATATCCGTAAATTTTTGCAACCTTTTGTTATAAAAGTTTGAATGTATCCTATATGTTATAGTAGTTTCATCGTATAAATTGTAATGAAATATAACATCTGGCTGACGAACTTCAATATCGTAAGTTTGCCAATCGGTAAGTTCAAAATCTTCGCTATAATTATCCAGTGGTTCAAATAATTTTTCGGTTGTTTCGCCAGTTGGTGTAACTTCATAATACGGCACGGGAATCCAATAAGCATCGCAATTTGGATCGGCTTTTGCCGCTTTGTAAATTGTCTCCATTGTATCACTCATAGCGGAAATATGGCTTATAAAGGCAATTTCTAGTCTTGTTGGCTTTAACTCTTCTCGTACACTTTTTACTATACTGTTAAAATGCACTTGCAAAGCGGTTTCGCCGATATTGCCACTGTTTGCATTAAAAAGCAATTCGCAATATTTTTCTAACAAGTTTACTGTTTTTTCGCCTTTGTTTGTTATACTTTCAATGAAATCACATAATGCTAAAGCACCTTCTTGGCAATCGGTGTAATTTTTGGCAATTTGTGCATCTTTTATAATTTCTAGTGTATCAAAAATTTGTTTTTGTTGAATTTTTCGCATTTTTATACCTCGCTAGTAATTT
>WRKG01000009.1 GCA_009778185.1 Bacillota bacterium
TCCGCCCCTACGGTCGACAATTTGTAGGGGCGGATATTATCCGCCCGTTTTTTCTACAACAGCCTATTTTTAAGTTGTTCGAGTATATTTTTCAGTTTTCTCCTAAATCCGTTTATTTTTAAGCGTTATCAAATATTTTTCGAAAATATTCCCAAACATCTATTTTTATGATAAAATATTTAGTATTAGTTTTATTTGCAAAGGAGTTAATTTTATGTGTGGTTTTTGTGGATTTTCAGGAAATGAGATAAAATCGAGTGTTATTTATGATATGATGGCAAAAATAGTCCACCGTGGACCCGATTCGGATGGCACTTACATCGACAACGATATTGCTATAGGCTTTCGGCGGCTTTCCATAATTGGCTTAGAGGGCGGCGAACAGCCCATTTTTAACGAGGATAAATCTTTGGTTTTGGTCTTTAATGGCGAAATATACAATTATCGTGATTTGCAATCTGAACTTAAAAACCGTGGACATATTTTTTCCACGCAAACGGACGGCGAATGTCTACTGCATTTGTACGAAGAATACAGCAGCAATATGTTAAGCCAGTTGCGCGGAATGTTCGCATTTGCAATTTATGACATCAACAAAAAAACGCTGTTTGCTGCACGGGATTTTTTCGGCATAAAACCGCTATATTATGGGACTTCTGGCGATACGTTCTTTTTCGGCTCGGAAATAAAAAGTTTTACGGCACATCCCAATTTTACGCCACAGCTGAATGTTGAGGCACTTGCACAATATCTGACGTTTCAGTATTCTGTTTTGCCCGAAACTTTTTTTAAGGGAATTTTTAAGTTGCCACCAGGGCATTATTTAACCTACAAAAACGGCGATTTTGAAACCCACAGATACTTTCAACCTAAATTTAGCTTAAAAGAAATGACTTTAGAAAAAGCTGTTGACGAACTGGATGACATTCTCGGCGATTCTATTAAAGCTCATATGGTCAGCGATGTTGAAGTTGGAACTTTTTTGTCTGGCGGAGTTGATTCTAGTATTGTTGCCGCTCGTTTCAAGGGACAACGCTGTTTTACCGTTGGCTTTGATTACGAAAATTACAGCGAAATTGCTTACGCCAAAGAATTAGCCGACCAAATCGGCTTGGAACATCATCCCAAAACTATCACAACGGAAGAATATTGGGACGTTTTGCCAAAAGTGCAGTATCACATGGACGAACCGCTGGCAGATCCCTCCGCAACGGCGCTATATTTCGTCAGTCAAGAGGCATCCAAACACGTAAAAGTTGCTCTCTCGGGCGAAGGCGCGGACGAATTTTTTGGCGGGTACAACATTTACATGGAACCTCTCGACTTGCGAATTTTGACGGCTCTTCCAATGTCCGTGCGAAAAATTTTGGGCAAAATTGCGTCCATTATTCCGTTTAACATAAAGGGCAAAAATTTTTTGATACGCGGCAGCAAAACCATCGAAGAGCGATTTATCGGAAACGCCTTTATTTTCAACAAAAAAGAACGTGAGCAAATTCTCAAAAATGATACAGCCAAAAATCCCCAGGAGTTGACCGCTCCAATTTACCGAGAAGTGGCATCGGAAGGGCTTAGCGGCGACGATATTACCAAAATGCAACATCTCGATATACAAATGTGGATGGTTGGCGATATTCTGCTTAAAGCCGATAAAATGAGCATGGCACATTCTTTAGAAGTGCGTGTTCCGTTTTTGGATAAAGAAGTTTTTCGAGTTGCCTCGCAGATTCCCACAAATTTGCGAGTTAATCGCAACGGCACAAAATACACGTTTCGACGTGCAGCTTTGCGACATCTGCCAAAAATTTCCGCTGGAAGACGAAAATTGGGCTTTCCTGTGCCGATTCGCTTGTGGTTGCGCGACGAAAAATATTACAATATCGTTAAAGAATATTTTGTCAACCCAACCGCCGAGCAATATTTTAACGTTTCGGCTTTGGTCAAATTATTGGACGATCACAAGGCAAAAAAACGAGATAACAGCCGCAAAATTTGGACAGTCTTTATGTTTTTATTGTGGCATAAGCAATATTTTGTCTTATGACAAGCACGGTTTGCAATACAGCATCCGAAACGGTAAACTTTGCGATTGAAATGGCAAAATCCGCCCAAAATGGCGATGTAATCTGCCTTTGCGGTGAACTTGGAGCAGGTAAAACCGTCTTTGCACAAGGATTTGCACAAGGTTTGCAAATAACGCAACCTGTAAACAGCCCAACTTTCACGCTATTGCGAGAATACACAGGCGGAACATTGAATTTATACCACTTTGACCTGTACCGTTTATGCGAGTTTGGCAACGACAGCCTCGATTACGAAACTTTAGAAGAAATCGGCTTCTTTGATTATCTAGGAACAGACGGAGTTTGCCTAATAGAATGGGCAAATTTCGCAAAAGAATTTATCCCAAAACAAGCCCAATGGCTGAACATAACAAGACTAAAAAATGAATCACGCAAAATCCAAAAAATATAAATGTAAGGTTAAAAAATGAATCGCACAAAATCCAAAAAATATAAAAAATATAATGTGCGGGTCTGGGTACGCGTACCCAGCGGGTGTGGGCAGAGCCCACGGTTTTAGAGGTTGACATATGAAAATATTAGGATTAGATACGTCAAGCAGAACGGCTAGCGTAGCTGTTGTGGATAATGG
>WRKG01000010.1 GCA_009778185.1 Bacillota bacterium
TGCGTTACCAAACCGCATAAATGGCCCATCCATATTAAAAAATCCGCCCATATAAACCTCCTAAGTTCAAAACCTTGGGGCGCTGCCCCAAACCCCGCAAGGGACTTCGCCCCTTGACCCCACAATTTTATTGTGCCAAAGTTGAATATAATGATTATTGTAGCATTTTTTTAGCAAGGTTGCAAATTTAATTTTTTCGCCCAAAACAATAAAACGTAGGGGCGGACCCGCCTGCCGGACGGGCAGGTAATATCCGCCCGCATTTTTTGCCTGTCCGCAACAGGCGGGTTAAATTGATTTACTACAAACGCCGACAACATTTTCTAACCCAAAACAATAAAAAAATAGCGGGTCAAGGGATGCGTTCCTTGCGGGTCTGGGCAGCGCCCAGGGTCCTAATGTTTAACAACATTGATGTTTTCGATGTTTATGTCCTCTGTGCCTGTTAGGAAACAGCCCATTTTTTTTGCGTATAGGATGTAGTCGATTATTTCTTGGGTTAGCTGTTCGCCTGGTGCGGCTATTGGGATTCCTGGCGGATAGCACATTATAAACTCGGCGCAAATTTTGCCAACGGCTTTTTTTATGGGGAGCATTTGCTTTTCTGCGTAAAAAGCTGTTTGGGGTGCAATTTTGATAATCGGCGTAATGTATTCTTGTTTTATTGTTGCAATTTGTGGCTGCGAAAATTTTTGCTGAATATCAGAAAGCGCGGCAATTAGTAGCTTAATGTTTGTCAAGTTGTCGCCTATCGATATGTAGGCTAAAATATTGCCAATATCGCCAAATTCGATTTGAATGTTGTAATTATCGCGCAAAATATCGTAAACTTCGATGCCCGCCCTGCCGATTCCTAGCGTGTTAATCGACAATTTTGTGCGGTCAAAGTCGTGGATAATTTTTTGCTCGGATTGGTCAAATGAATCTTGCGAAAATGCGTGCAGTCCTGGAATTTTGTTGATTTCGTGCCTTGCGTATTCGGCTAAATCTAGTACATTTTTGAAAATTGTTTTTCCGTTTACGGCTAAATGACTGCGAGAAATATCCAAACTGGCGAGCAAAATATACGAGGCACTCGTGGTTTGCGTAAGATTGATAATTCTGCGTACATAATTTGCATTGACATTTTCGGCACACAACAAAAAAGAACTTTGCGTAAGCGAACCGCCCGATTTGTGCATACTAACAGCCGCCATATCTGCACCTGCGGAAATTGCGGCGATTGGCAAATTTTCGCCAAAATAAAAATGCGTTCCGTGGGCTTCGTCCGCCAAAACTAGCATATTATGGGATTTTGCCAATTTTACTATGCTGGCAATATCAAGGCACATTCCGTAATATGTTGGATTATTCAACAAAACAGCTTTAGCACTGGGATTGGCGATTATTGCATTTTTAATGTCGTCGAGCGATGTTCCTATTGCAACGCCAAATTTTTTGCTAACTTGACATTCCACATAAATTGGAACAGCCCCACAAAGCACAAGGGCGTTTAATACACTGCTGTGCACGTTCCGCGGCAGGATTATTTTGTCGCCTTGCTTGCAAGCCGCCATAATCATTGCTTGCACGGCACTGGTAGTTCCGTTTACCATAAAAAAAGCCCATTTAGCCCCAAAAGCCTTGGCTGCAAGTTCTTCCGCCTCTTTTATTATCGATACGGGATGACTCAAATTGTCAAGCGGTTTCATGGAATTAACATCTATTGACAAGCATTTTTCGCCGAAAAAATCAGTTAGGGCAGGAATCCCGTTGCCGCGCTTGTGGCCAGGAACATCAAAAGGGATAATGTTGTTTTTCAGCAAGTTGTCTAAAGCGGTTTTTATTGGCATTTTGTGTTGATCCAAAATTTAGCCCCCTTTTATTGGTCAATAGTTGCCAATAATTTTTTTAATTCCAAAATTTCCTTTTTGGATAGGGTTATTCCTTTGCTCATTTTGTCGTGTTCGGGCGACCAATCTCTAATGTCGTATTTTGGCTCTCTGCCGCTCCAGCTAATTAGATTAAGTTCCGTTTGCCAACCTTTGGTTGACGTTGATAAAATTCCTATGTGTTGCACTATATCGTGTTTAATTTCTGCCATTGTAAACCCTCCTTTTTTGGGTGCAATAACTATTATAGTACAAACAGAGGTTACTTGCAAATTAAAATCGTAAAATTATTTATTAACGGTTGAAAATTGTATTTTCTAAAAAACAAAAGCGGTTCGTTGGAAGTTAATTGACTTCTGACGAACCGCTTTTAGATTAAAACATCAAATAATCTTCTCTGCCAGCGCCGACGGAAACATATTTTATTGGGCAATTAACGGCATTTTCAATGTAGTTGACATAATTTATTGCGGCGGCGGGCAAACTGGCTTTATTGCGGCATTGAGAAATATCCGATTGCCAACCGTCCAAATATTCGTACACAGGTTTTGCCTTTACCAAAGCATCGCCCATTGGAAATTGCTTGGTTTGCACTTCGTCAATTTCGTAAGCCACGCAAACGGGAATTTTCTCCATATAGGAAATTACATCTAGTTTAGTTAAAGCAAGTTCGGTTGCACCCTGCACTTGCACGCCGTAACGGCTTGCAGGAACATCAAACGCACCAACTCGGCGCGGTCGGCTTGTGGCTGCACCGTATTCTCCGCCAGCTTCGCGGAGTGTATTTGCCTCATCGCC
>WRKG01000011.1 GCA_009778185.1 Bacillota bacterium
AAACTTTATCCCAAAAACATACTTACATAGCTGATTACGAATTACTAAATTACATACAAACCGAACAAACCGCAAGAAAACAACTATTCACTGGCAATCTTGAACAAGCCCTCGACACAACAATCCAATTATTCAACAGCAAAATCTCCACGCCAGAGCAATACATTATACTCGCACTTTGTGGCTATAATTTAGGCTTAACCGAAGATGCCCAAAATGCAGTTGAAACAGGATTGCAACTTTTTCCCAATTATCCAAGATTGGAAGAACTGCAAAATATTATAAATACCGAAAGGAATGAATAAAAATGCAACCATTATTATCAATAGTAATCCCAATATATAACAACGAACGTACGCTCAAAAAAATGGTGGATAGTATTTTAATACAAAAATTTGACGATTGGGAATTATTGCTAGTTGACGATGGCTCAACTGATTCTTGTTCACAAATTATTGACGATTATGCAAAATCTGATAATCGCATAAAGGCTTTTCACAAGCAAAACGGCGGAACATATTCGGGATTTAATTTTGGATTAGAAAAAGCCAACGGAAAATACATTATATTTGCTTGTGCTGACGATACTTTTGACGCAACAACATTTGAAACAATAGCCATTCAGGCTTACGAATATAATTATGATATTATTTTTATACAGTATGCTGTTTATTTATGCGATAATGAACAAAATATAGTAGGTACTGAATTTTTACCTTCTAGCAATAACATTCCACTAAAGTTAACGAATAAAAAAAGTGTAGAAGAAAATTGGATATATTTGCATTTGCTTAGAGTAATGTATTCACCTATAAACGCTTATAAAGCAAGCCTAATAAAAAAATATCGCTTTATTGAAGATATATATGCAGCAGACCTATTTATGAATGTTGCCATAGCAGATGAAATACAATCTGTATCATATAATCCCAAAATACTGTATAAACGATATATATATATATATATCGTTGACAAAGATGTGAATGTTAGTTCTGCAAAATATTATCCATACACACATGATATGTATAACAAGTTGTACGTTGAAAGTAAAAATTTGCTCGTCAAATTACAAAACATAAACAAAGAAGAATATCACCATTTGATTAGTTCAAATAGAATGCATAGGCTAATGAATGAACTACAAGTTATATTTGCGGTTAACAATAAAAATACTCCAAGTGAGAATATTGATATTATTATGAGCTATTATGATGATATAATACTAGAAACGGCAATATTTACCGAAAATTTACCAAATGTCGATAGTTGGACTTTCAACGCCATAGGAAATATAATACAATTAAATGAATTACCAACCGATTTTAATAACCCAATAGTAAAAATGTTTACAGCCCTAAACAATACAACAATCTCATTTGATGAAATTAAATCGGAAATAACACACAGTTTATTAGATTACCAGAACCCTTATCGAATTGGTTTTGAAATATATACAAATTTATCCGCTAAACATGAACAAATTGCCAACGCCAATCTGATTGAGTACCTAAAAACCGAACGCACCGCAAGAAAGCAACTATTTACTGACAACTTCGAACAAGCCCTCGATACAACAATCCAATTATTCAACAGCAAAATTTCTACACCCGAGCAATACGTTATTCTCGCCCTTTGCGGCTATCATTTAGGCTTAACCGAAGATGCCAAAAACGCAGTTGAAACAGGAATCAAACTTTTTCCAAATTATCCAAGATTGGAAGAATTGCAAAATATCATAAATACCGAAAGGAATGAATAAAAATGCAACCATTGTTATCAATAGTAATCCCAATATACAACAACGAACGTACGCTCAAAAAAATGGTGGATAGTATTTTAATGCAAAAATTTGACAACTGGGAATTACTATTAGTTGACGATGGTGCAACCGATTCTTGTCCACAAATTATTGACGACTATGCAAAATCAGATAATCGCATAAAGGCTTTTCACAAACAAAACGGCGGTGCGTATTCGGGTTTTAATTTTGGTCTAAAAAAAGCCAATGGAAAATACATTACATTCGGAGCGGCTGACGATACTTACGAACCTACGGCTTTTAAAACCATAGCTGAACAAGCTGCAGAGTACGATTACGATATAATATTTATGTCTATGAATTGTTATGAATGCGACAACAGCCAAGAAAATAAAAAACTTTTGTCATCGCATATCCTAAAAAATCCTCTAAAATTGACGGATAAAAAAAGTGTACAACTAGAGTGTATAAATTTTTTGAAAATAGGTTGTATGGATTCGGTTATGCAGGTTTACAAGGCAAACATAATAAAAAAATATACGTACAGAGAAGACATTCATACTGCGGATTTATTTGTAAATTTACAAGTGTTAGAAGACATTAACTCAGCATCGTATTATAACAAGCCATTATATAATCACTATATATATATATATATACGATATAAATATAAATGTTGGAACTGGAAAATATCATTCGTATCAACATGACACTTTTAATGAATTATATGTCAAATACAAAAATTTGTTCGCAAAATGGAATCTTTTGACTAATGAAAATTTATTGTTTCATTGCAACCGACGGCTCGAACATTTAATGTCAAATGTGTCATTGATATTTGCTTTTAACAATAAAAATACTCCTACACAAAATATTGAAGAAATTATAGGTTACTATGACGATATAATTGTTGAGACAGCTTC
>WRKG01000012.1 GCA_009778185.1 Bacillota bacterium
TATCAACGCAATCGTTTGATATAAAACCAAAACCTTGGGGCGATGCCCCCCGCCTGCCGGCGGACAGGCAAACCCCGCAAGGAGCGCGCCCCTTGACCCGCTATTTTTTAACGCTATACAGGCACAGCAAATCGTAGGGACGAATATTATCCGCCCGTTGTGGATTTATTAACGGATAACATTTGTCCGTTGCGGATTTGCAAAATTACCAAATGAACAACATCTACCCATTATTGACTTGCGGATTCGCCCTACGGAAAACATCACAAAATTTTACAAAACCACTTACCAAAAACACGTTTTTATGCTATAATATAAATAAAGTTGTAAAAATACAAGAGAGGATTGCATAAAATGTACAAAATTAGAGGTTTGAATCATGGCGGAATTATGGTAAACTATGAATGTAATGCAGCTTGTAGACACTGTTTGTACGCTTGTTCGCCCGATAGATTGGGCGGTTACATGACAACCGAAACGGCAACCGAAATTTGCCAATTATTACAACAAGGTAATTGCCGCTCGGTGCATATAGGCGGTGGTGAGCCTTTTTTGGACTTTGATGCACTTATGGAAGTTTTGCAAATTACCAAAACTTTCAACATTAAGGTTGACTACGTTGAAACCAATGCTTTTTGGGCAAAAGATAGTGCTATGGCAAAAAACTATCTTAAAGCCCTAAAAACCGTTAATGTAGACACTATATGTATATCTTTAGATCCGTTTCATGCGGAATATATCCCTTTTTCGTTGCCGTTACGGCTGGCGGAAATTTGCAAACAAAATAATTTTGGCTATTTTTTGTGGCAAGAGCGTTTTTTGCAATCTTTAGCAAGAGTTGCCCCAACAAAAGCACACGACCGAAAATCTTTAGAAGAAACTATCTCGCCAGATTACATACGAAACACTGCAAAACGCTACGGTTTAAGCATGGGCGGTCGTGCAATCAATATTGAGGAAGAATACGAAAAACCACAGCCTATCGATAATTTAATCCAAAATCAGTCAACTTGTCGACATCTTATTTCTTCCGACCACTTTCATGTGGATTTATTTTGCAATTTTGTTCCGCCTGGCTGCACAGGAATGGCTATTCCATTCGCAGAAATAATTAACGGCGTGGAAGAGGGCAAATATCCCGCTTACGAGGCTCTTATGACGGGCGGCATCGAAAAATTATTAACTTTTGCCAAAAATCAAGGTTTTACACCAAAAAATGAGTACACGTCAAAATGCGATCTCTGTTTTCGGACACGTGAATGGCTAAGCAAAAACGCAAATTGCCCAGAACTCACAACCGAACATTACGAGGCATCTTTGACATATTATAATTAAAATAGCGGAGGGTTATTATGGTAAACATTGCAATAGTTGGAACAGGCAATATATCGCAAGCACATATTGCTGGAATATTAGAGTTACCTGCTGAACGTTGCCAAATTGTGGCACTGGTAGATATTTTTCCAGAAAAAGCAGAGGAAAAAAAGACAAAATTTAAGTTGTCAAATGCAACAGTTTTTAGTAGCCACGAAGAAATGCTTAAATCGGATTTGCAAATTGATTTGGTTCATGTGTGTACTCCGCCGTATACACACGCCGAAATTGCAATAAATTCCATGAACGCCAAAAAAAATGTGCTTGTGGAAAAACCAATGGCAACTTGCTTAAAAGAATGTGATGAAATGTTGGCAGCCGAAAAAGCCAACAACGTTACAATGTCTGTAGTTGCACAAAATCGCTTTCGAGATACCGTTTACAAATTAAAAGAATTAGCCGAAAGTGGCGTTGCTGGCAAAGTGCGAGCCGCTCATGTTGACTCGCTTTGGTGGCGCGGACATTGCTATTACGATTTATGGTGGCGCGGCTTGTGGGAAAAAGAGGGCGGCGGTCCAACGTTGAATCATGCTGTGCATCAAATTGACATGATAAACTGGATTCAAAATGGGTTGCCAACCGAAGTAACAGCTGTGCTTTCCAACGTAATGCACGATAACTCGGAAGTTGAAGATATTTCGTTTGCAATTTTGAAATATGCCGACGGTGCTTTAGCTGAAGTTACAAGCTCGGTTGTGCATCACGGCGAAGGACAAAGCATAACTTTGCAATGCGAACACGCCAAAATTACAACTCCGTTCAGCGTTGAGGCGGAATTATCCCAGCCAAACGGATTTCCCACTAAAAATACCGCTTTAATGCAAAAAATAACCGAACAATATAACGCAATGCCACATTTAGCTTACGAAGGACATACAGGGCAAATCGAAAATGTTGTCGCCGCCCTCGAAAAGGGAGTCCGCCCAAATATCACGGGTGCAGACGGTCGCATTACAATCGAACTTATTACCGCAATTTATAAAGCTGGCTTTCAAAAGAAAACTGTTTCGTTGCCAATAGCTGAATCGGACGATTATTACACTTTTGACGGTATTTTGAAAAATGTTGTGCATTTTTACAAAAAATCTGGCTCGGTAACAAGTTTGGGCGATGCCGAAATTACTACTGGCAGCTTTGATACTAAAAAATAAAATATGCTCAATCAACCGAGGAAATGTTGCAGAATACTGAAATATTGCGAATTTGGAATAAATGGGCGGATTCTGAAATATTGCGAATTTGGAATAAACGGGCGGATATTATCCGTCCCTACAAACCGCCCAACCGTAGGGGCGGATAATATCCGCCCGAAAGG
>WRKG01000013.1 GCA_009778185.1 Bacillota bacterium
GAGCAGAGCAGAGCAGAGCAGAGCAGAGCAGAGCAGAGCAGAGCAGAGCAGAGCAGAGCAGAGCAGAGCAGTAGCCTAATTCATGCCTTTTTGTCAACCGCAAAAATCCTAACAACATATAAAAAGCAAGCCGTATTTTTCGCATTGCGAGAATTATTGGCTTGCTTTTTTGTTGTGCAAAATTAACGGAGGTTATTATGATAAAAATAAAAAAATTCAAAATCAGCGAAGAAAACGAAAGAGCACGCTTAATACAACCTATTGAAATAGACGGAAATAATTTTGACATATATATCGAAGTAGAAAGTAAATATCAACAATATTTTGTTACTGAACGTGCTGATTCTGCCTTGATAGGAATATTGCATATAGCAATGCGACAAAATCTTGGCGACATATATAGCGAATTACCAATTACTAGCGAATTGCTATATAATCTCAATAATATTTTGATTCCGCAGCTTACAAAATACGATTCAAATTTAACACCATTAAAAATACACGCACCTACAATCAATGAGCCAGTTAAAAATATTGGAAGTGTAGGCACTGGCTTATCTGTAGGAGTAGATGGGCTTACTACCATCGAATTGTCTAGCAAACATCCTGTTGAAAATATGCGGTTGACTCATTTTATTTGTTTTGATAAGGGTTTGTATGGTGGATTTTTTCATGAAAGTGGTTGGGATTTGCAGGCTAATTTAATACATCAAAATCAGTTAGCTATTGCAAATGAACTTGGATTATCTGTTATAAATTTAACTGGCAATATTTATAAATTAGCCAATGTACGAAGTGATTTATGGCATCATTATAGGTTGGCACATAATGTTCTCGCTTTGGGTAAATTATTTTGTAAATACTTATACTCATCGGCTGGGTGGGATTACTCACAATATTCCATAATACCCACTAGTGATTATTTTAGTACGGCAAATTATGCCCTGTTTTTTTATATGGTTATAAATAGTGGATTAGCAACTGGCACAGAATTATTAAATTTTGGTGGTGAACTTAGCAAAATGGACAAAATTGCTATGTTAGCTAAAAATGAACTTGCCAAAAAATACCTTAACTCATGCTTAAAACAGGCTTTTAATTGTGGATATTGCAATAAATGTCGCAAAAGTCTTTTAATTTTTGATGCTTTGGGTGTGTTAAATTCTTTTTCACAAACCTACGATATAACAACATATTTAGCAAATCGTGAACAACATATTGCTTGGCTAATTGCCATGAAAAAAGATAAAGGTTCAATAGACAAAATCTTACAAGAAGCATTTTTAATACTACAAACACGAGAGCCTAAACTTTTCGAAAAAATAGAATCGCAATTTACAGCCACAAGCGTATTAAATTTGCAAAAAAGCAACAACTATCTAAAAACCTGCGCAAATTCAATGTTGACATTACTAAAAAAACCTTTATTTGTTGAACATATTAAAGATTATTTTGTCAAAAATAACTATAAAAGTGTAATTTTATACGGAAACAGCGAGTTTACTAGCATTTTAGTAGCACACCATAAAGAACTGCAGATAAACATTTCCCATATTGTAGAAAATACAAAAAATAAAAAGCACACAATTCCAAGGTTGCCGATAAATACAGTAGAATATCCTGCAACGGATGCCGTGATTATATGTGCCATACATGATCCGTCAGTTACTCTTAAAAAATTGCAACAACGGCTAAATTGCCCCATTATTTTTGCGGAAGAAGTGTTTAATTACAAAAACCCAAAAATCAAACTTTCCAATGAAGATTACCAAATATCCGAGTTAAAAAATATTGTACAAAAACAAAATTTGCAAATAGAAGAAATAAAATTTTCCACAAACGCAATAATAAAGCAAAAAGAAGACGAAATCGAACAACTAAAAAATCGTACAATGCTTTTGTATGAATCTACATCTTGGAAGATTACAAAACCTTTAAGAAAGATAAAACTTATGTTTTATCAAATATTAAGTAACACGAAAGGAGAATCCACATGAAAATAACAGCAATAATCCCAGCCCGCTATAACTCGTCAAGATTTCAGGGCAAACCGCTTGCGGACATTCACGGAAAGCCCATGATTTGGTGGGTTTATCAGCAAACCAAGAAAGTTACCGAGTTTGACGACATAATTGTCGCAACCGACCACGAGAAAATCATGCAAGCCTGCCAAAATCTCAATATTAACGCCATTATGACATCCGACAAGCACCCAACAGGCACAGACAGACTTACCGAAGTTGCCGAAAAAATTCACGCCGATTGGTACATCAACGTTCAAGGCGATGAACCGCTTATCGAGCCAGAAACCATAAAGGCACTTTTGCCCTACAATATTCCCAAAAACGTGCAGGTTATCCATCTAAAAAGTAAAATTGTCAACCCGATAGATGCCGTTAATCCGACAATATTAAAAGCCCTAACAAATGCCGAAAACAAGGCGATTTTTATAACTCGTGCCGCTGCACCGTTCCCAAAAGGGAGCATTACTCACGATTACTACAGGCAAGTTTCGCTTTATGCCTACACAAAAGCGGCGTTGGAGTTCTTCAAAAATACGCCACGTGGACGGTTGGAAACTATCGAAGATATTGAAACGTTACGGTTTCTTGAAAATGGCTGGGATATACAATATGTAGATGTAATAAGCAACGCAATAGCGGTGGACACTCCTCACGATTTGGAAAAGGTTCGCCAAATACTTACCCCCCCCCCCCCC
>WRKG01000014.1 GCA_009778185.1 Bacillota bacterium
CGCCATTTTCATTAAATCGCCAAGCGTGTTGATTGTCGTCGCCTAGAAAGCGGAGCGGATTTCGTGGATTTTCTTCTATCGGTATGAGTTCGGTTTGCGTGATTGGTGCTGGGTTTTCCACGTTTTCGGCGTTTTCCGAATCCCATTCTTCTAAAACCTCTGGAATTTCCACAGGTTCGATGGGGGTTGTGTCGGCTGTGCAAGCTGTAAAGCCCACAACTGCCGCAATTATTGCCATTTTTGTAAAATTTTTCATATTATCCTCCTATTTTTGAGTTTCCGCAACTATCGCCACGCAAACACAATATTTTCTATATTTTCCTCGGAAATATCATGCGGAAAAATTCTCTCTGTACCCTGCGGCACGATTTCCGACATTATTATGTCAAATTCGTTTTCCGAGATTTCCACGCCATTCAACCACCAAATTGGCTCATCTTGATACATAAACGGACGTTCCAAAATCGTTTGCGTAACCAGTTCGCCGTCCTATAAAGTCAACATTGCCGTCCTGCCGTAGTATTGCGTAATTATGCCGTGCAGGTCGTTCACCATTGGAAAAATATCCCAATATGCGAAAAATTCGCCCATAATCGGCGTTATTTCGCCATTTGTAAAGGTGTATATACTTTCCGATCCGATTCCAGTTATAATGCATACGATAAACAACTCTGGAACGCCGTCTAAATCAATATCGTACAGGAAAAACGACCAGTGAAATTCCTCGGCTGGCGGCGGCACATTGGCCTAATAATGGCGTAAAATATCGGCATACGCTAGTTGCCACGGTTGCAACATACGCAAGGCTTGTGGCTGTGCGAGATTTTGCGGTTGCGAAAACTCTTGTAGAAATATTGCCATAAATTCCGCTTGCAGGGCGGAAAGTGGACGGATTGAAATTGTCGGCACGGTTGGGTCAACTGGCGACACAGGCGTGAGTATTCCACCTGTTCTCATGTGAAAATCTTCCCAAAACTCTCCCCATTCCCACATAACAGCATCGTGTTCTTCTTGGGGCGTTTCACTAGGCAAGCCAAACGGCGATGTAATTACATTCTCAAAAATCACGCCATTTTCCGAGAAAATTAGTTGTTGCACCGTTTCCCAACCGCTGTGATGATTCCCATTAAACAGGAAAATTTGCCCATAGGAATCTCGGAAAAATTCGTACCATCCGCCAACCATGCCGACCCTCTGATATTCGCCGTTGATATAACTGTACAGGACAAAACCTCTTAAATCTTCCCACAGATAACCTAACAAAATATCAGGAATACCGCTGTTGTTAAGGTCATACAAGATAAAACGATTGGGATAAATATAAGAAATATCGTCATTTCGCCACCACGTGATTGTTGGATTTGTCGCCGCCAAAATCTCGTTCGTCCATTCTTGTGAATCTATAAATAAGGTTGGTCGGCGGTACAAAAACTCGGAAACTGCGGCACGTCCATATTCGGTTATCGTGGGTTCGTGTGTATTTATGAGATTTGTAACACCGTTTGCCGTTTCAACTTGCCATTCCACGGAAAACCCGAAAAATCTTGCGAAACTTTCAAGGCTAAACGCCAAACCTTGTGGAGTTTCTAAAAATCCGATTTCCGAACCTAGAAAATCCATTGTCCCTATTGTAAATTCCCAAAAAATCCTGTTTGGAAAAGCCTCGAGAGGGTCGGTTGCCCTAGTTGGCCTAGGTTGGATTGCCCTAATCGTGTCAATGTCCGCCGTGAAATTTTGCCCTCTTTCTATGCGGAAATCTCCGAAAACGGCATTTGCGGAAACATCAAATTGTGCCTGCGTTCCGTCAAGCATTTCGGCTATATCCTGCAATAAAAAGTGCGGCGTGGCGTTTTCGTATGCCAAAAAGGCGGTCAATTCAAAGTCCGCCGTGCCGTTGACCGTGAACGGCACTTGAATTGTGCCGACTAGGCTTGTCGGTGGCTCGGTTTTGTCGATGGATTGGCTTGCCTGTTCGGCTTGCTCTTGTGCTGAAATCGGCTCTGTGGCGTGGTTTTCGGCGGTTTCCAAAAATTCCCATTCTTCCAAAACCTCTGGAATTTCCACAGGTTCGGTGGGTACGCTGTCGGCTGTGCAAGCTGTAAAACCCACAAATGCCGCAAATATCGCTGTTTTTATAAAATTTTTCATAACTTCCTCCTTGGCTTGTGCTTGGTATAATCATTTTTAATGGTTGCGGACGACTTGCGGAGCGAGAAACGATAGCGAAAAGTAGCGTAAAATGGCAGTTGTCCGTGTTGCGTTTGTTTATGATAATTATTGTAGCATTGTGGACGGTGGCTGTCAAGCACTAAAAGCGGTCATTTTCAAATTTGGCTAAAACGGTTTCGCAACTTATGGTTGCGAATGGCGTGGCTATACGGTTTTGACGGCACTTTTTTGTTGCTTGTTGAAAATATTATAAATTATTTTGCGGAGTTGTCAAGCACTTTTTAGTTGCGAAAATCTCAAATCCAGCCAAATAAATTTTCTACCGACCGCCGAAAATTGCCGTGTAAACATTACTTTGCGTTAAAAGATGTCCGCCGCCGTGAATATTAGCCCAATTTTCGTCTTCCCATGTACCAAAAATTGCCAAAATCTCACTCTCGGTGCTTTCCTCGCCGTCCAAATAATAAAACAAATCGCCAAACTCATTTGCAATGCCAAACCACGTATGGACACGCACTTGCAGGTTGCCGTTCTCAATTTCTATCCAATGAAGTGTAGAATT
>WRKG01000015.1 GCA_009778185.1 Bacillota bacterium
CCTCCCGCCTGCCGGCGGGCAGGTGACCCAGTGGAATTTTTTTATGTCAATTTATAAAAATGTGCGGGTCTGGGTACGCGTACCCAGCGGGGGTTCGGGGGCAGCGCTCCCGAGGTTTTGGTTTTATCTTTTATATTTTGCCGTTGGTTGCCCAGGTTTTGGCGAAGTTCATTACTTCGGCGTAGGTTGGGCTTTTTGCGTTGCGCACGTAAAAGCCAGATGTGCAAACGCCCAAAGTAATGGAATCTTGGGGATCTAGCCCTAGGGCTTGTCCCAAACAGAAACCTGCGTTAAAGTTGTCGCCTGCACCAGTTGTTAATACTGGCTTTTCGCAATATGGACCCTCAACTTGATAATAATTGCCGTCAACCACACAACACGCCTCTTTTACTGGGTGGACAACTAGGCAATAGATTCCCATTTTTTTGTACACCTCTTTTGTTGTGTTTTCCAAGCCGTCATGTTTTACGTCGAAAACATCGGCTATTTCGTAGAGTTCTTTCTCGTTTAAGCCCAAAACTGCACGGAATTTATCCTCAAATTTGCCGATAAGCTGCATTGCTTCCAAAATGTCGGCTTTGGTGCGTTTTTCGGGATCGGCTAGGTCGAAAAATGCAAGCGGTTTTTGCGGACGAGCCTTTAACAACGGGAAAACCTCCGCAATTAGCCCTTTCCAAATTTGACTCATATACGGAACCATCGTCCAGTTTTCCATGCCGAAAAGGTCGCAACCGTCTATCATTGCGGCAATTTCCGCTGGGCTGCCCACTACTTGCTTGAATTTATCCCATGTAATCTCGTTTAACACGGTAATTTTGCCCATCATTATTTTGCCGTCTTCAAATTCCAGTGCGTCCGTGTGCCCTGGCTCGGATAAACTGTACGTTTTTTGGGATTTATCCGCCATATCTTGGAAAACGGGATGCACAGGATCGCCGATTGCACCGATGTAAGTTAAATTTACGCCGTAATACAGCAGTGCGTTCGAATAAATTGGCCCATTTCCGCCCAGTTTCATTTGCGTTGGCACCATTTCAATGTTGGTGCTAAGTCCAGCGGCGCGGCTTATGCGTTCGCCTAATTCCGCCATTGTGTTAATGCGTTCAAACCGCTCAAAATCAAGCCGTTTGTCCACCAAATGAACAATCTCGTCCACAAAGCCGTCCAACCCAATTATCATCGACAGCTTGTGATTCTTCTCGCCCTCTAGCGAGGCGTGTAATTTGTTTAATTTATCTTGCATTATAGTGTCCTCCAAATTCAAAACCTATCACACCCGTTTTTTCGACAAGTTTAGCAAAATGCACAAAATTCCAACTATTTCCCAAGCAATTTTTATAAATAATTACCAAATCGGCAATATCAACAAAATAACCATAAAAAAATAGCGGGTCTGGGTACGCGTACCCAGCGGGGTTTGGGGCAGCGCCCCAAGGTTTTAGGTTTTAATGTTTAATTATAAAGTTTTTTGAAAGTTGTGTTGTTGTTGTAAAAGCCCTCTTGTTTGCTTACTTCGCCCTCGATTAGTTCGGCGAATTTTTCTAAATAAGATTTGAATTTTTCGATGGCTTCCTCTAGTTCTTTGTCGTGCATAGATTGCGCGGTGCTAGAAACGGATGCCTGTGCTTTTACTAAAAAGTGGTCTTCGCCGTCATCTAGGACAAACTTCAGCTCGCGCGGACGCACATCCTCGTCAAAGTCGCCAGAAATCCTGTGAAGTTCCTCGTCCTGCAATACGTCCCTCTTCTGTACATTTCTAATTTTAGCTGCAAAACCGTATACCATTCCAAAATTCCTTTCCTACGTTTGGCTCTATGACCTTATTTCGTGTATCATTTTTTGTTTCAAATCGTATAATTTTTGCGATAAATCCACTGGGAAAAGTTGCGGTTTTGTCAACCGCTTATGCTCGTCCCACAAAGTTGCTTGCTCCGCTATTGAATTATTGCGAATTTCCATTACTGAAATTTCGTTGTGAACGCATTTTCCGCCCAAAAACACGGGCTGTAGCAGCTCTCGTGCGGTAAACTCGTTCGCCTGCAACGTCATGCGTTTCCACGGAGCGATTGGGTCAAAAATAGTGAGATTGGCGGACGAATCGATTTTTTCGGTTGACAAAGTTACCAAATCGGCTTTTGCCTTGTCAGTGGCTGTATCGTAAAGCCGAAACACCGTTTTTTCGGCGGGATTAGTTACTTTCACGGGATTTTCCGACAATTTCATGCAGGGCGACCATTCGCCAGTTGCGGAGGTTTCGGCGGCGAGTTTGTAAACTCCGCCAAACGCTGGATAATCCTTGGACGTGATTAGGTTTGTGCCAGCGCCCCACAAATTTATTGTTGCACCTTGTGCCTTCAAATCGGCTATAAGATACTCGTCCAGATCGCCAGATGCACTAATAATGGCGTTTGTGAACCCTGCGGCATTTAGCTGCCGCCTGGATTCTTTTGACAAATACGCCAAATCGCCGCTATCTAGGCGGATTCCAAACGTTTTTGGTACGATTCCTGCCGAGTGCATTTCTTGGAACACCGTTATTGCATTGGGAACGCCGCTTTTTAGCGTATCGTACGTGTCAACCAACAAAATGCAGTTGTTCGGATAAAGTTTTGCGTAGGCACGAAATGCGTTTAACTCGGTATCGTGGCTCATAATCCAGCTGTGCGCGTGCGTTCCGCCAACGGGAACGTTGAACCGCTTGCCAGCCAAAACGTTGCTTGTGCCGTGGCAACCGCCGATAATAGCGGCTCGCGCGCCGT
>WRKG01000016.1 GCA_009778185.1 Bacillota bacterium
GTTTACTTCGGACGATTTTATATATTGTGAAATTTGTTTGTTTATATCCATATTATGCAGGTTGTAATTCTTTTGCGGGTTGAAGTTTTGGAATGTTAAGGTTTTCGGTTGGTTCGATTATTTCTATTTTGGCGATTTCGGCGGCGGTAAATTCGATTAACCTTGTAGAATTTAGGTTTTCTCGAATAGAAATATTTTCTATTCCATCGGGATCGTCTAATGTAGAGGTATAACAAAGGGCAAATCCTGTAAAAACATCGCCGTCAACATCTACTATTTTTACATTTTGAAATTCATATTCCCATAAATTCATTTTTACACCGCCATTCTTTTAGTTGGTACAATATATGAAGTGGCTTCTATATATTCTTTGTTTTTCCATTCGCCTTTTTTTGTTGTTTTAGGTTCGCCTGTGCCATGATAAATATCCACCAATTCCTGCGGATTAACCCCGTCCAACAAGTAACTTCGCCCTTCGATGTACAACTCGTGTCCTAGAATATGTCGACCTTGTTTTTCGGGGTTGATATTTTTGTTTACCGCAGAAGATTTAACATACTGCAAAATTGCCGTAAAATCCATTTTATGCTCGTTGTTGTTTTGGATCGACCGCTCTACTTATGGTAGAACCCACAAAATAAACGCACAAACTCATTACAAATATTAAAATTGTGGCTGGCATCCATTGCCATAAGCGGCTTGTTAGCACTATTGGATTATCGGCGGCGTAACGAATCAAATTTCCCAAGCTAGGCGTACCAAATGGCAAGCCGAAGCCCAATATTGTCAAGCCAGTTTCGATTCCCATGTTGCCAGCAAGCGAAATTGTGCCGTCTACCACAATAATAGAAGTTATGTTTGGCAAAACTTTACGCACCATAATCACAAGATTATACGTACCCAAAGTTTTAGAGGCACTTACATAATCTAATCCAACTTGCTGCATAACTTTTGCACGAATCAGCCGCGCTCGACCCATCCAAACGACAAGCGTTAAAAACAGGATAAAATGCCACGTTTGATAATTGGGCGTTATTGTAACAATGACTATAATCAGCATTAACGTGGGAATAAGCAAAGTAAAATCTAGTATACGCATAAGTGTATTGTCAACATGACCGCCGTAATAGCCAGATATTAACCCATAAATTATGCCAATTATCATGCTACCGATAGTTACAGTTAAGGCTATTGCAAAGGAATTTCGCGCGCTTAACATTAGTTGTTGCAACATATCTCTTCCCATGGGATCTGTTCCCAAAAAGAACTCGCCAGCGAACCATTCGGGAGCACGGTCGGTGGTTCTAATATTAACACGCAATGCTTGCGTTTCGTCAAAGAAAAGCCCTGTAGCAAACGCAACCGTCAATATAACGGCAAACAAGATAAGTGCAAACATTGCCGCTTTACTGTTCCAAATTTCTTTCCAAATTGTTTCGGCTAAACTTGGCACTTTTTCGGCGTGTTCAGCACTTTCTAAACCCTCTTGATCGAGAGTTTCGGTTTGTTGATTTAATTGCTCATCGGTAATTTTTACTTTTGTGTAACCTTTTGATTCAGTATATTCTGCCATTATGTTCACTCCTCTATTTTATTCTGATTCTTGGATCAAATAACATTAAAGCTATATCGGATATTAACGCGCCGATTAAGGTCAAAATTGCGTAAAACATTATCAAAAAGTTTGCAAGACTAAAATCGCGCGAGTTTATTGACTGTACAAATAATTGTCCCATGCCAGGATAGCCGAAAACTTGCTCAATAAAGATCGTTCCCGATAGCAAACCAACAATTACAAAGCCGATTCCTTGAGCCATTGGCAACAGCGAGTTGCGGAAAATATGGCGATTATACAGCACTTTAACAGGAACTCCTTTTGCACGGGCAGTTGTTACATAATCGGAATTTTTGTTGTCAACAATTTCGTTACGCAAAAACTGCACAATACCGACCGAGCCAAGCAAAGCCATAGCCGCCGCTGGCAAAACCATATGATGTAAACGGCTTAACATAACGGTAAAACTATCGGCATTTACAACTCTAACATCAATGCTGCCGCTGATTGGGAACCATCCCAGCATAAAGCCGAACAAAAACAGCAATATAAAGCCAAAAACGATAGTAGGTAAACTCATGCCAAAATATAAATAGTAGCTTATAATTTTTTCTTTCCAGGTGGTATTATAGCGACCTGCGATTATTCCTAGCGGAATAGATATAGCATAAACCAAAATTACAGTAAACAGCGACAAACGAATAGTATTTGGCAAACGTTCGCCAACAATCCGCAAAACTGGAACGTGATGTTGCATAGAAATTCCGAAGTCGCCTTGGGAAATATTGCCAATCCAACGAACATAACGAATATGCCAAGGATCGTTCAAGCCGTGCATTTCACGTAATTCTGCTATACGAGCAGGGTCAATATCTGGTTGAATTAACCCAGACAACGCATCGCCAGGCATAAAATCAGCTATAAAGAAAACTATTACACTTAATATAATTACTTGCGGAATAAGTATCAAAATCCGCCTTATCATGGTTTTCCACATTGTGAAAGCCCCCTTTTTGTTTTTTGCTTACAAAGCCAAATAAGTTAAATCAAATTGCAAATTGCGTGTTGTTACCAATGTTTGTGATATATCTTGCTTGGGAAGTTGCGTTTGCCCTAGATAACATTCGACAATGTTGCTATCTTGCTCTAAATACCAGTGTTCGGTTGTTGGCGAAGAGGAATATATGGTAAACTTAAAATTGCG
>WRKG01000017.1 GCA_009778185.1 Bacillota bacterium
ACAGCACAACCCACAAAATAGCAAAAGCCAGTGCAAGCCGCTGTAGATGTGCTTATTTGATACTTCAAGGCTTTAATTTTACAAGCACAGCCGCCGAATCAAAGGTAACAATTAGCGAATGCGGCGGCGTTGGACACATCGACTTGCGTTATTTGCACATAAACGGCGGAACGGCGAGCGTATCAAAAACCGCTGGAATCGAAGTACAACGCACGGCTTGCTCTGTTTGGGCGCGTGATTTGACAATTTCTAACCAAAACAGAGTATTTATTTTTAGTGAAAATACTGGAATTTTCCCCTATAGAGTGGTCGGCAAAGGCAACCAAGGAATGTATAGTTTGACGGCATCGGCGGTTTTCGAGGACAGTGCAAACACGGTTGAATTTACGGGCTCGAAGGTAAACACCAACGCCACGCAAAGTGCTTTTATCGTTGCTGATAACAAAGGCTTCGAGTGGACTTTACCCGCCCGAGACAACGCAATAAATTTAGGTTCGTCAACTTTACGCTACAAGCAACTTTACGCAGCAACAACGGCAATTTCAACTAGCGATGCCCGCGAAAAAGAGGAAATAACGCCACTAGATGCCGCCGCAATGACACAATTTTTAATGGATTTGCAGCCTGTAAGCTACAAGTTTAAGGGCAACGAGTATTTGCGTACGCATTTCGGGTTGCTTGCACAGGATGTAAATGCTGCAATGCAAAAAAACCGCATGAACAGCCTCGACTTTGCAGGTTACATCAACAGCCCTGTTTTAGACGAAAATGGGCAAATTATAGGCGAAACTTTCGGCTTGCGTTACGAAGAATTTATTCCTCTAATTTTGGCGGTTTTGCAAGCACAGCAACGTAAAATTGACGAATTGGAGGGAAGATATGAGCAATTCTGATGCAGTAAACACGGCAGTAAACACAATAGTTACGGAAGTATTTACACAAACACAAAGCGAGTTGATAAGGTTTACAGGAATAATTGCAGCAGTATTTTTGATAGTTTTTGTACCAACGATTGTGTTAATCCTAAAAGACCGCAAAGACCGCCGCAAAGAAGATGTCGCCTTTAGAAACAGCCAATTAGAGCATGAAAAACTGATAATGAGCGTGATTACAAACAACACGGATGCACTAATTAGCATGAAAGAAACGACAATCAACATAAAAGAAGCAAACGACCGCATAAAGCAGTTATTTGACCTATCGAACGCCTCCGACAAAGAAACAGGCATAATTATTGGCAAAATTGGCGTTGCAGTAAAAGAAATGCTGAAAAATCAAGATAAAATGGACAACAAGCTAACCCATTTATTGATTTTGCTTAACGTTAGAGTTGACAAAGAAAATCAAGGGCGTCAATTATCTAATTGTGCCGACAGGCAGGCACAATCACAGAAAGGGAAAAAACCATGAAAATATTTATAGATGCAGGACACAATTACAGTGGACATAACACAGGCGCGGCGGGCAACAACCTCCGCGAACAAGATATAACATTCGAGGTTGCTAAAATCTTATCCGAACGCTTAAAATGGGCGGGTTTACAAACAAAATTATCCCGCGAAACATTGCAAACTAATCTCGGCAAAGATAACGCAGGTAGCATAAATGCACGCTGGCAAGCCGCCAATGCGTGGGCAGCCGATTATTTTATTAGTATTCACGTAAACGCTGGCGGCGGCACGGGCGCAGAGACGTTCATCGCAGATACAAAACGCAGCGATACCCGCCCAGGCGGGCAGGTGAAATTTGCCGAAATTGTCAATGATGAATATTGCCAAAAAATGGGCTTAAAAAATAGGGGCGTTAAAATTGATGCACAAACGGCGCACAAAAGTTTGGGCGTTTTACGCAATACCAAAATGCCCGCGATTCTTATAGAATTGGCTTTTATAGACAGTTCGCTAGCTAATCCCGATGTTGAAATTTTGCGTAACAGGAAATCGGAAATGGCGGCCGCTATTGCGGATGGGCTGTTTAAGTTTTTAGGTATGCAGGGAATTAGCAACAACGCCAATTTGGCAACAAACAACAACGCTCCAAATGCAAACAACACGCTACAAATCAACATTTTAGGCAATATACAAGAAATCCCAGGCTACATCGAAAATGATACAACATGGGTACAAATGCGACTATTTGCCGAAAAACTGGGATTTGCCGTGGGCTTCGATGGCAATCCTTATGTAACAACGCAAAACGGCGAGAACGTTTACATTCAAGGGAACATTGTTGGCCTGCCCGTCCGGCAGGCGGGCGGTGTAACATGGGTGCAAATGCGACAATTTGCCGAAAAACTGGGCTTTACCGTGGGCTGGAACGGCAAATTTGCAACAGTACACAAATTTTAGGAGGTTAGCATGGAAAATAAAGCAAATACGCAAAAATTAAACCCTTGCAAGGAAATAAACACAGCTGACTTCAGTAGGGACAAATTCACTTGCCAGTGTCCACGATGTGGTTTTTTGTTCAATAAAATTAAAAAAAGAGGTAAAAATGCGTAGGGGCGGATATTATCCGCCCGTTGCTCGCCTGTTGGATAGGCAAAAACAGGAAATTTCCCCGTTAAACTGGAAATTATTCGACCTACCACCAGCAAAACCAAACGCGCCCACGGTTTTTAGCTGTTTTCCTGCCCGTCCGGCAGGCGGGTCCTGTGCAGGTGGTTCAACCATGGGGTACAAACTAGCGGGTTTTAACGTGATAGGCAACAACGAAATTGACCGTGGCATTAACAAAATTTACATTAAAAACCATAAACCACGCTACA
>WRKG01000018.1 GCA_009778185.1 Bacillota bacterium
GATGTCGATTATATTGGCTACAATCCGCCTTATTAGCAAATCCATTGTTGCACCTCCTAGTTTATGAGAAGAATATAGTTTTATTGTAGCTTGTTTTGGGGAATTTTGCAAGGGGAAATTTTTGGAACAGCTTGCAAAATTTCCCAAAACAGTTTATAATTAAAGCGAACCAAAAACATTAAATCAGGGGGAAACCATGAAAAAAATACCAAAAGAGCAAAGTATTTACGCATTTTCGGCGGAGAACACGCCTGTCTTGCACATAGATTCGGGCGAGCGAGTAATATTTGAAACACACGATGCACTAGAAGGACAAATTGTGGACGAAAACACACCATTTGACGGATTAGACTGGTCGAGGGTAAACCCTGCGACTGGCCCAGTATACGTGAACGGAGCAGAAATAGGCGATATTTTGGCGGTGTCAATCGAAAAAATCGAAGTAGCGGCTCGAGGAATTGCCCTTTGTGGCAAAGAATTGGGCGTTATGGGCGAAAAACTGGAAAATTACGCCATAAAATCGATTCCGATTGAGAGCGGAGCGGCTATTTTTTCGCCAAAAATAAAGCTACCGCTAAACAAAATGATAGGCGTAATTGGCACAGCACCTGCGGGTTCGCCTGTGCCGTGCGGTGTCCCAGATTTGCACGGCGGAAACATGGATTGTAAAGATGTGCGAGAGGGTGCAACAGTTTTTCTGCCAGTAAACGTGGCGGGCGGATTGTTAGCTTTGGGCGATTTACACGCCGCTATGGCGGACGGCGAAGTTGGCGTTACAGGGCTTGAAGTTGCTGGAGAAGTTACCGCACAAATTAAGTTGTACAAAAAAGATTCGCCAAAAGCCGCTATTTTGCGGTTGCCAGCTATCATAAACGAGGAACATATTATGACAATCGCATCTCACGAGGATTTGGACATTGCTGTAGAAATGGCAGTTGCAAATATGGTGCAAATTCTGGAAAAATGCAAATTTAGCGGCTATGATGCTACTATGCTAATTTCACTTGCTGGGGACGTTCGGATTTGCCAAGTGGTCGATCCCAAAAAGACCGTGCGAGTGGTTTTGCCTAGAAAATTTGTGAAGTTTTGATTTGTCCATTTGCAAAATAGATTAAAAATCGCAAAGCCCAAGAACAAGCATTGTGCCGTTCTTGGGCTTTGGGTTGTTATTTGTTGTTTCAAAAATTTTTATGTTAATGGCGAAACATTCGCAGTACAAATATGGGTAAACAAGTAGCTAAGTGAAAACGTTTTTATTAAAAAAGGCAAATTTACCCTTTTTTTTGGTATTTCAGTAGTTTTTGTTAAATTATTGTTTTTTGTTTAGTTGGGATAGTAAGTCGGCTATTAGGATGTCTTTTTCTTTTAATGCAGAATCTTTTTCAGAAACTACAACTTGCCATTTTTGATCAGCACGTTCTTCTCCACGTCTCTCGCCTTTTAACTCCGCATTATGCAAAGCCTGTGCCTCGTCATGTTTTGCCCTTGCTCGCAAAATTTCCAAATATCTGAACTCCTCGTCAACGGTAATTCCCCTATATGCCTCGATAGCTTGCTCCATGATTGACCCTCCCACGGCTGTTTTTGTTAAATTATTGTTTTTTTGTTTAGTTGAGATAGTAAGTCGGCTATTAGGATGTCTTTTTCTTTTAATGCGGTTTCGCTTTCTTTTAGTGCAGTTTTGCTTTCTTTTAACGCAGCATCTTTTTCAGAAACCACAACTTGCCATTTTTGATTAGCACGTTTCTCTCCACGTTTCTCTCCACGTTTCTCTCCACGCCTCTCTCCTTTTAACTCCGCATTATGCAAAGCCTGTGCCTCGTCGTGCCTTGCTCTTGCTCGCAAAATTTCCAAATACCTAAATTCCTCATCAACGGTAATTCCTCTATATGCCTCGATAGCTTGCTCCATGACTTCTCCTCCTTTTGTCAACTTCTCCAGTTCCTCTTCTGTTTCGGCGTTGAATAATGCCAACCATAAATCTCTTTCGCTTGTAAAATCGATTGTATCTATGTTGGGCAATTTGGGCAACTCAAAAAAGTGATAGCGTTGCTTATCCGATAATACATTGTGGCGAGTGATTTCCATTGGGGCAAACTCTGAATGTACCTCGGCACAATCAAATTGCACAAACCCCAAAATACTTATACATATCGCTTTGGGCAACTCGGAGTAATCCTTGCCAGATGGCAGAGATGTTGTAAACAATTTCGCCCAATGAAACATTATTCGTTCGGGATAATTGCCCTCGTCTTCTACTTGAATCTCCAGGTTTACTCGCTCGCCATTTATAATCATGTTAATATCTAGCCTGCAAAATTTTTTGCCTATTTCTTCGGCGGGCATTTCTGCGTTGCTTATGTAAAAATGTTCAATGCTTTCCAGCGGAATGTTTAGCAGCACAGCGATTAGCCTTTTAAGCAAATTTGGATTCCTTGAAAATAGCATTTTGAACAATACGTCTGATTTGAATGTGTATTGTAGTCTGGTTTCTTTTTGTTTTGACATTTTGCACCTCAGTTTCTGTTAGAATAATATAGTTTTATTGTAGCTTGTTTTTGGGAATTTTGCAAGGGGAAATTTTGGAAATGGGTTTGCATAGCAAAAACCCCAAAAGCAAGCGTTTTGTCGTTTTTGGGGTTTTGGATTATTATTTGGGCGTTTCAAATTTTATGTTAATGGCGGAAATTAGCGAAAGGCTTAAAGTTGGGTAAACATCGTTATTTTGAGCGTATCTCTTTGTTGCATTAACTAAGTCAACCTATTTTCTCCTTTTGACAATT
>WRKG01000019.1 GCA_009778185.1 Bacillota bacterium
ACAGCACAACCCACAAAATAGCAAAAGCCAGTGCAAGCCGCTGTAGATGTGCTTATTTGATACTTCAAGGCTTTAATTTTACAAGCACAGCCGCCGAGTCAAAGGTAACAATTAGCGAATGCGGCGGCGTTGGACACATCGACTTGCGTTATTTGCACATAAACGGCGGAACGCCAGCAACCGCAAAAACTGTCGGCTTTCATATTTTGCGAACGTCAACTACTATTTGGTGTCGAGACGTAACAGTTTCTAACCAACATAGAGCTGTTACTTTGGAAGAATGCGATGGTTTTCGCCCTTACAGAATGGACGGAAAAACAAATCAAGGTTACTATAGTTTGACGGCATCGGCGGTTTTCGAGGGTAGTGCAAACACTTTACAATTTACGGGCTCGAAGGTAAACACCAACGCCACGCAAAGTGCTTTTATCGTTGCTGATAACAAAGGCTTCGAGTTTACACAGCCCGCCCGAGACAACGCAATAAATTTAGGTTCGTCAACTTTACGCTACAAGCAAGTTTACGCAGCAACACCGTCAATCTCAACTAGCGATGCCCGCGAAAAAGAGGAAATAACGCCACTAGATGCCGCCGCAATGACACAATTTTTAATGGATTTGCAGCCTGTAAGCTACAAATTTAAGGGCAACGAGTATTTGCGTACGCATTTTGGCTTGCTTGCACAGGATGTAAACGCCGCAATGCAAAAAAACCGCATGAACAGCCTCGACTTTGCAGGTTACATCAACAGCCCCGTTTTAGACGAAAATAGGCAAATTATAGGCGAAACTTTCGGCTTGCGTTACGAGGAATTTATTCCTCTAATTTTGGCGGTTTTGCAAGCACAGCAACGCAAAATTGACCTGCTTGTTCAGCAGGCGGACGAACTAGAAGCGAGGAAAATATGAGTGGATATGACAATCTAGCGAGTGCAATTTTATCGCAAACGCAAAGTGAGTTAATATTTTTTGCGGTCATTATTATGAGCACGTTAATTGTGGGTTTGAGAGTTGTTGTAAAAAGCAACGAAAAACGAGATAAAGTCAACCAAGAATTGCAAAAGCAACTACTGGAAGTAATCACGGGCAACACAACGGCATTAACAAGCGTCAAGGAATCCGCCCTTGAAAATGGTAAAGTAATGGCACGCATTTTAGAACGGCTGGATTTAGCAAATACGCAAAGTAAGGAAATTGGCGAAAATCTAGCTAAAATCAAAGTAACAAGCAAGGTGCTGTTGCAAAATCAAATAGAAATGACTCACAAATTGGACGATATTCTGATTTTGCAGAATGTTGAAAAATCCAAGGGGAAATCGCAATACAAAAAATCGGAATCGCCAAACGCCCACCCATAATGCTACAAATTTGAAAATTACAAAAATTGTGTCAATATTGACACAAAATTTTCCAAAAAGAAAGGGAAAAAACCATGAAAATATTCATAGATGCAGGACACAATTATAGTGGACATAACACAGGCGCGCAGGGAAATAACCTCCGCGAACAAGATATAACATTCGAGGTTGCTAAAATCTTATCCGAACGCTTAAAATGGGCGGGTTTGCAAACAAAATTATCCCGCGAAACACTGCAAACGAACCTCGGCAAAGATAACGCAGGTAGCATAAATGCCCGTTGGCAAGCCGCTAATGCGTGGGCAGCCGATTATTTTATTAGTATTCACGTAAACGCTGGCGGCGGCACGGGCGCAGAGACGTTCATCGCAGATACAAAACGCAGCGACTTAAAATTTGCCGAAATTGTCAATGATGAATATTGCCAAAAAATGGGCTTAAAAAATAGGGGCGTTAAAATTGATGCACAAACGGCGCATAAAAGTTTGGGCGTTTTACGCAATACCAAAATGCCCGCGATTCTTATAGAATTGGCTTTTATAGATAGTTCGCTAGCTAATCCCGATGTTGAAATTTTGCGTAACAGGAAATCGGAAATGGCGGCCGCTATTGCGGATGGGCTGCTTAAGTTTTTAGCCCGCCTGTCGCCCGTACAGGGTATGCAGGGAATTAGCAACAACGCCAATTTTGCAACAAACAACAACGCTCCAAATGCAAACAACACGCTACAAATCAACATTTTAGGCAATATACAAGAAATCCCAGGCTACATCGAAAATGATACAATCTGGGTACAAATGCGACTATTTGCCGAAAAACTGGGATTTGCCGTGGGATTTGACGGTACTCCTTATGTAACAACGCAAAACGGCGAGAACGTTTACATTCAAGGAAATATTGTTGACCTGCCCGTCCGGCAGGCGGGCGGTGTAACATGGGTGCAAATGCGACAATTTGCCGAAAAACTGGGCTTTACCGTGGGTTGGAACGGCAAATTTGCAACAGTACACAAATTTTAGGGGGGTTGTTATGGAAAATACCAAAAATACAGCAAATACGCAAAAGTTAAACCCTTGCAAAGAGATTAACACAGCTGACTTTGCCCGAAAAGAAAAATTTAGTTGCCAGTGTCCACGATGTGGTTTTTTGTTCAATAAAATTAAAAAAAGAGGTACAAATGCGTAGGGGCGGATATTACCTGCCCGTTGCTCGCCTGTTGGATAGGCAAAAACAGGAAATTTCCCCGTTAAACTGGAAATTATTCGACCTACCACCAACAAAACCAAACGCGCCCACGGTTTTTAGCTGTTTTTCGTGTGCAGGTGGCTCGACAATGGGGTACAAACTAGCGGGTTTTAACGTGATAGGCAACAACGAAATTGACCGTGGCATTAACAAAATTTACATTAAAAACCATAAACCACGCTACA
>WRKG01000020.1 GCA_009778185.1 Bacillota bacterium
TTCGCATAGTATTTTACGGACATCAGTTGCAGGAGGTTTTGGCGGACTGCGAAACCGTGAAAAACAAGGGCTACAAGGTATTTTTGCAGCCGCAAGCTACCGACCAATACACCGACAAAGCCCTAATAGAGCTAATCGAGCAAGCAAACACGGCAAAGCCGCATTCATTCTACTTCGTGGACTCGCTGGGAGTAATGGACAAAACCGACATAATGCGGATAGCCACGCTGATTGACAACAATTTGGACAAGGCAATCACAATGGGATTTCACAGCCACAACAATTTGCAGTTGGCGTTTTCCAATGCAAAAAAGCTGATAGATATGCGCCTTAAACGAGAAATCTACATAGACAGTTCGGTATATGGAATGGGGCACGGCGCGGGCAATCTCAACACGGAACTGCTCGCCAATTATTTGAACGTAGAAAACGGCACGGCGTACAATGTAGACCGCATTTTACGGGTTTACGATGAACACACCGCAAAAACGCCGCAAAACTGGGGATATTCCCTACCGTATTATTTGGCGGCGGTTCACAAATGCCATCCAAACTATGCGACATTTCTTATAAACCGTGCAACCTTGCCAATCACAGATGTTGGGCTAATGCTGTCGAGTATTCCCTCCGCCGACCGCCGAGTTTACTCGGAAGAGTTGATAAACCGCTTGTATTACGAATATCAGTCGTCGCAAGTGGACGATGCCGTAGCATATGCCGCTCTGCAAGCCGATTTGTTTGAAGAAGAAACAAATAAATCCCAAAAAGCGGTGCTAATATTAGCACCTGGGAAAACCCTGCAAACGCACAAAACGGCAATCTCGCAATTTATAGTTACGGAAAACCCTGTAATTATCGCAATAAATCACAATCCAACGGATTTTGTGGCGAATTTTGTGTTTTACTCCAACCAAAAACGTTATGCCGAGCGAGCGTTTCGTGGGCAAAATAAGGCTTTACGGTATATTTTAACGTCCAATATAAAAGAGAAAAACAGCAAATTTGGAGAAGAAACTTTGATTTTCAATTATTCCGATTTGTGCAACAACAAGGGCGTATTTTTTGATAATGCGGCGGCGATGTTGCTTGCGTTGTTGTGGCGGACAAACTGTACAAAAGTGCATTGTGCAGGGCTTGACGGCTACAAATCAAATGACGATTATTATGATACTGCGATGCAAAGCCTAAAAGATATGGAAATAATGGAATCGATAAATGCACAACTTGGCGAAAATATCCGCAACTATGACGGCGTTATGAATTTAGAATTTTTAACCCCAACTCTCTATGTAAAATAAACTACTCTTGATAAGGAGGTAAACCCATGATCATATACTCAATGGAGCATTTTATGTCATTTTACCAAATGCTAACTTTACGCTTAATAAAGCATAAAAACGAAAAAGCAATTTTAATTTTTTCGTCTTTTTCAGATTCAATATCGCTAAAAAAACATCTTTTTGACAAGCTAAAAAATATTGGCGTTTTTGATGAAATTATTTCGCTACCTTTTATCAGTGCAAAAACCATGAAAGACGAAAATTTGCAAACTGAACAGCAAATTATGAACAAAATTATATCAACATATAATCCAATTATGGAAAGCCACGGCGTAAATTTGCATGACATAAAAACTGCATATGAATTTTACGATTGGAACGCCAGTTTCGCCTTTTTTATGTATTATTACAACATAAATTTTGTACAGCTAGAGCCAATGCCAAATTCAACAGAATTTTTTTATCACCGTTGCGTTGATTTGCTCAAAAAAGATTTTACTACGCCTGTTTATTTTAACCTGTACGAAAAAATTTTTCGCATGAACGAACACGACAAGCCAACAGGCAAAATAATGCTTTTCTCGGAAACAATTTTTTTTGACAACGCAAATTTAACCGAAGAAGAAAAATCGTTTGTAGAATATTTTGATTTTAATAAAAATTTTTGCCTAATTGACGAATCTTATAAGCAAAAAATTTTATCTTGTTTTAATATCGATATAAATTTTTTGAAAAACAATTCTGTTTGTATTTTAATACCTAATAGTTTTCATTTTACTTGGATAATTTCGCAACGCTCCGAAAAAGTAATCCACAAATTAAAAGATGCTCTTTATACGGACTCAGAATACGAAAAAATATACATAACTTTAGCAGAATATTTTTCTCATAAAGATAATATTGTTATGTATATTTCACATCCAAATTATAATACAAGCACAATGGGAATTGATACTTTTGTCAATCGCAAAATATATATTTTTGATAAAAATATGCCTGTTGAATTTTTGCATTGGATTCCAAATTTTCGAATAAAACAAGCACTTTCGGTAAAAACCACCGCAACGCAAAAATTGACAACTATAATTGACGAAAATATCGAGCTCGATTGGGGTTTTGTGCAAATGTACAACATAATGGACAGGCTTTACATAATCCAAAAAATAATTAGCACTTTGCCGCAATCCATAAATCTGCATTTTTACGCAATAACTACCGAAGTTTTCGAAATGCTGTACAAATGCCACTTTGACAACTATTTGGAAAAAACGTTTATCCCTCTAAAAACTTGCGAAAATGTAATGCTTAAAAATAGCGGAGTTTGCGTTGTAAACACACGAATAATTGAAGACGAACCTATCTCAAACCAAAATTTTATTTTGGATATGCTAGAAAAATCCCAGCCAAACAGCATTGTATTTTTTACGAACATTTTCAACGAAAGTGCATTTGTACCGCTGTTGTTGAGCAGAAAATTTTTGCTAGATTTTATTGTGCCGATTCAAATAAATCGCACTCCGCTAGATGACGGCGAACAAGTGGGAG
>WRKG01000021.1 GCA_009778185.1 Bacillota bacterium
TTCTGTGGGATTTGCAATAATAATGCCATCATAAAAGAATTGTTCATAGTGAAAAGGGTACATTTTGTATTTGTTTTCCATGGTTTTCCTCCTAAAATATAATCAAAAGCCAGTAAAAGGCATAATTTATAATATCAATAATAGCAAGGGCGAATATTACCTGCCCGCTATTTGTCAGTAATTTTCTACCAAATATTATAATCGATAATTCCAAACTTTTCAAATTTTTGCAAAAACATTTTTATTATCCAAACATTTCAAAATTTCTTGACAAACAATAAAAACTATGATACCATAATTAAGTAAACTATATTTTGAACTTTGAGAGGATGAACATTTTGGATAAAAATTCAACTTATGAACTGTCAAACGGCGTTAAAATCCCAGTTGTGGGGTTTGGAACTTGGCAAACGCCCGATGGCGATGTTGCCGAAAAATCGGTAATTGCCGCCTTGCAAGCGGGCTATCGCCACATTGACACAGCCGCAATTTACGGCAACGAAGAAAGCGTTGGAAAAGGTATCAAAAATTCTGGCGTGGCACGAGAAGAAATTTTTGTAACAACCAAGCTATGGAACGATTCGCACGGCTACGAGCAAGCAAAATCGGCACTTGCAACTTCCCTCAAAAAATTGGGATTAGCCTATGTTGATTTGTATTTAATTCACTGGCCAAATCCCGTTGAAATACGCAAAGTTTGGGAAGAAAGCAATCAAGCGGCTTGGAAATACATGGAAGAGGCTCTGCAACAAGGCTTAGTAAAGGCAATCGGCGTGTCAAATTTCCATGGTAGACATATAGATTCATTATTAAAAACGGCAAAAGTAGCTCCGCACGCCAACCAAATATATTTAAGCCCCAGCGATACACAAGACGAAATTGTCGCATATAACAAACAGCACAACATACTAACACAAGCGTATTCTCCGCTTGGAACAGGCACTTTGCTAGATTTACCCGAATTAAAGGCAATAGCCGCAAAACATAACAAAAGCGTTGCGCAAGTGCTTATCCGCTGGAGTTTGCAACAGGGAGTTAATCCGTTGCCAAAATCGGTTACAGAATCCCGTATAATAGAAAATTTCAACGTTTTTGACTTTGAACTTGACAATGACGACAACACAGCTATCGCAAAATTAAAAGGAACAGGCAAAGTTGCAGCAAACCCAGACGAAGTAGGCTGGTAATCGCAACTCCACAAAAGGGGGAAATTTCCCCCTTTTAATTTTTTATACTTTTATATAAATATAAATATAAACTTTAGGAGAATTTTTATGAACGAAAAAATCGCAATAACGGCGGATAATTTTACGGCGGTTAATTCTCAAATGGACGTGATAACCCTGCAAAATACGCCTGTTTTACGTGTTGTCAAAGATTCCAAAATTACACTAGATGACGAACCCACTTTTGCTAAATTAAATAATTTTGATTTTCACAATGGCACAATTTCGGCAAAAGTAATGAGCCGCCTATTGCCAAACGCTCCTGACCATGCGCGCGGCTTTATCGGCATATGCTTTAGGATAACTCCGCAAAACGATAAATTTGAAGGCTTGTACATTCGCCCAACCAACGCTCGTGCAGAGGATCAACTTCGCCGAAACCGCTCCACGCAATATTTTTCATATCCCAATTACAAATGGGACACTTTGCGTAACAATTTTACCGCAAAATACGAATCTTATGTGGATTTAGAATTAGATACCTGGATTGACTTTGCAATAAAAATACAGGACGAACAAGCTAAACTCTACATAAACAGCCAACCGCAACCTGTGCTAATTGTCAACGATTTGAAACATGGCGTTTCGTTAAATGGTAGCATATCATTATGGGTTGACATAGGTACAGAGGGGTTTTTCAAAGATTTGGAGATTACAAAATAATCGTAAATTGGTGGATAATGTTATAAATAAGCGAATAATACCACAAACAGGCGAACAATATTCTGGATATGAAACGAGCGACCGAGGACGGTCGCCCCTACAACAATGTCCACCGTAGGGACGACCGTCTTCGGTCGTCCATTCCATACAAAATATTGAAAATATCACAAATTAAAACCCTATCTCCTGCATTCTAAAAATAAAAAAGGGCAACAAAAGCTGCTCTTTTACATTATACAAATTCGCACCAATAATCAAAAATGCGGGTCTGGGTACGCGTACCCAGCGGGGTTTGGGGCAGCCTGCCCGCCGGCAGGCGGGCGCCCCAAGGTTTTATTGTTTTTCAAACGCAATTTTGTCGTCAACTAGAGTAACTTTTACTTTGTCGCCGTCTTTGAAGTCGCCGCCTAGAATTTTTTCGGAGAGTTCGTCCTCGATTTTGGTTTGGATTGCCCTTAATAATGGTCGTGCGCCGTACATTTGGTCGTAACCTGCCTCGGCTATGTGTTCGGTTGCACCGTCGGTAAAGTCTAGGGTTATGCCGATGTTGTTTAATACTCGTTCGGCGGTCTCTTTTAGGCGTAACTCGGTTATTTTTTTGATTGCATCTTTGTCGAGCGGATGAAACACGATAATATCGTCAACTCGGTTTATAAACTCTGGACGGAAAATTTGCTTAACTTCGTCCATTACCGTTGTCTTCATTTCCTCATAGGAACGCTCGCTGTCAACTTCGGAAACAAAACCCAATTTTTTCGGATTTATTATCGAGCGCGAACCCACATTCGAGGTCATTATAATGACCGTATTTTTGAAGTTGATTTTTCTGCCCTGTGCATCGGTTATGTGTCCGTCATCGAGCATTTGCAAAAGGACGTTAAAAACATCTGGATGAGCCTTTTCTATCTCGTCAAAAAGCACAACAGAATACGGCTTGCG
>WRKG01000022.1 GCA_009778185.1 Bacillota bacterium
GACCACGATAAAAGTCCTAACAAAATAATTGATAAAATTATCCAAACTTATTTAGATGAGGCGGGCAGCCTGCTAATGCAGATAGAAACGCCGTAAAATGGGGAAAAATTAAAGGAGGGCAAAAATGAAATATATTTCCACGAGATTCAAAATATCGCCGATATTGGCAATGCAAGCCGCCGCCAAAATATGCTCCGAAAATGGCGAAATTTTCGTGCCTGAAACAATGCCACGCAAATTTGACAACCAAGATTTGCTTTGTCTTGCGTGGCTGTCGCATAGCCGCCGATTTGCCTATATTATGGGAAAATTTATGAAAGATATTTATATAGGCTTGCCCTATCTTTTTGGCGATGCAACTTTTGGCAAGCAAACTCCGCAAATTTCGGTGGACATTTCTCGCAAAATAATAACTGCCACAATGGAAAACGCTCTGCATTTTGCTAGATTGCCAATGCCGATGGTCTACAAATACGCAATAACGGCTGTTCGCAACGGCGGCGAACAACTTCTCGGTTATAATATTTCTCCAAATGAGGGATTGACTGACAAATTAAATTTGCAACTTATCCCGCAAGATAGCCCAAATTGGTTTGCGATGGTTTCCTACATTACATATTTTATGTCCGTTTATTGCGAAATATTGATAAAAGAGTGCATAAAATTAGGCGATTTTATCAATATAGAAATTCCTCACGAAGAAAATTTGTACACAATAACCGTCGCATTTTACGCAAAAAAAATGGGATTGCCGATAAATAAAATTTTTTGCGATGTGCCGAAAAACAGCACTTTGTACAATTTACTAAATAACGGAGAAATTTCTGCCGATTGCTTTAGCGAAAAATTGGGATTATTTTCTCCGCTTGCCTTGGAGCATTTGCTGTACGGCTTGTTTGATTATGACGAAATTGAAAATGTTGATTCTGCCGAGAAATCTGACTTTATAAACGAGATAATTTTCAAATTAAAAATAGGCGAAAAATATAATTTGCCACAAAATTTAGTTGACATTGCAAATACAATTTTTATTTGTGGAAAATTTGAAAAAGAAGAACATTCTGAAAATTTGCCACTTTTTCAAATGCAAATCAGTAATTGAAAAGTTGCATTTGTTAAAAATGTAGGGGCGGATATTATCCGCCCGTTTTCTCTACAACAGCCTATTTTTAAGTTGTCCGCAATATTATGCCCTACGCAACAACCCAACCTTGCGGATATTTATTTTTAATACGTCCATTGACTAATTTTCCCCAGCCGATAGGAAACCCGCAAAAACACAGCAAAAGCCACTGTTTGCTATTATGTGAAAAAACTTGCGTTTCTTCCTCAAAAAATAGCTTGTCATCGTTGAAAACGAGCGATTCTCCTTTCAAATAACGGTTGACCATTTCGCAATTATCGTCGGTTAAATCGTATTTATATAGAACGTTTTCGCATGACAAAGCAAGCGCCATTGCATGAGATGGCTCAAATCGGTCTTTTTTTAGTTCTCCGAGATACCAGCCGTTGCTTGCAACTCGTAAACCCGCCAAATTGGGCAAATCTTGTGAAGTTAAAAATAGCGAATTGCCAAAATTTGTAAAAAAGCCAGTTATTGGCGATTTTAGATTATTTTCGCAAAATTCTTCGAAAAATTTTGGTGGTTTGTTTGTCGCATTTTGAAATTTAGCCAATTTTGTCGATTTTTGCTCTTTTTTGCTAGCTTGCGATTTTGAAAATTTCGCAAAATTATCCACATTATCCATTTTAGCGGATTCTTCCTGCGGAAATTTTTCCAACTTTTGCAGCAAGCACAAAAAATGCCCTTCGCCCTTTATTTTATGCGGAAATAATCGTGCGGCGGCTTGTATTGGTGGCAAACCGTTTGCAAACTTAACGTTTTCAGGGATATTTCCCATTTTGGTAATATCTAATGCCGCAAAATTGGGATTTTTCGCCAAAAAAGCTGAAATTTGCTCTTCATTTTCAATTTTATTGAACGTGCAGGTAGAATATAGCAATTTTCCGCCAATTTTTAGCATTTTCGCCGCATAATGCAAAATTTCGGCTTGCATATTTGCACAAGATATTGGCTTGTTGGCTGTCCAAGCGGATATTGCGGCGGAATCTTTGCGAAACATTCCCTCGCCAGAACATGGTGCATCCACCAAAATTTTGTCGAAAAAATTGGCAAAAGTCGCCGCCAACCGTTGCGGAGTTTCCTTTAATATGACGGCGTTTGTCGCTCCGCATAATGTCAAATTTTTCACTAAAGCACGGTTTCGACTTGCACTTGCATCATTGGCAACCAATAATCCTGTATTTTGCAAATATCCCGCAATTTGCACAGATTTCCCGCCAGGAGCGGCACATAAATCCAAAATTTTTTCGTGCGGTTGAGGAGCTAACATTTCCACGGCGGACATTGCGGACGGTTCTTGTAAATAGTACAGCCCCACATGATACAACGGATTTTTGGCAGGTCGCGCGGCGGAATCATAATAAAAGCCTGTTTTGCACCATTCCACAGGCTTTAACTTTAGGTCGTCAATAAGCCGATTAAATCGGTGGACAAATTTAATCGGCTCGATTTTTAAGGAATTAACTCGCAAGCCGCTATATTTAACGTTTGTTGTAATTGCAGCTATAAATTCGTCAAATTCTTGGGAATTTTCGTTAAATTCACGAAAAAGTTTTCGCATATTTTCGGTAAATTCTGGGGGTAAATTCATGTTGTACCTTTCTGTGTTGGCTAAAATTAACATTTTTAATTTTATTTTAGCAAATATTTTTGAAAATGTAAACTGTTTTTTATTTGACAATCGTTTTTGCAAGTGCTATAATAATCTTGGAAACACAAAACACAAAATCTATAATTTTTGAAACGGAGGA
>WRKG01000023.1 GCA_009778185.1 Bacillota bacterium
TTCCGTGTTGTTTCGTGAAAGCCTTTGTGAAACTGTCCGCGCTTTCGTATCCGTATTTTATGGCTAAATCTATCACTTTTATTTTGCTGTTTTGCAACTCGGCGGCGGCGAGCGATATTTTGCGTTTGCGAATGTACTCGGATATTGGCATATCGGCGATATAGTAAAACAACCTGCCAAAATGATACGGCGAATAATTTGTTACTTTTGAAACTTTTGTAAGGCTGGCTTCATCGCAAATGTTATCTTCGATATATTGCATGGCGCAGTTTAGTTGAGTTAATAAATCCACTTCCCTCACCCTTTCATAATTAGATTATAGCAAAGGAAAAACCGAGAAATCCGACATTTTTTGCAATAATATATCGGATTTGCTATTTTGAAATTTGAGATTTATCGCTGATATTTTTGGCGTTTTCTTGCTGTTTGTTAATCTCATGCACCGAAAAGCTATATCGTCCGCCATCATCTTCGCTTTTATTGCGGAGATATTCAACTTCTCGTGCATCGTAATCATATCCCCAGTTAAAATATCGGATAAAATTTAAGCCGAATAAATTCCGCATTTCGTCCGTTAGAGATGTGATAAATAAGGCGTTTTCACAGACATATGTACCGAATCGCACTTGCGGTAGGATAATCCGATAGCATTCGTTTACTTTGTTTCCGTTGGCGGTGTCGACATCTTCGTCTAACTCTCCGTTTTTAATAATCCAATCTCTGTCAAATCCCAATTTTAACAAGTCGCTAAAAGCAATCGATGATATATTTGCTCCAGTGTCAACCTTAAATTGAAAATCCGTTTGCGTTCTTGAATCTTGGGACAAGCAGTACAAGTCAATATAAGTAAACCAACTATTTGATATATGTAATCTGCTCATAGTACAGCCCACCAATCTTCTCCTGGGACAACTTTAATCCTCAAATTTGGGTGCAATTTTTGGGTATCCACTCTAACATCGCCAGCCTCGACGTAAGAATCGCATATAAATAACACATATCCTGGCTGCATAAAATCATCGTCATCGGCTCTTTCAAACACCACAAATTTATCGTGATACTTATCCATAACATCTATAGCGTTCGTCAAAACCCTATCCTCTACTTTTAACATAACAACAACTCCTTTTTATTTGTAATATTTTAATTTTAGCACTTCTGCCGTAAGTTGTCAATAAAAAAATCAAAAAAACTAAATTGGGAAAACTTCATTAAAATTAGCAAAATTTCCACAAATATTATAACTAAACCGCCAAATCATGCACCGAAAAGCTATACCGTCCGCCGTCATCGCTGCTTTTATTGCGGAGATACTCAACCTCTCGAGCATTGTAATCATATATCCAATTAAAATATCGGATAAAATTTAAGCCGAATAAATTCCGCATTTCGTCTGTTAGAGATGTGATAAATAAAGCGTTTTCGCAGACGTACGTGCCAAACCGCACTTGCGGTAGGATAATCCGATAGCAGTCGTTTACTTTGTTTCCGTTGGCGGTGTCGACATCTTCGTCTAATTCGCCATTTTGGATAATCCAGTTTCGGTCGAAACCTAAATCCGCCAAATTTGTTTTAGATATGGCGGAAATATTCGCACCTGTATCAATCTTAAAACGTTGCCGCAAAATAGGTATGTCGGCGTTATTGGGCTGGATATACAAAGGAATCCAAGTAAAGCAGTCTTTGTCCATATGTAACCTACTCATAGTACAGTCCACCAATCGTTGCCCTCGATAACACAGATGTTGTCAAGAGTTTTTCTTACTTCTCGTGAAACTTCAAATGCCTCGTCTCGTGTATCGCAAATATACAACAAATACCCAGGGTCCATATAATCGTCCTCGTCCAAATATTGGAAAACCATGAATTTATCACGGTATTGCGTTCCCAAATCGTGCGAACTCGTCAAAACCCTATCCTCTACTTTCAACATAACAACAACTCCTTTTTATTTTTAATGTTTTTATTATAGCACTTCCGCCGCCAGTTGTCAACAAAAAAATCAAAAAACTAAATTGGGAAAACTTCACTAAAATTAGCAAAATATTCCCAAATATTCCACTTAAACCGCCAAATCATGCACCGAAAAGCTATATCGTCCGCCGTCATCTTCGCCCTTATTGCGGAGATATTCAACTTCTCGAGCATCATAATCATATCCCCAGTTAAAATATCGGATAAAATTTAAGCCGAATAAATTCCGCATTTCGTCTGTTAGAGATGTGATAAATAAGGCGTTTTCACAGACATACGTACCGAACCGCACTTGCGGCAGGATAATCCTATAGCATTCGTTTACTTTGTTTCCGTTGGCGGTGTCGACATCTTCGTCTAATTCGCCATTTTGGATAATCCAATTTTGGTCGAACCCAAAATCTGCCAAGTCATTTTTCGATATTGCTGAAATATTTGCACCTGTATCAATTTTGAAACGCCGCCGCATAAAAGGTATAGCGGCATTATTGGACTGGATATACAAAGGAATCCACGTAAACCAGTCATTATCTATGCGTAATCTGCTCATAATACATTCCACCAGTCATTTCCCTCGACAATGGTAATGTTTTCAAGGGTTTGTAATAAATCACGTTCAATCGCTATTGCCTCGTCCCGTGTATCGCAAATATACAACAAATACCCAGGGTCCATATAATCGTCCTCGTCCAAATACTGGAAAACCATGAATTTATCACGGTATTTAGTTCCCAAATCGTGCGAACTCGTCAAAACCCTATCCTCTACTTTCAACATAACAACAACTCCTTTTTATTTTTAATGTTTTAATTTTACCACTTCCGCCGCCAGTTGTCAAACAATTAAAATTGGGAAAATCCTACTAACAAGTCAGTAAAACTTTCCCAATTTGCTTTTTTAACAATTCAATTTTTTGCCATTTTTCCCTTACTTCTG
>WRKG01000024.1 GCA_009778185.1 Bacillota bacterium
ACGACATAAACGCCGTTGACGAAATGTGGGCAAAATTCAACGAGGGTTTTGACGTAGTTTACGGCGTTCGCAGCAAACGCACAACAGACACATTTTTCAAGCGGTTCAGTGCCGAGGGTTTTTACAAAATAATGGGCGCAATGGGCGTTGACATTGTTTTTAATCACGCCGATTATCGGCTAATGAGTCAACGTGCTTTGCAAACTTTATCCGAGTTTAACGAAGTAAATTTATTTTTGCGTGGCGTTGTGCCGATGATTGGCTATCCAAGCACAACGGTAATGTACGAACGCGCCGAGCGGTTCGCTGGCGAAACGAAATATCCGCTTAGCAAAATGTTAATGTTGGCAATCGAGGGCATAACTTCGCTGTCGATTCGCCCTATACGGCTGATTACCGTGATTGGCTTTTTGTCATTTTTGATTAGCTTGATTATTTTGGTTTACTCTATTGTGGATCGTTTAACGGGCGGAACGGTTGAAGGTTGGGCGAGTATAATTGTGTCGATTTGGGCGATTGGCGGTTTGCAACTGCTAGCGATTGGCATAATTGGCGAGTACATAGGCAAAGTTTATCTTGAAGTAAAGGCTCGTCCCAAATATGTTATACAAGATATTGTTGCACGAGATATTGCCAAAATCAATATTGACATCTCGGATAATGTTTCCGAAGAAAAATAATTATATGAGAAGTTGCCAAATGCTGAAATATTTCCGATTGTAAAAACGGGCGGATATTATCCGCCCCTACGAAACATCTAAAATTGGGATATGTTAATTTGCTAACCATAAAAAATATATCAACTATTTTGTAATTGCGAGGTTTTTACTCTGCAAAATCCATGTAAAGCCGACTTGCTTGAATTTCGCTGTTATTTTGGTATTTTCCAGATTGGCTATATGGCAAAAAATCGCCGTCCAATGTGTGGTAATATATTTGGCACAACGAAACGCCAGCGTAAATTTTTATAGGTTGAATGCAATGAATCTCCAACGTCCAAAAGCCCTTAAACCCGACATCGCCAAAACCTGCCGTTACGTGAATAAACAGCCCCAACCGTCCAACGGACGAGCGACCTTCTAGCATTGGAACATAATTTAACGTTTCGGTATATTCCAAGGTTCGCCCTAAATAAAGGCGGCTTGGCTCTAGCAAAAGTCCTTCGGGCGGAATTTTCACAACTTTTGTCTTGTGATTTTTTTTCATATCGAGAATTTCCTCATCGTAACAAAGCAACTCGTCAAATAATCGCAAATTGTAGCTGTTTGGATTAAGAAATTTCTCGTCATAAGGTTCGATTATTATATTTTTGCCTAAGTTTTCCTGTATTTTTAATCCTGATAAAATCATGTTAAACCTCCTGAAATAATTATGTTTGCAAATTTTATTTTTGTTATCCGCCTCTACAAAAAATTGCTAATTAACGAATAGACTGGCGACCGAGACGGTCGCCCCTACAAAACATTATAAAAAATGCGGGTCAAGGGCGCGCGCGTCCTTGCGGGGGGTGTGGGGGGCAGCGCTCCCCACGGTTTTATGCTAAAACCTTTTTGAGATATTTCCCTGTGTAGGAATGCGGATTTTCCGCCACTTGTTCGGGAGTGCCTGTTGCGATTATTGTGCCGCCAGCATTTCCGCCCTCTGGACCTAGGTCGATTATGTAATCGGCGGTTTTTATCACATCTAAATTATGCTCTATTACAATGACGGTGTTTCCGTTTTCGGTTAGACGTGTCAATATGCCAATTAGCTTGTGAACATCGGCGGCGTGTAGCCCTGTTGTTGGCTCGTCCAATACGTAAATTGTACGCCCTGTGCTACGTTTGGATAATTCGGTTGCCAATTTTACACGTTGCGCTTCGCCACCAGACAGCGTTGTGGAAGATTGCCCCAATTTTATATAGGAAAGCCCGACATCTTGCAGGGTTTGCAACTTTTCGTGCAACCGTGGCAAACTTTCGAAAAAGTCAACCGATTCGGCGATTGTCATTTCTAGTACATCGGAAATATTTTTGCCTTTGTAGCGAACCTCCAAAGTTTCACGGTTGTAGCGTTTACCGTGGCAAACTTCGCACGGGACGTAAATATCTGGCAAAAAGTGCATCTCAATTTTCAAAATGCCATCGCCCGAGCAAGCCTCGCAACGTCCGCCTTTTACGTTGAAACTGAATCGCCCTTTTTGATAGCCGCGGACTTTTGCCTCGGGCGTTTGCGAAAATACATCTCGTACCAAATCGAACAGCCCTGTATATGTCGCTGGATTGGAGCGCGGCGTTCTGCCGATTGGCGATTGGTCAATGGCAATAATTTTGTCCAAATCTTGTAAACCCGTTACGGAGGAATGGTTGCCTGGCTTTATTTTGGCACGGTTCAAATCTCGTGCTAGCCGCTTGTACAAAATTTCGTTGACAAGCGACGATTTGCCAGAGCCAGAAACGCCCGTTACGCACGTGAAAAGTCCCAGGGGAAAATCCACAGAAATATTTTGCAAATTGTTTTCGGTTGCACCTGCGATTGTTATTTTTTTTGCGGTTGGCAATCGGCGCGAAGTCGGAATTTCAATCTTTTTTTTGCCGCTTAAATACTGCCCTGTAATGGATTGCTTGCACTTTAGAATATCCTTGACTTTGCCCGAAAATACAACTTCGCCGCCGTTTATGCCCGCTGCAGGCCCAATGTCAACTATATAATCGGCGTTTTTCATCGTATCTTCGTCATGTTCCACCACAATTAAAGTATTTCCCAAATCTTTGAGATAATTCAACGTTTTCAGAAGTTTATCGTTGTCGCGTTGGTGCAATCCGATGCTCGGCTCGTCCAAAATGTACACAACGCCGACCAAACCAGAGCCAATTTGCGTGGCAAGCCTAATTCGCTGTGCTTCGCCGCCCGAGAGCGTTCCCGCCGATCTTGCCAA
>WRKG01000025.1 GCA_009778185.1 Bacillota bacterium
AAAAAATTGCAAGTGCATTCAGTGAAGTATTTGGTGCATTCAAACGAGATAAGGAGGCGGTTAAAGTGTTATCTTTTAGAGATAGATATTTGAACGAGGGAAAAATTGAGGGACGATACGACACAGTTAACGAAATTGAAAAATTACTTAACAGTGGTTTATCGTTAGAAACGGTTCTCCAAAAAATACGAGAAGAAACTTCCTTGCAACTCAATAATTTATCCATTGAAAATAATTGAGTATATTTACCTAAAATACAAAAGGCTATTGCAAAGACATTCAGTAAAGTATTTGGTGCATTCAAACGAGATAAGGAGGCGGTTAAAGTGTTATCTTTTAGAGATAGATATTTGAACGAGGGTCGATATGAGGGAAAAATCGAAGGAATGGCTGAAGGACGATACAACACAGTTAATGAAATCGAAAAATTGCTTAACAGCGGGTTATCATTAGAAATGGCTTACCAAAAAATACGAGAAGAAACTTCCTTGCAACTCAATAATTTAGCCCCTAAAAATAATTAAACCTACTCACATAATGCGAATCAGTTTATAATACACAGGCGGACCCGTCTGCTGGACGGGCAGGTAATATCCGCCCCTACGTTTTGGGCAAATTTTCAACCCTTGATTCGCATTATATAAATCTATTGTTAAGTTGTTCGAGTACATTTCAAATGAACAAAAAAAATAAAAAAATTTTTCCAAACTACTTGACAAATGCGAAACCCTGTAATATACTAGTAAAGTAAGTAATCTTTTGGCAACTCGTGGCTCAATAGCTCAGTTGGTTAGAGCGCCGGCCTGTCACGCCGGAGGTCGAGGGTTCGAGCCCCTTTTGAGTCGTGTTTTCTAAAGTGTCAAAATAAGTGCGTCCACTCGACGTACTTATTTTACACCTACAAATTTATCCCACAATAAGGAGAAAATGTTTCTTAAACAAGTAGGAAACATAGCCAAAACAATGAAAATTGGAGCAATGTTAGAAAGTTTTTTAGAAGATCCAGCGTACAGAGTACCTCACGATTATATCGACAAGCAACAAAAAGGAGTTGACTCTCCACTCAAAAAAACCGTACCTCTAGCCGCTAGTATCGGTGCAAAAGGCGTGCAAGCGTACGCATCGTACGGCGAACTTATGCCAAAAAATATGACCGATTCCACCATAAAAGAATGGCTAGACCTTCTAAAAAGCCACGGTTTAGTATTTTCAGCTATATGCGGAGATTTAGGTGGACACGGTTTTGAAGAGGAATCCGAAAACGCCGACCGAATAGAACGTTCCAAACGAATAATCGATCTCGCAAAAAAGCTAGAATGCGACGTTGTAACAACGCACATCGGAGTTGTACCAACCGAGGAAAACGCCAAAAAAGAAGTAATGCGTAAAGCCTGCCGCGAACTCGCAATATACGCCGATTCTATTGGAAGTGCTTTTGCCGTGGAAACTGGTCCCGAAACGGCGCAAGTTTTACTAGAATTTTTGGACAGTCTCGGTGCTGGCGGCGTTCGTGTAAACTACGATCCCGCAAATCTTATTATGGTAGTCGCCGACGATCCCGTAAAAGGAGTGGACACTCTCGGAAAATACATTGTTCACACGCACGCAAAAGACGGCATTCAAGTTTCTGCAAATCCTCTTAAATGGGAAGAATTGCCACTTGGTCAAGGTGGCGTTAAATGGGACGATTATCTGAAAGCCCTCGACAAGGTTGGATTTAACGGCTTTTTAACCATCGAGCGCGAAGTTGGCGACACGCCCGAGGCAGATATTCGCTTGGCCGCCGATTTCTTGCGGGAACGCTTGACTGCTCTCGGATTAAATGGCTAGTTTGTTGCATTTTCAACAGCTAATTTTTCACATTGACGATATTTTATTTTTAATTTATATGTAATTAAAAACAATTTAGTTATCAAAAAAACGGGCGGGCGGATAATATCCGCCCCTACATTTTTATAAAACGAAATTTTTCAGTTCTTGGTTGACATTATGAATAAAAACAAATGTAAATTATCATACAAAACAATTTTTATTTCCCAATTTGTTACAACTGCACAAACCGCTTGTAAGGTGGATTTTCTTGCAGAAAAAATTCTTATACTAAAATACCAAAAAAATTTGCAATTTCTCCCACAAGGTTGTATAATTTAATCATAATCATATTTGGGAGGAATTTTTATGAATTTTTTGGAAAATATCAAGCAACGTGCAAAATCCGCTGCAAAAACCATCGTATTACCCGAAACCGAAGATATACGCACTTTACAAGCCGCTGATGTGTTGCTTAAAGAAGGCATTGCAAAAATAATTTTGGTTGGAAATGCCGATAAAATCAATCAAACTGGCAAAGGGCTAAACTTGTCCGCTGCCCAATTTGTCGACCCACAAACTTACGACAAATTGCCCGATCTTGCTGCAAAACTTGCTGAACTTCGCAAATCAAAAGGAATGACCCTGGAGCAAGCCACCGATTTAGTTACAAAAAATCCCCTATATTTGGGATGTATGCTAGTAAAAGAAGGCTTGGCTGACGGAATGGTTGCTGGTGCGGCAAACTCCACTTCTGACGTTTTGCGACCTGTCTTACAAATCGTCAAAACTGCTCCTGGCATTAAACTTGTGTCCAGTTTCTTCATTATGGTTGTGCCAGATTGCGATATGGGCGAAAATGGAATTTTTCTGTTCTCCGATTGCGGCTTAACGCAAAATCCTAATTCGGAAGAACTCGCCGCCATTGCATTAAGTTCTGCCGAGTCGTTCAAAAAATTGGTCGGAGTTGAGCCAAAAGTGGCTATGTTGTCCCATTCTTCCATGGGAAGTGCAAAACATCCCGATGTTGACAAAGTTACCGAAGCCGTAAAAATTGCCAAAGCCGCCGCTCCAAACTTAATGCTAGACGGCGAATTGCAACTAGATGCTGCGATAGTTCCAGCAATCG
>WRKG01000026.1 GCA_009778185.1 Bacillota bacterium
GGTTGCTGATTGACAAGCACCACCAAGGCAGGGGAATTGGGCGCGAGGTTGTCCGTCAAGTAATGACGGAGATAAAAACGCAACCGTGCGGTGCGGCGAATTTCTGCTATGTGTCGTATGAACCTAGCAACATTGGCTCAAAAACGACTTTTGTAAGCTATGGGTTTAAGGAAGACGGACGAGAAGTTGACGGCGAAACTGTGGCGGTTTTTCCGTTGTAGGTTGCGAGATTTGGAAATTTGAGAAAAAGAGAATTGCTCTGGCGAAAGTTGGGGCGATTTTTTTTGCGAAAATTTTTTGAAAAAATTTGACAAATTTCGTTTGGTGTGGTATAGTGATTACAGTAAGAAAATTTCAAACACGGAGGGCATTTTTATGGGAAAAATTAACGAAAAATTGGCAGAAATTGGGGAAATTGTAGAGTTTGGCGGCTATATTTGGCGTGTTCTTGACGTGCAGAATGGGCAAGCCTTGCTGTTGAGCGAGTTTGTTTTGGAAAGCCGTGCGTATCACAGCGAAAATGTGGCGATAACTTGGGAAAATTGCACCTTGCGGCACTATTTGAATGGCGAATTTTACGAGAAATTTTCCGTCGCTGATAGAGCAAAAATTCTCCAAATGGAGTTAAAAAATAGCGGCAATCCATTGTTCGGCACAAAAGGCGGAAATATCACAACGGACAATATTTTCCTGCTAAGCCTTGAAGAAATTGTGCGATATTTGGGGGACAGCGACAAATGGGCGAATATATCTAATTGGGTTGACGAACATCTCATTGACGACAAATTTAACGAAAATCGCATTGCAAAATACGTTGACGGTACGCCCGAATGGTGGTGGTTGCGGTCGCCTGGCTATGGTAGCTACGATGCTGTAGGCATTGACGAATTTGGTAGGGTCAATTTGGGCGGCGGTTTTGTTTCGGAAGTTGACAGCGGCGTTCGCCCTGCTTTGTGGATAAAATTGGAATTTTAGAAATCGATTTGATGTCGGAAAGTTGGGATTACATGAGTTTTTTAGATAAAATCAGCGATAAATTCACATTATCCGCCTTTTGTGAGAAATTTTCATTTTGACCCAATAAAAGCACAGCGATGAAATTTTGTCAAGCAACAATTTGGTGCAAATTTAATATTTCCATCTATTGACAAAGCAGAAACCCTATGATATACTAACCATATTCTCAAAAAACCACCAGAAAGGAAGATAAAAATGATAAATATAACAAAATTTGTCAGTAGCGGCAGATTTCTGCCCACGGCAACCGTCGTTGTGGCGTACATTGCCGTTAATCAATTCGTGGATTTGCCCAATTTATGGTACTGGAGTACCGCAATTTGGCTAGTTTTAACAATTTTGTTAGGCTTGCAAAGTTGGGGGCAAATTTTCGGAAATTTTGTCGTGCGGATAAAACACAAATTTAATCTGCCGTCAAAGGAGAATTACATCAACAAATCCGCCTACATACTGCCTTTTACTGGAAAATGGAACGTCTACAACGGCGGCGTTACCAAAACTTTGTCTCATTCTTGGGGACAGATTGCCCAGCGATACGCCTACGATTTCATAGCTTTTGACGATAACGGCAACGTTTTTGAGGGCGGCGAATATGACGGCACAGCCAACACAAAGCCCGAAAACTACTTTTGCCACGGACGAGAAATTATAGCGGCAGCGGACGGCGTTGTTGTGGCGGTCAAGGACAAGTATCCAGACAGTCGTACAACTGGCTTGCGTGGCTTTTGCGATGCTTGGGATATACGAGGAAATTTTGTCGTAATTCGGCACAACGAGGGCGAATACAGCACTTCAGCCCACCTTTTACAGGGAAGTGTAGTTGTCAAGATTGGCGATGTGGTCAAGCAGGGCGATGTTGTGGGAAAATGTGGCAACTCAGGCAATTCCACCGAGCCGCATTTGCATTGGCATTTGCAAAACGGCAAAAACTTCTTTTTATCGGCAGGTTTGCCAGTAATTTTTTCGGAAATTACTGCGGAAGATTCCAAGGGCTATGCGTTGTGGCACGAAAAATTGGGCGTGAAAACTCGAACTTCTGAAGGAAATTTAGAGATTTTGGAAGATAAAATGTATATCGGACGTGGGCTAGACGTGCAAAACAAAAGGGATATAAGTCCTTACAACTAAAAAATTTAGGCTTGATAAAAGATTTGTGGTTTTTGGGGATTCGCTGTTTACGTTTATTTAGAAAAATCTTGTAAAAGGGGGATTGTTTCCCCCTTTTTTATTTGTGATGTTTACATTATAGCACCGAAATTCTCAAAACTCAAGCAAAAAATCAAAATTTTCCCTCACTCCAAAAATAACGGCAAAACCGCATTCCGATTCGTATTGCTCCAAATCGCCGTTACAAAAACTTTCGGACATCTCGCTGGCAACGGAAAACAGAAATATTTACCGCTCGCAAAAATATTCATTGCGGAACTCAAAAGTCCAATTCCTCGCCCTTGATTTATCGCAAATAACAGCGTTTCAAGGTTCGGCACGGTTTCAATTTTTATGTCGGTTATTTCCAAAATATCGCAAATTGTGGATAAAACTTGCTTTCTGCCCAAAACCTCGTCCTCGTGAATCGATAAAAATCTCTGACCGCTAAAATCCGAAAAATTCAATCCCTTTTTCTCGGAAAATGGGTGCTCATGCGACATCACAAACATTGATTTTACAGGACAAATCGCCATTGACGACACATTTTCCAGCGACGGCAATTCAAAATTATATGTGTAAATCACGTCAAAAATCCCGTTCGCCAAATTTTCGCGCATTGTGGAGAATTTCGCACCCTCAATCTTGACCTCAACATCGGGATATTTGCCCGAAAACTCGCTAATTTTGGGGTACAAAAATTTCTCGGCATCTAAAAAACTAAGATAACCGATTGACAACTGCCCAATTATGCCGCTGGACAGCCCTTTGACCTTTGCAA
>WRKG01000027.1 GCA_009778185.1 Bacillota bacterium
CACCAGCAATATTGACATTATTGATACGCTTATTTCTTCTAATCATAAAATTTATTCCGAAATATTGCTACGATGGCTTGGCTGTGATATTCCGATTAAGCATAATAATGCTGAAAATTTTCTTGTTAGGTTGCTTACTTGCCTTTCCGAAAATGCCGTTTATCGATTGGAAAGCACCGAAGACGACGTTATTTTCAACCAAAATGCTATATATTCAGCCGTTTTGCAAGATGTTGATGGATTATTTGATACTAATGCTGCAGATATAGAGGGAGACAGCGAAGTAAAAGGCTCTTTACGTGTACTAAAATCAATGCTATCAGAACGCTTAAACTATTATTTGCTATACGATAAAAAAAATGGAGCTACTGCTGCAGGAGATACTCTTTCATTAGGAAACTATCAGAACAGAGTTGACACATATTTACAACTAAACTTTGGTACTATGAAATCGATTAAAGAATCATATATAAAACCTGTAAATACTACGACAACAGCAATCGTGCCAGCCCCACGCAAAACAGGCGGCACAAACCGCCTACTATACGGCATCCCAGGCAGCGGCAAAAGCCACAAAGCCGCCCAACTTTGCCCAAACGCCGCCCAAATGGAACGAGTAGTCTTCCACCCAGAATACAGCTATTCCGATTTTGTGGGACAAATAATGCCAATCGTTGACGAGGACAAGCGAGTTTACTACGGTTTCACGCCTGGACCATTCACAAGAATATTGCAAAAAGCCTACAACAGCCCAACAGTCGAGTTTTTCTTGATTATCGAGGAGTTAAACAGAGGAAATGCTCCTGCTATTTTTGGCGAAATTTTTCAGTTGCTAGACCGCAACGAGGACGGCACAAGTTCATACGGAATAACAAACGCCGCCATTGCGGAAATCGTTTACGAAAATGCCGAAAAACTGGTGTTTTTGCCGTCCAATTTACATATTATCGCCACAATGAATACGTCCGACCAAAACGTGTTTACGCTAGATACGGCATTTCAGCGGCGTTGGCGTATGCAGTTGGTGGAAAATGACGTAAAAACCGCCACCCACGCAACCGCAAAAACCCCAACAACAACCATTACTTGGGAAAAATTCAGCATGGTTATCAATAAATTTATTTTGGAAAATTCCACAAATTTATCTTCCACGGAAGACAAGCGGCTTGGAGCGTATTTTGTAACCTCGCAAGATTTGGAAAGTGCCGAAAACAGCGAAAATTTAGGCGAAATCTCCGAAAAAGCCCGCCGTTTTGCGGAAAAAGTGTTAAAATATCTTTGGGACGATGTATTCAAGTTTTCAAGAAGTACGTTGTTTAACACAGCGGAATATCCCAGTTTGGAAAGCGTAATCAAAGAATTTACTGCAAACACAGGCAACGAACAGCTTACGAAAATTTTTGCAAGCAATGTAGCGGAAGAATTGGTGAACAATGGATAATTTGCGGAAGATTTGCCACATAAGCACAAACGAGAACGGCGATAATTTTGTCGGAATAAAAGTTGATAAAAACGGGATTTTCGTGCATTTTCCGTTGGGCTACGATTTGCCAACTTCCAATAATGAGCAAGTTTTACGCCGAGATATTGTAAACCTTATTTCTGTGATTTCGGAATATCGGCAATCCAGCAAATTTGCGGAGGAAAATTTTACCGCACAAAATTCTAATTTTCCTGTAAATGCTTATATTACGCTAATCACGGACTTTTTGCAACGCTCATATTACACCGAAACAGAGCAAAAATACACAACAAGCACCGCAGGCAAAATCCATTGGAACAGGACAATCCGCAAACACAAGCCATTGTTGCAATCGGACGGTTCGCCAGTTTACACGCAGTTTGAAACAAGGCAATTTGCAAGCAACACACAAAATTTAATCACGCAAATTCACGAGTTTTGTGTGTTTGCGGCGTTTCAAAAATTGGGTTGGCTTTTCTCAGCTGAAATGCCACGAAAACCGCAATTAAGGCTAAACAAGCCGCTATTTGCAAGCGTTATCCGCCAAAAACTAAATCAAACATTTAACGATACTGATAAACGGCTATTTATCAGTATGTTGGACATCTTGGATTGTGCGGACGCAAACACAAATTATTCCTTCGGCACAGAAAATTTTGAGCATATTTGGGAATATATGGTTGACAAAATTTTTGGAATTGCGGATAAATCAAGATATTTTCCACGGACATATTGGCAACTTACAAACACCGAAAATCCAACCAAAAATCACAGTTTGCGACCAGATACAATAATGATTTCCGAGAAAAACGGCGAAAAATACGCATTTATCTTAGATGCAAAATATTACAAATACGGCATAACGGCGAATCCACGGCACTTGCCCGAAACTTCCGATATACACAAGCAGATTACATACGGCGAATTTGTACATAATTTGGAGGAATTTGCGGCAGTTTTCAATGTTTTTGTGATGCCGTATAATGCGGCGTGTAATTTGTTTGAGATTGGCGAAAATGCAAGAAATATCGAAAACACCAAATATATCGGCACAGCCTACAGTGATTGGAAAATTGCAGGATTTACATATGAAATTGTGCACGGCGTTTTGATTGATGTGAAATGCTTGATGCTTGGAAATTTTAGCGTATTGACCAGCGACTATTTAATTGGTAAAATATTAGAGCAACCAAAAAATTTTGCTTTTAAGGAAATACAGAGGTGCTAAAATGAAACCAAAAGTCATCGATTTATTCGCAGGTTGCGGCGGATTTTCCAGCGGATTCACGCAAGCAGGTTTTGAAATAACTCACGCCGTGGAATTTGACGCAACAATCGCCGAAACTTACGCAAAAAATCACGCAAAAACGCAAATTATAGTTGACGATATTAAAAATGTTGACGAAAGCCAACTTTTATCCGCCGCAGATATAATTATCGGCGGCCCGCCTTGTCAAGGGTTCAGCATGGCTGGTGCGAGGATTCGTGGCGGGTTT
>WRKG01000028.1 GCA_009778185.1 Bacillota bacterium
CCAATGTGGTTAAATGTCGCCGCAAAAAATGCCAATATAAATTTTTCGCAATTTATGCAACAGGCACTAAAGGCAGAATTGGGAATTGACCAGCCAAGAACTGCGAAATTATAAATATAAATTTATCGATATTAGAATATATTTATAAATTTACAATGTTAAATCAAAACTAAACGCAACAATAAAAAGGGTAAAAATTCGCCCTTTTTTATTGACAAAATTTGCCCAATAAAATATAATATCGTTAAGGAGTTGTACAAATTTATGAATAAAAAAATATATTGGCACAACGCATTTTACGCTTGCTACAAACTAGAATTTGACGAGTTTCTCCCCTTTTTAGAATTTATAGACGAGTATCAGCTAAGCGAAGAGGCACTTATAATGGACGTTCTGCTAATAAAAAAAGATCCAACCGTTACAATCAACAAAAATATCGGCAAAATATTTAGGATGCACAACATTACAGAATACAAATCGCCGAGCGACAGCTTAACAATATCCGATTATCACAAAATTATGGGTTACGCCTTTTTGTACGCAACTTTTAACAATGTGCCACTTGCCGAAATAACAATAACATTTGTAATTAACCGTTATCCAAGGTTGTTGATAAAGTATCTGCAAACCGAAAGACAACTTAACGTTACCGAACAGGAAAGCGGAATATATTATGTTAATGGCGATGTTTTTCCTATGCAAATTTTGGAGAGCAAAAAGCTGTCGCAAGATAGCAACATATTTTTGAACACTTTGCGTGGCGGACTAAATGCAAAAGAGCTAGCATTAGTAAGCGAAAAAGGCAATAAAATAAACAAATTTGAATCAAGAAATCCGTTTTACGACAGAATAATAGCAGCTAACAAAAAAATTTTTAAGGAGGTAATGGAAATGGGAAAAGGCTGGAGAGAAGAATTTTTTTATGATATATACGTACATAGCGAAGAATTTAAGAAACATCTTGCAAAGCATGAAGAAGAACACAGCGTATCAATAGCAAAAAGAATGCTATCTTTAGGTAATTCTATCGAAAATATAGCATTATCAACCGATTTACCCATAGAAACCGTCGAAAACCTACGCAACGCAATGTAGCCAAAACCGCCAAAAACCAATCGAACAATTATTATAGGAGTAGCAAAAATGACAGATGCAATTAAAAGTTTCTTTTCTAATAACAAAGTGTTTTATATTGTAATATTTATTATAATGCTTGTACAGGTTTTTCCGTTTGGCTTTGATTATATTGTCATTGCGGATGACTGGTTTGCATACGGGCTTTTGTCCACCTACCAAAACGATTTAATGCACGCCATAAATTTATATTCGCTTTACGGATTTCGCCCGTTGGCTTGGCTTAACGATCTCATTATTGTTGCTCCGTTGTGGCCCAATTTGGCGTACGCTTTGCTTGCATTAACCATTATGCGATTTGTTTCTATAGTGCTATTAGATAGGATATTGACTAGCTGCGAAATCACTTGGGGAAGAATAGCAACTGTTTTTTTTGCGTTTTTCCCAACTTTAACCGAGGCAACTTATTGGATTAACGCAGCAACCAGAATCGTTGGCTCTAGCTTTTTCGCAATTTTAGCTATCTTTTTGCTACTAAAATATATCGATAAATCTAATATACGTCAAAATAGCATAAAATTGCAAATGATTGATACATACAACAGTTACAGCATATTTTCAAGAATCCCCAAAAATTTCTATCTAGCCACCACATTATTTTTTGGCGTTATAGCACAGGGTTTTTACGAGCAAACTATTATATTTTCGTTTGTTTTAACGCTAGGAGTATTGTTGCTCCGCCGAAATGACATAAAAAATAAGTTGCTATACATTATTCCATTTGCAAATTTAACGATTATCGGTACATACTATTTTTTGGTGCGAAACGTTGGATATTTTAGCGACCGCGGCAGCCTAAATTTGAACATTTTTGCGCGGTTTAGCGGCGTTACAGCTGGAATCATCCGTACTTTCATTTACGAGCAAGTGCCAACTGTAACAAATACTATATCTTGGGGATTATCGCTGTTGCTAAATCAATATACAATCTTATTTGTGATTATAGCTATATTTGCGGTCATTTTGGCAATATTTACTGTTATGCAACCAAAAAAACGCAGCAAATCGTTTTTGTCGTTGGTGGTTGCAATAATTTTGGCTGTATGCACTTTGTCAATCTATTTTATTTTGGAAGATAATTGGGTTTGGGTGCGCAATTTTTATTTTGCCTTGATTGGACTCGCAATTTTAATGGAGTTGTCCGCAAAATTGCTATTAAAAATTTGCCCAGAAAAAATTACAAAACGGATAATTTTTGCGTTTGCCGTGCCGACAATTTTTCTCGCACTTTCTGGCTTTACTTTGGAACTTGTTTCGTTACGAGCGGTCGAATATAATGACAACCGCATTGTTTTGGGAATTTTGGACAAAATGGAAACTTGGGAAATATCCAATGATTCCAGTGCTACAATATTGCTGTTTAACGCTCCTAGCTACCATCAACCGCAAATAAATCCACGTATTTCTAGCTTGGCGAGCGTGGATTGGGCAATAAATGCACAAATTAGGGGCATAATCGGCAGCCGAGAGCATCCCTGGGTTTTGCCCGTTGAAGATGGCTCTATGATAAATTTGACAACCACAAATTTTATAATTGCTTTAGATGAAAATTTTTCTTCTCGTCAACTGCATTTTGACGGAGAATATTTGTTATTTTCCGATACAAATGAAATTTTCGGAATATTAGAACTATTCGAAGAAATCGCTGAAATCGATGAAATCAACGAAAATTATATTTTTCGCAGATTATAATAAATAAATCAACTTAACCCGCCTGCTGCGGACAGGCAAAAAATGCGGGCGGATAATATCCGCCCCTACGTTTGGCGGTTTGTAGGGGCGGATATTATCCCAATGTCATTAACTTAAACGACACAGGGGACGGGCGACCGAGGAC
>WRKG01000029.1 GCA_009778185.1 Bacillota bacterium
TTCGTCTGCTGTTAGTGTGTTTTCTTTGTATTCAATTTTCAAATTAACACCGCCTTGTAAATTTTGCCGCCGCCATAAGAACGGCGGCGGACGGAAAGATAATGCTTATACTATGTTATTCTCCGTTATAATAATCAACATTTTGATTTTCCTTGTATATTTTATTGATGTTTTTACCCCACACTCCAATTTTTCCAGAATTAGGGTAAAAGGCAACTTCTATTTCGTTTCGAGTACCAAAATCTAAGTATACTAGCATTTCTGTATCTGAGATATTCGTCAACTTATGTGCGCCGTTCTCGTTGGCAGGAAAAAACAAAATATCGCCAGGCAAAACTTCTTTTTCGCCTGTGGGTGTTTTTAGTAAGCCTTTACCACTTATTATGTAGAATGTTTCTTCATTCATTACATGATAATGATAAGGACACATTGCGTTTCCTGGAGGAATTTCATAAATTGAAACCTCACATTGCTCTGCAAATCCGAGCGGCGTAAATCTTCGTCTGTAATATTCGTATCCTTCGTGCTTATTATTATGCTCTTTCGGAATTTCCTCAATCTTTGCGTGTAATATATTATTCATGTCTGTTGCCCTCCTAAGATAAATTGGCTCGCCACCGTAAGGACGGTAGCTGATAAAATAATTATACCAAACCGCAAAATAATTTGCAACAAATTTTGTAAAATTTTCTAAATCGCCAAAATGTGCAAAAATTTGTGATTTGCTTGAAATTAGGGCTACCGATTGGTAGCCCTTGTTACTTTGGCTTTAGCCTGTTTATTGCGGAGTTAATAACTGACCGACAAATAAAATTATCTCGGCTTCTTTCAGTAATTTTTCCCTTTTCATAGCGAGAACATCTTCGCCAGTTGGCAGTTTAGCCGTTAGAACAATATCACTTGAAAGCTGAAACTTAATGCCGCCTTTTGTGGTGGCTTGCACTTCTCCGTTGACGTACAGTTCAAAATTTGCAAGAGAGGGCTTTAGTTCAATTTTGTACTCTCCATATTGGTACGTCCATACTTTGTCTTTCTCCATTTTTACCATTTTTGATTACCTCCAAAATATAAATTAGATTGCCGCCATTGCTGAAAATTTGTAAGAAGTTGTGAAATCCTATTTAAGCAAAATGGCGAAAAATCGGCGTTGGCGGAATGGTTGTGGCGTGAAGTTTTGCCGCTTGATAATATTAGTATAGCATAATTTTGCGGTTGTGCGAGATATTGTAATAACTAATCGAGTTTTTGTAATAATTATTTTTTGGCGGTGCAAATCTCACCATTTTCGTCATTCCACCTCGTCTATTTCGTCAAACTCGTCAAAAAGCACCTCTTGGTAATTGCCGAACTGGTCAAAAAAGTAATTATACTTATCCGAAACCTCCCAGCTATCCAAAAAAAGCAAAAAATGTAAAGATTCACTCGATGTGCTATACTATAATAACAACAGACAGGAGGATTTGCATGGACTGGTTAGCAGGAATGAACAAGGTACTTAGCCACATTGAGCAGAATCTCACGCAACCGATAAAGTATGAATCGCTATCAAAAATTGTGGGCTGCTCGGTATATGAATTTTCGCGGATTTTCTCGTTTATGGCAGAGATGTCAATTTCGGAATACATTCGCCGCCGCCGCTTATCGCAAGCCGTTTTCGACATTCAAAAAGGCAACGAAAAAATTATCGACATTGCTCTAAAATACTGCTATGAATCGCCGACGACGTTTGCACGGGCGTTTAAGGAACTGCACGGCGTATCGCCAAAAGCCGCCCGCAAGCTAAGTGTGCCGCTAAAAACCTATCCGCCAATCTCTTTTGTACTAACAATAAAAGGAGTTTTTGAGATGGATTTTAGAATTGAAAAACGAGAAAGTTTCGTAGTTATGGGACTTTCAGGGTACGAGCAAGAGGGACTTCCCTGGGAAAAAACGCTGTGGGGAGAGTTTTTGGACGGCGGCGATGGACCAGACGGTAGCGGCACGTTCAATCAAGCCCTGTATAATGGCGGAAATCCCAGCTATTACACCGCACCTTTTTGGCAAATCGGCGTGTATGATTTTCAATCGGTGGACGGCAAAACGCCGCTGACAATCGGTGCAGAGTACAAGGGCGACAAACCCGACATTCCCAATTTATCGTTCAAAACTGTACCTGCGGCAACATGGGCTGTGTTCTCCATAAAAGGCGAAACTGGCCCAATAGCGTACAATGCCGCATGGACGAGGATTATGACAGAATGGTTGCCGCAAAGCAATTACGTCCGCAACGAGGACGTTCCGCATTTAGATTCATATCCAGGCGGCAAAATTGACGAGCATTATATTTGGGAGATTTGGTTGCCTGTCCGTCCCTGCCCGTCGCCTACCTGACGGCAGTCAGGGCAGTCAGGTCAGGCAGGCAGCAGGCGGGCCGATTTCGGAGAAATAGGCGGCTAAATGCAGTAACAAGGCAAGGCGAGGGAAATTTCCTCGCCTTGTTTTTTGGCTCATTCCACCTCGTCCATTTCGTCAAACTCATCAAACTTGTCAAAAAGCACCTCTTGATAATTGCCAAACTGGTCAAAAAAGTAATTATACTTATCCGAAACCTCCGAAAAATGCAGTTCGTGATTATTCGGCTGTAACCCAAAATGCCAGTTTTTCAATACACTCGCACCAATGAGAATATTCCTCGACCAAGTGCCGACATACTCCGCCGCCAAAACTGGCAAATGCCGTATGCAAAAATTGCCCACGTAAAAATAGCGGATTGTGTACAAAGTCGCATCGTATTCTCTGCCGCCTATTACTACGGCTTGTGTGTGATTCCGCTTTCTGCCGTATTTTTTGGCAAGCGGTAAACGAATGAGCGTATTTGTGCAACCAGTATCAATAATAGCAGGTTGTTTGTCAGACAACAAGAACGGCTTTAACTCAAGACCTAAGCCAATCTCGCACATATATCTATACTGATTGGGAGACAAAGTCATAACGTGTTCAAATTTATATTCTACCATCTGCTCCCCTCCGA
>WRKG01000030.1 GCA_009778185.1 Bacillota bacterium
CTCAAAACTCCCCTTATCCAAAATCATGTTTGGGTGCTTATTGAATTGTGATAAGTTGCTTGAGGTTTTGGGGGGTGGTGAAAATTGATTTCCGTGATTTCTGAGGAAGTCTAATAAGCTACCGCAAAACTGGCAAAATTGACAACAGCACAAAATTTACGACACCCAAGACAATCCAAGTCAATTTGGCGATTCATGCTGCGGGATTGGTTGACGCAGGATTGGCACAAATAGGAGGTTAAAAAATGAACGATAAAAAACAAATATTATTAGAAATAATCCAACCTGCCATGCGGGAACTGCTGAAAAATCCCGATTCTTATCCATTCTACACATATGTGGATATTCCGCAAAAATACCGTGAACAACTGAAAAAGGTTGACCGCAAATTTATTTTTGAAGATTTTGTTGCCGCTCAATCTTTTGAAGTGTTTGGCGGTTTAAAGTCCGATTTTTTCATTTTTACGGTTGACGGATTTTATTTTGTGGACACTTTTACCAAAAACTTTGTGAAATATAGCGATATAATGGGTTTTTCGCAAGAAAAGGACGGTTGGCTGTTTGAGGGCAATTTTTGCATACATCACAGCAACGGCGATAAATTCACGCTTGTAACCACTTTGTGGGAGAAGCAAAACGGAAGACGGGTTTTGGAAAATCTGCTAGAAACCTTGAAAAATCAGCAATCGGCAACTACCGAAGTAATAAGCCACCGCAAAACTGGCAAAGTTGACAACAGCCTAAAATTTACGACAGCCGAAACAATCCAAGCCAATTTGGCGATTCATGCGGCGGCGGTAGGTGCAGGATTGAGCGGTGCAGGATTGGCACAAATTCCGCTTGCAGATGCGGCAATAATTACGCCTGTGCAAATGACGATGCTCGGCTCACTGGGCGGAATCTTCGGAATAAAGGTTGACAAAAATCTGGCAACGGCGATAGTTGCTCCACTTGCCGCCGCCTTTGTCGGAAGAGGAGTTTCGCAGTTGGCGGTTGGCTGGATTCCCGTGGCTGGCAACATAATAAATGCGTCCACAGCGGTTGCCATTACCGAAGCTGTCGGCTGGACTGCTGCATATTATTTCAAAGATTTTCAGCAACGAGAAGACGAAATTAGAAGTTCCGCATATATCAAGGCAAGCCGAGAATACGAGGAAAAACTGGATAACCAAGCTAAAAAATTTCTGGAGCAAAAAAAGATTTTGGAAGACCAAATCAACGAATATAAATCCATAATTGAGGGCTACGAAAAAATTATTATGGAAAGCAATTTGCGTGGCGAAATTAGCAAAGCGGCAGAAACCACAGAAAAACTCACAAAACTAGCGGCTATCTCGCAAGAATAGGAGGGATTACTTTGAACGAGCAAACTTTACAAGATTTACAAAATTTGCGAAACAGGAAAAAATCAGCCGACCAACGCTCCGAGTGGGCGTTGAGCAACGTGGGCATATTGGCGGCGGAATCCCAGCGAGTGGCGGAAGTTGCCCATAATTCGGCAAACATTTTGCAAGATTTAGACCGAGAATTTGAATCTCAAACCGCCTTAACCAGCACAGATGTAGCGTTTTTGCTATTTGCAACGGCTCTGCAATGTGTGCGGTGGGCGTTTGTAACCAAATTTGCCGACAAAATAAGCCATGATGAGGCGGACAAGCAAGTCGGCAAAAAAAGCCACGATTTGCTATATCGCTCAAAAGAACTGTATAATCCGCCATTGCAGGAGATTATTGTGAATCCCGTCCCGTTTGATGCGATGGTTGGTTCGACCGATTTTGATTTGGGATTGAGCGGCAGAAATCACAGATACAAAACCTTGGGACACGACCCGATTTTGGGCTGGCTGTTCGGCACAGCCAACATAGCAACGGCAACGTTGACTGCTTGGGATTTTTCGTCATATCACATAAAATCGGGCGAACTAAACGGCAGAACCTACAAAGAAATGATAAAAGAGCAAGCCAGCACCGCCGAAGTAATGCTATACAGCAAAGAAAAGCTCTTAAACGAGGGATTAGAGGGCAAAAAAATTATAGCCAGTTCGCTGATAAAAGAGGCGATACATTTGCGTTCAGATTTGCCGTCCTATAAAAGCCTACCGTTGCCGATAATACAGGCATTTGACCCAAAATTGGCGGAGCAGCTGGCAACATACGGCTTGGACACCGCAAACGTTTTAACTGTGGGCAAGCAAGCCACTTTCGCCATTCTGATAAATGCGATAATAACGATGTTGCATTCGTTGTGCTACAATCCCGAAAAAGACGGCGACAAACGGCTGTATCACGTGCGTTCCAGAAGAATTGTAACCTATTCCAATTTGATTTCGTCGTTCAGCAACGTGCTTTGGGTGGCTTTAGCAAAGGATTTCAATAGACTGGATATTGGCGGAATAGCTGTAACGGTGTTTCGGTTAATCTCGGACGGCGTTTTTATAAGAAAACTAAAGCAAGAGTTTGTTGAGGAGAATTTTCTCAAAATGGTTCGTGGAGAAGAGTTGTTGCTTACTGACGAGGATTTGGCGGAAAATATTGAAAATACGATTCAGCAGTTAGATCTATAACGTGAATCAAAAATTAAGTTTACAATTAGAATATTTATATTTTGTGAGATTTCTAGTAAACCTAAATTCCCGAAATATTAACCCCCTTAACACGATAAAAAGCTATAAAACATCTTGCGAAATGCGATAAAATATCTTAGAACCGGCGGTCAATAAGACCGAAGTAAAGTATGCATGTGTGAAATCATGAACATATTCTCCGCATGAACAGTTAATATTTCATAGTCTTTAGACAATCTGCGAGAATAGTTTGCCCATGCAAAAGTTCGTTCCACAACCCAACGCTTGGGGCTTACACCAAACTGGGGCAAAATTTTTGGGGATATGTCAACATCAAGACCAAGTTCAGACACGGAAATCAATTTTCAAAATTCCTAAAATATGTTAAATTAGTTATATGGATAAAATCACAAGTATAGCTGAACATTTTTCAAGCCTTGAGACCAC
>WRKG01000031.1 GCA_009778185.1 Bacillota bacterium
ATGCTCCCGATTGACGAAATCGCCGAATTGCTGGGCGAAATTGCTCCTGATAAGAAAATTTCGTTTGACAAAAATTATGCGAACGCTCTTTACAAAAGCTACATCACAAAAGATGTTGACGATAGCGAAAGCATAGCCAAATTGCGGAAGATTTTCGCCAACCAAACAGTTTTGCTAATTGCACCTGGGAAATCTAGCGAAACAGAGAAAGCCGCAATTTTGGCGTATATACAGGATAATCCGCAGACGATAGCAGTAAGCATTGCTCATATTTACGAGAATGTCAACTATATTTTTATGTCGAATCGCCGCCGCCACATTGCATTTTTGGAGCAGAAAACCGCAGAAACGCCGCCGTTAATATGTACGTCCAATTTGCACGTTGCCGAGGACGAACGTACTTTTATTGTCAACTACAAAGATTATTTGTGCGAAGACGAGCCAATCGAAAGCAACGCAGGAATGATGTCAATCAACCTAATGTGCAAATTGGGCGTTCGCAAGTTGATTTTGGCAGGTTTTGACGGCTCTGGTTACAAAACAAACTCCACGGCGGTTGAATCCAGTGCAATAGATATGCCCCGTTACGAAAAAATCAACACGGCAATAAGCAAGCATTTGCGGACGATAAATCCCAAGCCGATTTTTTTGACAAAATCCATTTATCAGCTATAGAAAGGAAAAAATTATGAAATCACAAAAAATTGACCCAAAAAATTTAATAAGCCCCTACCGCCTTGACCTTATGGTGCGTTATTTGCTATTTCGTGATTGGGCGAACGGCACGGAAAACGAAAAGCATTTGTCGCTGTATGCACGGCTATTTTTGACACGCAACGGCGGCTATGACGGTTTTGGCGAATTTGACCCAGGCAAAAAAGTTGGAATTGCCGACTTTATCGCCAGTGCAAAAGCCACATTCAACAGCATTAAGGAAAACGGCTTTGACAAGAATAATCCTGTGCCAATCGGCGAAGACGGCTATATTTTGGACGGAATGCACCGTACAGCCGCCGCAATCGCTCTAAACGAAGATATTTGGGTGCAAAAGTTTCCGCGGCAAAACAAGGATTTTACCTGCAAATGGTTTTATGAACACGGGTTTACAACGGAAGATATGATGCGGATTTTTCGTGCATACGCCGACTTAAAGCCAAATATCGGCTTTTTTTGCCTGTTCGCCACAACGCAAGATAAATGGGATTATATACAAAGTGTTGTCGCCGAAAATTTCAACGTTGTCGGCTGGCTAGATTTGGATTATACCAATAATTTTATGGCGTTTGAAAATCTCATAAAGGAAATTTATTGCTTGGAACGAGATACATATTCTCCGAACGGTTCGGTTATCGATCGCAAAATATCCATTCTAAAAATGCAAAATTTGGCGGTACGAATTTTGTTGGTAGAAGACACGCAAAACGGCGGCACAGATATATTTGCAAAATGCAAGCAAATGAAACTTCACATGAGAGAAGTTTTGCATTACGATGTCAAAATCGAGACATTTTTAACAATGCACTCCGCCGTTAACGAACAAGAAGCACGGCATCTAAAGCGGTTGCTACTTTCGCCCAACAATGACCGAGTTCGGCGGCAAATAATCAAATCCTACTACAGAGAGGCATTTTTACAACGTTTGCGAGATTTGAAAAAATATCTTGCGGAAAATAATATTGATTTGGAAGACGTGTGCATTGTGCATAGTGCAGCATTGGAGGTTTTGGGGATACGCAATTCGGGCGATTTGGATATAGCAATTTTGTCCAAACATGGAGAAAAATATAATCGTGAGAAATATACGAACGAACAATTAAAATTTCCTGAAAAAGTGGGAATTGTTAGAACAAATTACGCTTGCGATAATAACGGAAATATTTTGATTAGCCATGACAACTTAATATCAGACTATGAAAAATATTTTATATTTTTTGGCTTTAAGTTTGAAAATTTGGAAGTAACAAACTTAAGGAAAACATATCGCCAGCGAGAAAAAGATAAATCCGATTGCCGCCTAATTCAGCAATTCAACGATTTTGCACTATTTTTTGAGGGCAAACAGGAATTGCAACAGGTAATAAGGGAAGAATTAGCCCGCCGAGCGGCGATTCATGCGGCACGTAAAGCCGAAAATTATGAACTGCTTACAATGTTGGAAAATATGACGAAACCAACGTAAAGAGAGGGATAACTTTATGATAATATATAGTATGGAACATTTTTCTGCATTCGACAAAATGCTAATATTGCGATTGACAAAACATCGCAACGAAAAGGCAATTTTAATTTATGTTGCTGATTTGCCTTCAATATCAATTAAAAAGCCTTTATTCGACAATCTAAAAAATATCAAAATATTTGACGATGTAATCTGCTTGCCAGAGCTGCCGCTTAACCTATATAGCACAAATACTGAAGAACAAACTCTTGAATTTTTAATGTCCACATATAATCCAATTTTTGAGGAGCATAAAATAAACTTAAAAACAGCAGTTGCCATTTATGAAATGTACGATTGGCTGTGTGGTTTCGCAATATACTTAAAACACTATAATTTGCCTTTTATACAATTTAGAAGCACTCCAAAACGTACAAGCTATCTTCAAAAAGTTCCTGTAATGCACAGTATACATTGTTCCGTTGGAATGAATAACTTGCTAAAAACATTACCCTCTATAAATGAACATAACCAACCAATAAGCAAGATAATTATTTTTCCTAGTGCAACCTTTTTTGACAACGTGCAATTATCTGAACAAGAAAAGCAACTTATAGAAGTTTTTGATTTTTACGAACAATTTGATCTTATCAGCGAATCCGATAAGCAAAAAATATTATCTTGTTTTGATATAGATATAAATTTTTTGAAAAATAAGCAAATTTCAATGTTATTGCCATCCAGTTTTGGACTCACAGATTTGCTTGCCAAAAAACAAAACGCCAGATTCAAAGATTTTTGCTACATTCCAGATAAATATCTGCTATTATACGCAACAATGTTGCAATATTTTACTGATAAACAAAACGAAA
>WRKG01000032.1 GCA_009778185.1 Bacillota bacterium
TGGCAAATAACGCAAAATAGCAACATCGTAAAATGTTCGATAGGCAACAAAAAAATTATGGATAAATCGTTGACCGAGCCAATGCAAACTTTGGCAGAAATCCCAATCGATTTAACGCATCTTGCCTTATGAACGCAACAATAATCGGCGGCGGGCCCGCAGGAATAATGGCAGCGATAACAGCCGCCAAAAACGGAAACAACGTTACTTTGCTAGAAAAAAACGCCAAACTTGGCAAAAAATTAGCAATCACAGGCGGCGGTCGTTGCAATTTGACCAATTCCGCCGATATTGACGAATTTATCCGCCAAACCAAAACAAACGCCGAATTTTTGTATAGTGCTTTTTACACTTTTGACAACCGTGCTTTAATGGATTTTTTCGAAAATTTACAAGTTCCTCTAAAAGTTGAAAATGGGCGAGTTTTCCCAAAATCGGACAAAGCCAGCGACATTATAACCGCCTTGGAAAACGAACTGCAAAGATTGGGCGTAAAAATCCAGTTAAACAGCCCTGTTGCAGATGTTGAATACATACAAAATTTGTTGTCCCAAAAACAAGCCGTTATTATAGCAACTGGCGGACTTTCCTATCCTGGAACAGGCTCGACAGGCGATGGCTACAACTGGGCAAAACAGCTTGGACACAGCTGTACTCCGTTGCAACCCGCTCTTGTGCCGTTGCGTGGGCGTTTGACTAATAAATTTGATAAACCTGATAAACTTGACAAAAAAATTGCCGATTTAGCAGGTTTAACTTTGGAAAATGTAACAGTAAAAATTATTCAAAAAAATGGCGAAAATTCCCCAAAATCGGCAAAAACTTACGTAAGCACAGGAAGTATACTTTTTACTCATAATGGAATTTCTGGGCCCGCTGTTTTGGATATTGCAAAATATTTTTCTTCTAATATTGATATTTTTATCGATTTATTGCCAAATATAACGGCACAAGATTTAGAGCAACAACTTTTGAAAATTTTTGCTGAAAACCCTAACAAAACAGTTGTCAATTTATTGGATTTACTGGAAAATATCCCAAAGAGAATCGTCCCTTTTTTGGTGGACAATTCCACCGAGAAAGCCAATAATTTTAGCAAAGTTTCTCGTGCAAAGTTAGTGGAAAACATCAAAAATTTGGAGTTTACTGCAACAGGCACAGCTGGCATAAAAGCGGCAACCGTAACTGCTGGCGGCATAAACGTATCCGAGATAAATCCCCAAACAATGGAATCCAAAAAGGTTAAAGGGCTATATTTTGCAGGGGAAACTTTGGACGTTGACGCAGTTACTGGCGGATTTAACTTGCAAATTGCGTTTTCTACAGGGTTTTTGGCAGGGTTGCTTTTATGATGCGAATCAACCGTTGAAAAACCGCATTTGTTCAAAATCTAGGGGCAGGTATTATCCGCCAGTTTAGCCTTGCGGGCGGATAATATCCGCCCCTACAAATATCCATAAAATTTTATCTCCAAAAAATAAATGAAAAAAATCAACAATTATGTTAAACTAGTTAATGTTGAAAAAACAAAAGCTAATTTGGATTGGAGATTTTTTATGAACACAGAAAAACTTTTAATGGCAGAACACGCCGCCAGTTTTGACTTCTTCTGGGATGGTGCGACTTCTGACAAGGCACGACCTGGTTATGGGCTAGTTTTGGACAAAACGCAAAAAGGCTCGGAGAACGTTGCAAGCATTGCAGGCGTTGGCTACGCTCTAACAGCGATTCCCATTGGAATTGAACGTGGTTACATAACAAAAGCAGCTGGCGAAGAAAGAGCAATCGGAACGCTAAAAACCTTTCTGCACAACGCCGACCACGAACACGGCTTTTTTTACCATTTTTTGGATATGCGAACGGCAAAACGCTATTTTGCGTATTACGATTGTGCCTCAATAATAGATACTTCGCTGTTTTTGAACGGTGCAATCGTTGCAGCCGAATATTTCGGTGGAGAATGTGCCGAATTATTTGAGCAAATTTTTGAGCGGGTCAACTGGTCGCTGTATCATAATACGGTTGACAATGTTTATTATATGGGATATGATCCCTCGCGAGGCGGCGGTTTCGGTGCTTGGGATATGTACGCAGAGCAACTTATGCAATATATTTTGGGCGTGGCACATCCCAAATATCCTGTGCCAGCCACAATTTACGACGGTTTTCGCCGAGATTTAGCCGAATACGGCGGTTACAACTTTTACAACTCTCCAGCAGGTTCACTTTTTACACATCAATTTTCTCATGCTTGGTACGATTTCAAAAATACAGTTGACAAAGATGGCATAAACTGGTTTGACAACTCTGTTTTGGCGAGCAAAGCGGCACGGCAATATTCCATTGACAACCCAAAAGGATTTATCAGCTTTCACGAAAATGCTTGGGGATTAACCGCTTGTCAAGGTAAACACGGCTACCGAGGATTCGGCACTCCGCCATTTCATCCCAACTTAAAAGACGGAAATGACGGAACAGTTCCGCCATGCGGTGCGTTGGGTTCGTTGATATTTACGCCAAACGAAGTAATTTCGGCATTTGAATATTATTGTAAAGTGCCAAATTTGCAAGGTCGATATGGGCTAAAAGATTCATATAACCAAGATTTAGCCTGGGTTTGCGATTTTGACATTGCCATCGACAAGGGAATAACTCTCTTAATGATAGAAAATTACTTCACAGGAATGCCACAAAAATTGTATATGCAAAATAAATACGTCAAAAAAGCCACGGAATTATTGGGTTGGCGATAAAAATAAAACAGCGAAAATGCAAATTTTCGCTGTTTTATTTTTAGTAATTTTGCAAAAAATATATTAAATCAACTTAAAGAAAAAATGCGAGAGGATAATATCCGCCTATAAGTTTGGCACTTTGTAGGGGAGAATATTATCCGCTAGCTTTTCTACAACAGTCTATTTTTAATATCCATTTAATCAAAAAAGCGGGTCAAGGGCGCGCGCGTCCTTGCGGGTTTGGGCAGCCTGCCCGCCGGCAGGCGGGCGCCCAAGGTTTTATAAATGTGAAGACATCTC
>WRKG01000033.1 GCA_009778185.1 Bacillota bacterium
AGGACAAACAAATGAAAAAGATTAAATTTCCGCTAAAAATGGCGGACGACAAACAAGTACGCACCCTAGAAGAGTTGCGTGAAAACTTTGATTTAGCGGCAGTTTTGGGATATTACGACGACGGACGGCTTACAGAATGGCTAACCGACCGCTATTACGAAAACGAGGCAGAGCAAGTAAAGTCGCTAAATCCGAAATCCCCAAATTTTAAGCAACAATTATGCGAAGTTTTGGGAGCAGCATATTCCGCAGACGAAACCATGAGTTTAGAGGAAATAGCCGCCAGAAACGAGCGTTTAGCAAAATTAAAGCAATTTACCGCCGAAGATACAATTTTAGCGGCGATTGACCGTGTTGCGTTTTCGCAGGAGGAATTGGCGGATTTGCTAGACGAAGATGTTAAAGAGATTTATCTTTGTGGGGATAAGTTTAGTATTCCTGGCAGTGTGCGAGGGGTTACTTATATTGGCGTGAATAGTCCGCAAGTTGATGCACCAAGCGATTTTGCGGATAAGGGGATTTTTCTCAATGATGTGCTTGTTGGCAATGAACGCTTGAAGTTTTTTAATGTGAAACCTGCAAAATTTAGTGGACTTGAGGTACGGCAGCTATCAGATATTGGAGGTATGATATTTGCCATTACAGCAGATGGAAGACTTTGGAGGTGGGGAAATGTTAGAGGCGACCGAAAAAATAAACCACAAAAATTACTAAAGGATGTAAAATCTGCTAAATTTAGCGAGCGTCAGATTGTCTTTTTGAAAACGGATAATACCTTGTGGATTACTCACGATATAAATTGTACACATATCACTAATGCACTAGATAAAGCAGAGAACATAGATGGAATAGATGGATTTATTGATATAAACAAAATAACAAAAAATGGTGTTATTTGGGAAAGGCAAAATCGAAGATCAATTTATGATTCAGTATTCATATTTTCAAAAAATAAGAACACGGTTAAAAAGGCAAGTGATAACTTATTTTCTCATGGTTCTTCTGAATTATCACTCAGTGGATATATACTCTTTGCTGATGGAACATCTTCTATGGGTTTTCAAAATGTGCTAGATATTCAAGAGTTTTACAATAGAGAATCAGATTGTCGGGAACACTACATAATACAAAACGATGGTAGCATATGGTGGGATGGGATAAAGAATAGGGATTATACTCGCCACGTAACAGTCAAAGTATTTCATAAAAGCGACATTATCTGTATCAATACAAATCTAGTGGTCAAAAAAGACGGCACATTGTGGAATACCTACGGTACTTATGATAATCCAAAAATAGGCGACAAACTAATGGACAACGTAGCCCACGCAATCTGCATTAACGGCGGCAAACCTGGAGAAGACAACCACTCAATATTAGCCATAAAAAAAGACGGCACATTATGGGCGTGCGGCAACAACCAATACGGACAACTCGGCATTGGCGATGTTGAAATCGGCAACGAGTTTGGCAATGTTCCGCCAACGCAAATACATTTTGAATAATATACAAACCCAACAGGGCGGAAATCCTCCGCTCTTTTTTCATATAAATTCACATTTTTCACAATTTGCAAATCTACAAAAAAATCACACAAAAAACAACCAAATTAAACATTTTACAAAAAATTAACAATCCGCAAACTCCCATTTTATAATATAATTTTACCGCCAAAATCCCGCCAAAATTATAAAATTTCAACAAAATTGTAAACGCCAAAAATCACGAAAATCCGCTTGTTTTCGCAATTTTTCCGCAACTTTCGTAAAAATTCCGCTTGCTGTGGCTGTGCAACTTTACAAAAATTTATCAACTGCTAAATATCCCATTTATTATGCCGTTCTAAACTGTAAAAGTAAACTAATCAGGGAGAAAACCTCCCAAACAGAGAGGAACGAATTTTATGAAAATTTTTAATTCAAAAGCAATTTTTTTGGTTTTGGCAAGCGTGCTATTTTTTACCGCTTGCCAAAACTCCAGCGCCGCAAATGGCGAGTTTAACAGCAATATGGCAATAGCCGTTGTATCTCGTGAAGACGGCTCTGGGACGCGCGCGGCGTTTATCGAGCTGCTCGGCATTGACCGCGGCGGCGTTGACCATACTTTTATCGAGGCGGATATTCAAAATTCGGGAGGTGCGGTGCTTACAGCCGTTGCCGCCAATATGTACTCCATTGGATATATTTCGCTTGGCTCGCTGAACGAAACGGTCGCAAGCGTTAGCATTGACGGCGTTTCGCCCACGCCGAGCAACGTCCGCAATGGAAGTTATCCGCTGTTTAGGTCGTTTTATTTTGTGGTTGACCAATCCAGCGAATCGCCCCTAGTGCAGGATTTCATCAATTTTGTTCTATCCGCCGAAGCCCAAGAAATAGCCGCCGAACGAGGGTACATTCCTGTAAATTACGATGCTCCGCCGTTTGCGGGCAGCACAGCGACTGGAAACATTGTAATTAGCGGCTCAACGTCCGTGTTTCCGATAGTGGAGGTTTTGGGCGAGGCGTTCACGGCAATCAATCCGAACGCACGAATCGACGTACATTCAACAGGCTCGAGCGCAGGAATAACCGCCGCAATAGACGGAATCGCCGATATTGGCATGAGTTCGCGCACCTTGCACGACGACGAATTGGCACAAGTTGCCGCAATCGAGATTTTGTTTGACGGATTGGCTGTTATTGTTAATTCGGGGAATCCTATTTTGGATATGTCGGCGGAAGTTGTGCAGCAGATTTTTGAGGGGAATATTGTTGTTTGGCGGGATTTGGAGTAGTTCAGTTTTTGGGAAATGCAGGGCGAAGTTGTTTCGTCCTGTATTTTTTATGATTGCAAAAATCCAAAATATCCTATATAATATAGAAAAGGGGGCAAAAAAATGAAAAATCCCAAAACAACCTATTTGGACAACCTAGATTTCACGCAACTAATGGATTTACGGCTAGATTACGCGTTTAAGCTGATGTTTGTAACGGAAGTACAAGGGCTTATTTCGCTGTTAAATGCGGTGTTCGCAAATGCGGACATTAAACGCATAATAAAATCGTTGACAATAACCAATCCGTACCTAGAAAAGCAAACGGAAGACGGCAAACTTTCCATTTTGGATATAATCGCCACT
>WRKG01000034.1 GCA_009778185.1 Bacillota bacterium
AACAACAGAATTAACACTACAAATTGACGAAACCACACGCACCGCATTTGACAAATTGTGCGAGGGTTCGGGATTAAGCGAATCTGCTATGTTTATGATTATTGTAAAGAAAGTGGCAGATACAGGGCTAGAAAAGGCGACTAGCGTTACAACGGAAAAATCCACCGAAAAGCCTGCCAAAAGGGGAAAAACCATGCGCGAGCGTATTGAAGCATTAGAAACAAAAGAATATGACCCAGAAGCCTTTGGCAGGGCGTTGGAATCGATGCGGCGGAAGTCTGAAGAAAACGGCAACTGCAACATGACAATGGACGAAATAAACGCCGAAATTGCACTATCTCGCAAAGAACGCCGTGAACAATGTGCTGTGCTGGCGGAATTGCGAGCGGCTACTCCGTGGATAGATAAATCGGGCTTTATTTCTCGCAAAGGAAACCACGCTATAATCACAGATATGGTTAGAGATAGAGATGAGCGAATCCAACTTTGTTGCAAAGCCGCAATTTTAGCGGAATACACGGAAGTCCTTAAAAGAAAGCATTTTCGTTTTGACGAAAAAGAAGTTGACGATTTTTTGAACAAGGTAAAAAAATACAGCTTGTTCCACGAGCCGCCCAAAAGCACGTTCCCCATGATAGACGAGAAAGACCGCTGTTTCTAAGATGTAGCATTGCATTTTGGTGCAAAGTTAATAACTGGAAACATGAAACATTATCCTGTTGAGGGATTTGTGCTATCTCCAACGGAATTTTTGACGGCAATTTAGTAAATTTATCAACATTTTTCGGAGGAAATTTCATGAATCACGCAAAAATAGCCGCAGGACGGCGACAAACCTTAGCAATCATAGGCGACAAAGTTCTAGCAGCAGGAGACAAAAAATGCTGCAATGTAAGCGATTGGCGGAACATAATCGAAGTAGCCGCTGGAAACGTCCACCTTGCGAACAACACAGGCAACGTGCATAGCGTAGGACTTTTGGCAAACGGCAAAGTTACAGCAACAGGCTGGAACAAGCACGGACAGTGCAATGTAGCCGATTGGGAAAACATCGCACAAATAGCGGCAGGTTGGCGAAACACATTCGGCGTAACGCACAGCGGCGAAGTAATCGCTGCGGGTCGCAATCATCACGGCGAGGGCGACATCTCCGATTGGCGAAATATAGCAAAAATTGCGGCGGGAGATTGGCACACAGTAGCTATAACAGTGGACGGCATGGCACTTTCCACAGGAATCAACACTCACGGACAATGCAACATACAAAATTGGAGAAATTTGGTTGATATTTCTGCGGGATATTCGCACACAATCGGCTTAAAATCGGACGGCACGGTGCTTGCAACAGGCTGGAACAAGCACAATCAATGCGAAGTAGCCAACTGGAAAAACATCATAGCAATCTCCGCTGGGAGCAGTCATACAGTGGGTTTGCAAGCCAACGGAACAGTAATTGCCTGCGGTTGGAATGATTTTGGACAATGTGATGTGCAAAATTTGAGAAATGTTGTAGAAGTTGCGGCAGGATGTTTGCATACGCTAGTAAGGCTGGCGGACGGCGGTTTGCTGGCGGTTGGCGAATTTACAGAATTACCAAAATTATAAATTTAGATTGGAGAAATATTATGTTATTTTCACTAGCAATACTAATCCTAGCAGCCCTTACGCTGAGCGAAATTATGAAAAAAATCCGTTTACCAGGGCTTACAGGAATGTTGATTGTCGGAATCGTATTAAGCCCATTTTTACTGGATTTGATTGCACCGCAAATTTTGGAGATTTCTTCGGAGATTCGGCGGATTGCTCTAATAATAATTTTGATACGTGCGGGGCTTGCGTTAAATATCTCCGATTTGCGGCAAATTGGAAGACCAGCCGTTTTAATGTGCTTTGTACCCGCCAGTTTTGAGATTTTGGCGACAATCGTGTTTGCACCGCTGTTATTGGGCGTTACGCTGTTAGATGCGGCAATTTTGGGAACGGTACTTGCGGCGGTTTCTCCAGCGGTAATTGTACCAAAAATGCTTGTTTTAATCGGAAAAACTCGTAAAAATGTGCCGCAACTGATAATGGCGGGTGCATCCGTGGACGACATTTTTGTTATTGTGCTGTTTAGTGCATTTCTCGGAATGGCGATGGGCGGAAATTCAAGTTTTGCGGAATTTTTGCAGATACCGTTAAACATAATTTTAGGTGCAATTATCGGCTTTTTTTGCGGTTGGATTTTGTCAAATTTTTTCAAAAAATTTTCGCCACGAGATACCATAAAACTTATAATTATGTTAAGTTTGGCGTTTTTGCTTGTTGCGGTGGAAGAAATTCTACATATGTCGGGATTGCTTGCAGTAATGGCAATGGGAGCAACAATTTTAGCCAAAAATTCAGAAATTGCAAAACGGCTTTCTGATAAAACTTCAAAAATTTGGATTATCGCAGAAATTTTTCTGTTCGTTTTGGTGGGAGCAACAATCAACTTAGAAACCGCCGTGCAAGAGGGATTTTCTGCAATTTTGTTGATTTTTTCGGTGCTTATTTTTAGATTTTTGGGAGTTCTGTTGTGCCTAATAAAAACCGAATTTAACGCAAAAGAGCGGCTATTTTGCGGTATTGCGTATCTACCAAAAGCGACGGTGCAAGCGGCAATCGGCGGATTACCCTTGGCGGCTGGCATTGCCGCAGGAAACAAAATTTTGACGGTTGCTGTCTTGGCTATTTTGATAACTGCCCCGCTTGGTGCGTTGGGAATTGATGTTTTTCAGAAATATTTGTTGGAAAATTAGGGTGAAATTAGAAAATTTTAGTAAAAAACTAGGTTAAATAGTTTTAGTGCAGGATTAACTGTAGCAAAATTTTGGGAATGTTCAAGGGGCAATTTCCCAAAATTTTCGTTCAAAAGAGGACATTATTTGGCAACATGGTAATAACGTTTGCGTTGCCGCTGTATGTGCTGTATATAAGCGATTCTTCGGCACTTTTCGACATGGTTTTAGGAGTTTCTTTGGTTACGCTGCATTTATAAATGGGCATGGAATTTGTCGGAATAAGCCAAGCCGTGATGATGGCTGGCGGATTAGTCGGCGGAATTATGGCGGGCGTTTTGGGCGAACGGCTAAAATTCGGCAATGTATGGG
>WRKG01000035.1 GCA_009778185.1 Bacillota bacterium
GCACAAAAAGCATAGCAATCACAGCCGCCGCCGACAGCGATTTGGCGAAATACGCCGATTTAACGATTTTAACGCCGAAAATCCAAGAAGCCTGCCGCCTAAATTTAGCACCAACAAGCAGCACAACGGCGGCAATGGTTATCGGAGATGCGTTGGCGGTTGCTGTGTCAACCTTAAAAGATTTCAACCGCAAAAATTTTGCGTTGTATCATCCTGCTGGCTCGATTGGCAAAAAGCTGCTAGTGCGAGTGCAGGAAATAATGCACACAGGCGAGAAAATCCCAATTATTTACGAAAAGGCACTCGTAAAAGATGCTCTGATAGAAATCTCCAAAAAGAAATTGGGAGTAGTATTTGTGGCAACGCAAGCCAATAAATTGGCAGGAATACTCACAGACGGCGATATTCGGCGGGCTTTTGAAAAAAAGGTTGACATTTACAATGCTGAAATCGATGTATTTAGCACGAAAAATCCCGTTTACGTAACAAAGGAAGTGCTTGCGGTTGATGCGTTGCGGATAATGTCGAAAAATGGGATTGCCACATTGGCGGTAATAAACGAAAAACGTGAGATTGACGGCATAATCACAAGTTTTGACATTATCCGCAATGGAATAATTTTGTAGGAGGATTTTATGATAACGCACGTAATATTGGACGTTGACGGCACTTTGACGGACGGCGGAATAATTTACAATGAAAACGGCGAGGAAATATCCCAAACCAAAAAATTCTCCGTGAAAGATGGCTTAATTTTGAAAGCCCTACCAAAATTGGGAATAACAACAATAATCCTAACAGGCAGAGAATCGCAAGCGACAAGCCGCCGTGCCGCAGAATTGGATATTAGTTTGGTTTTGCAAAATATCCCAAATAAAAGGGAAGAATTGCAAAAGTTAGCGAAACGGCAAAATATCAACCTTTCGCAAGCCGCATATATCGGCGATGATTTGAATGATTATGCGGCAATGCAACTTTGTGGATTTAAGGCTTGTCCAGCGGATTCTGCTGTGGAAGTGCGAGAAATTTGCGATTATGTTTCCACAAAAAATGGCGGATTTGGGGCTGTTAGAGATATTTGCGAGGAAATTTGGCGGCGGAATGAGCAATATAGCCAATTTTTGGCATTATTCACATAAAACCAACAAACAGGAGGAACAAACTTTATGATAATTTACTCGATGGAGCATTTTGCGGTATTTAATCAAATACTCGCATTGCGGTTGACAAAGCATCGCCACGAAAAAGCCATTTTAATTTACGTTGCTGATTTGCCTTAGATAGCAATTAAAAAGCCTTTATTTGACAACTTAAAACAATCCGAAATATTTGACGACACAATATTGTTGCCAGAATTGCCGCTTGATTTGTACAGCAAAAACACCGAACAGCAGACTTTGGAATTTTTAACATCTACCTACAGTCCCATTTTCGAAGAACGCAAAATCAACTTAAAAAAGGCAACCGCTATTTACGAACATTACGATTGGTTATGCGGTTTTGCTCTATATTTAAGGCACTGCGGGATTTCTTATGTACATTTTGACAGCGTGCCGAATCGCCAAGTTTTTACCAAGCCGCTTGTAATGAACGCTGTACGCTGCTCCAAAGGAATGAACAATTTGCTAAAAAAGCTCTCTTCGGTGGACGAAAATAATAAAGTGGTAAACAAAATAATGATTTTTCCCAGTACAAAATTTTTTGACAACCAATTATTGGCGGAATCGGAACGGCAACTTATCGAAATTTTTGATTTTGACAAACAATTTGACCTTATCAACGAATCTGATAAACAAAAAATATTATCTTGTTTTAATATAGATATAAACTTTTTGCAAAATAAATCGATTTCTATGTTGTTGCCGTCTAGCACGGGCTTTACTCATTTGCTTTCTAAAAATCACAATGTTGCGTTCAAAGATATTTTGTACAATAAAGATAAATATTTATTTTTATACACAACAATATTAGAATATTTTGCAAATAGACAAAACGAAATCACGTATCATCCGCATCCCACAAGGGAAAGTTCAATCACAAGTTTAGAGCCGCTAAAACAGCGTGGCGTAAAATATGTTGACGCAAATATGCCGATAGAATTTTGCCAGTGGATTCCCAATGTTAAAATTAAGCAACTGCTGTTGGTGGAATCAGGTAGCAAAGCAAAACTCGAAACAATGGTTGACGAAGTTGTTGCGCTTAACAGGGAATATGTCAAGGTATTTAATATTTTAGATAGATTGTACATAATTCAGCAAATAATTGACGGGTTGACTTTGTACAAAAACATTAAAATTTATGGCATCCCGCAAAAAATATTTGAGACGATGTATAAATTCAATTTTGACGAATATTTATACAAAAAATTTGCACAGATAAAAACTTTGCAAAATGCAAAGCTACAAACAAACGATATTTTAGTGATAAATACAACGTTAAACGAAATTGAACCTATCTCAAAGCAAAATTTTATTTTAGATATGCTTGAAAAATCTGAAGAAAACAGCCTTATTTTTTTCACGAACATTTTCAATGAAAGTGCCTTTGTGCCGCTGTTGTCAAGCAAAAATTTTTTACTGGATTTTATTGTTCCAATCCAAATAAGCCGAACTCCGCTAGATGACGGCGAACAAATAGGCGAAATTGGCACAATCGCAATTTTTGCATTTTGCAAAAACGCCGAAACTCGCCAATATTTGCGAAAAATTCAGTTGACCAAAAATTTGCAATATTTGAACGTTGTGCTAAATGTTTCGCCAATTTCAGAAGAAACCGCCCAAAGTTGGCTGCAACAAGCCTACAACAATGCAGTTACCGCCGCCATTGTGCATAATTACAACAGCAAAATTATCAAGCGAAAAAATGACGAAATCCAACAAAATGCAGAAAATCAACAAATAATCCAACGCAAAAACGAGGAAATTGACAACCTAAAAAATCGGATTTCTCAACTGGAAACCTCTACATCTTGGAAAATTACTCGTCCTTTGCGTAGGCTAAAAAAATTGTTTGGGAATTTGTCGGAATAATTTTGGAAGTACAGTAACGCAATTTTCTAAAAATGCGGGCGTTAAAGCAAAATGCGGGCGGATAATATCAATGTCATTAACTTTAAGCCTATGTTGCAGAAATATCGAAACGCACAAACGGGCGACCGAAGACGGTCGCCCCTACGGGCGG
>WRKG01000036.1 GCA_009778185.1 Bacillota bacterium
ATAATATCCGCCCCTACAAAACGCAAACCGTAGGGGCGGATATTATCCGCCCGAATTTTTTATCAACGCATTTGTTATCAAATTGATTTAATATCTTCTCACAACACAAAACAAATTAGAAATTTTTTGCATTATTAAAAATTTTGTGATACAATAAATTTATAAACTTACAAAAAACAAATAAAAAATATAAAATAAAAAAATTATAAGGAGCAAAAAAATGATAAAAACACTTATAGCCTGCACAACCGACATGGACGACACTCAAACCGCTGTTGACGAAATTTTGCTACAACTTGACTTGTCAAACTCGTTGCTTGCAAACTCGGTTGCTATTATCTCTTGCCACCACGAATTTGTTTTGTCTGGCATTGCACAGGCTGTTGCTGAGGCACTTCCTTTTGAAACCACTGGCTTAATTACTTGCCCACTTTCCACAGGCGAGCAAAAAGATGCACTATTGCTTACGATTATGGTTATTACTAGCGATAGCCTTGATTTTGCAACCGTTTTAACTGCTTCCTTGGAAGACGGCAACACAACCGCCGCTATATCGGATGCCTACAATAAAACGGTTGACGAATACAGCAATAAAATTGGAAAAGCCAGTAAACCTGCTTTAATGTTCGCATTTGCTCCGTTCATAAAAATGAACTCTGGCGACGATTATGTTGATGTGCTTTCTAAATGTTCGGACGGAGTGCCGTGTTTTGGTTCGCTTGCGGTTGACGATTCGCCCACTTTCGAAAATTGTTTTGTTATTCATAAAAATGAATATTATTCTGATAAAATGTCCATGATATTGTTTTTTGGCGATATTACGCCAAAATTTTACATTGCTCACTCGCTAGAAAAAAATCTGCTAGATAAAAGTGCAGTTGTTACGCAAAGCATGGGACATCTCGTAACCGAGCTGAACGGTAAACCTGTTATAAGTTTTTTGGAAGATGCAGGACTTTCCTCGGTTGCGGAAAATCCTTGGGCGATGATGACTTTGCCGTTTGTGCTAGATTACAACGATGGAACGCCAACTGTTTCTAAAACCATTGTAACAATAACTTCGGAAGGTAATGCGGTTTGCGCTGGCAATGTTCCAAAAGGCAGTACGCTAACATTTGCACCGTCAACCAAAGAAAGCGTGCTAGAATCCACTGGCAAAGTTGTATCAAAAATTGTTGACGATATTAGTAAAAATGCCGCAAACGGAATGTTGGTTTTTTCGTGCGTTGGGCGATGTCTTACGCTTGGCGCGGACCAATATTTGGAAATGGATATTGTTAGCCAAAAGTTAAACGCAAAAATACCTTATTTAATGCTGTATTCTGGCGGCGAAATTTGCCCCACACTGTTTTCAGATGAAAAAGTCGCAAATCGCTTTCACAACCACACTTTTATTGCTTGCGTATTTTAGACGGAGGACGTTATGTCGGATAACATAGAAATTGCCGCTCTTCAAGAGGAAATTAGGCAGTTGAAATTAGAAAACAAAAAACTTGAGCGCAATATTCGTGTTTCAAAAAGTTTTTTGGATAGAGTTACACGTGCCGCCGAAGCTAAAGATATTCTAAGTAACGCGCTTTCGGCCGCCAACATAAAACAAAAAGCGTACACCGAAATTTTAATCGAAAATTGCCCAAACATAATCACGCTATTGGACGAGGACGGGCGTTTTGTTTTAACAACTCGTTCGCTACTGATAATTATGAATATTCCCAATTTTGACTTTATAAAAGGGCATAAATATGACGAAGTTTTAAGCAAATATTTATCAGAAGACGATATGGCAACCTTAAAAAGTGCAGTTGACAATTTGGCAACCAAAGGCGATACTGATACCGACGCATTAGATTTTTGGGCAGATTTTGACAATTCGGGCAATCGGCGATATTATTCCATCGAGTTGCGTGTTGTCTTGGGAATTGGCGGGCTTTCCAAAGGAACGTTGCTTGTAATGATTGATTTAACGGACTTTTTGCAGGAAAAACAACGTGCCGAAAAAGCCAACAACGCAAAATCGGACTTTTTGGCAATGGTAAGCCACGAAATTCGCACGCCGATGAACGCAATTTTGGGAATGGCAACCGCTCTCGATCGCCTAAATATTGATCCCGCCCACCAAAAATATATCCGAGATATTCGCCGAGCATCCGATTTCTTGTTAGCCATAATCAACGATATTTTGGATTTTTCGAAAATCGAGGCGGGCAAATTAGATTTGGTGCTCACAAATTACAGCTTGACAAGTTTAATTGATACATTGCACTCGATGTTTTCGTTAATTAGCAAGCAAAAAAATTTGGCGTTTACATTAAAAAAAACCAACGATTTTCCGCAATTTGCAAACGGCGACGAAAACCGAGTTAGACAAATTTTAACAAATTTGCTCTCTAATGCGTTCAAATACACGCACGAAGGCTCGGTAGATTTTCAAGTTTGGTTGGATGCCCAAAATAATATGCGGTTTGACATAACCGATTCTGGAATCGGCATAAAACAGGAAGATTTGGTAAAGCTGTTTACTCCGTTTGAGCAACTGGATGTTCGCAAAAATCGCAATATTGTTGGCACAGGATTAGGCTTGGCAATTTGCCACGATTTGTGCCGTTTAATGAACGGCGAAATTTTGGTAGAAAGTGAATACGGCAAAGGCACAACATTTTCTGTAATTTTGCCATATGTTGCCGCAAATGTCGCCGATATTTCCGCAGATGCAACTTTGGTGGAATTTGTCGCACCACAAGCAAAAATTTTAGTGGTTGACGATATGGAAATCAATTTATCCGTTGCCGAAGTTATGCTAGAAATTTTTGAGATTATCCCAGATTTAGCCGAAAGTGGGCAAGCTGCAATCGAACTAGCATCCAAAACCGAATACGACATAATTTTCATGGATCACATGATGCCAGAAATGGACGGTATCGAAACCACCGAAAACATACGCAACTTAAACGATTGGTACATAACTTCGCCGATAGTGGCACTTACGGCAAACGTAATAAAAGGCTCGGAAGAAATGTTCCTAACCAGCCGCCTAGATGACGTTGTTTCTAAACCCATAGAATTTAGTGCCTTAAGCATTTGCCTACGAAAATGGCTTTCTCCGCAACTTATTAAAATTTTGTCTTAAAACCTTAAAACCTTGGGGCGCTGCCCCAAACCCCGCAAGGAGCGTGCCCCTCCCGCCTGCCGGCGGGCAGGTGACCCG
>WRKG01000037.1 GCA_009778185.1 Bacillota bacterium
GCGCAAATCAACGTCCGTCCAAAGTGGTTTACGACAGAGCGAACTCGTCAATCGGCACGGCAGATTTGGCGGATTTTGACTGGGATAAAATTTTCGAGGGCGTTGACTGGTTTCATTTCACAGGAATAACGCCAGCGATTTCTAAGCAAGCGGCGGAGATTTGCAAAGCGGCGGCGAAAAAAGCCAACGAAAAGGGAATAACGGTAAGTTGCGATTTGAACTACCGCAAAAATTTGTGGACAAAAGATGAAGCAAAAGCCACAATGTCCGAGTTAATGCCGTTCGTGAACGTGTGCATAGCCAACGAAGAAGATGCCGCCGATGTTTTTGGCATAACAGCCAGCGGAACGGACGTAACAGGCGGCAGCATAAATCACGACGGCTACATCGATGTTGCCAAGCAGTTGACAGCAAAATTCGGCTTTAAGCACGTTGCAATCACGTTGCGAGAATCGGTTTCGGCGAATCATAACGATTGGTCGGCAATGCTATACGACGGCAAAGATGCGTATTTTTCCAAGAAATACGAAATCAAGAATATTGTAGACAGAGTTGGCGGCGGAGATAGTTTCGGCGCAGGGCTAATTTATGGTATGTTGTCCGATTTGGGTTGCCAAGGTGCGCTGGAGTTCGCTGTGGCGGCTAGTTGCTTGAAACATTCTGTTGAGGGCGATTTTAATATGGTTAGCGTTGCTGAAGTTAATGCGTTGGCTGGCGGTAATGCCAGCGGGCGCGTGCAGAGGTAGATTTTAGTTGAAAATTTGAAATAATGAAAAGGGGCGATTTTATAAAAACTCGTCTCTTTTTTGATAGAAAATTTTGCCAACTAAATAAAAAATGGACGGATTCTATCCTTTCATTTTTTATAAACTATATTTAATTCCTCCATCACGCTAACCATATCTCTGTACCATAAGGTGTAAGAATTTTATAACTTGTCAACAAAAATATTCTTGGCGAAAATTCGCATTTGAAGTCCTCAAATACAGTAAAATTTTTTAGTTCAACCGATTTTATAGCCATTATAAAACCTCCCTTTCAACAACTATTTTTCTCCCTTTTTAGCCTTATTTTTAGGATATGGTGGAATTTCCCAATAATGCGGCATTTCTTCTATCAAAAAATTTATCATTCTAACATTTTTAATATCTTTTCGTTTAATTTTGTGATTATCCTTGATTTCGTTAAATTCCGCTTGCGTTATTTCCGCAATTTGCGATTCGTCTAACTCTTCAAATTTATATTTTTTCGTTAATTTTTCTGTAAGTTGCCACAAATCATTTTTGTTATCTTTTTCGTTGACAAATCCTAAACCCTCATAAATGGCTTGGCGTGTAATTTGATTTAATTCTTTCATTTGCGCATCGCTCAAATTTTTAACGTGGAAATCCTCTAGTGAGTTTCGTACGTGCAAGGCTATTAGTAGCGTGTTTTGCTGTTGCTTGGTTAGTTTTGCAAAATCTTTGTGTTCCATTTTTTTACCTCCAATGTGTTTTTTATATTTTATCATGATAAAATTAGGTTGTCAAATTTAATTTCCAACTGTGCAATTTCACAAATCAAAATTTTTTCAACCAAAAAATTTTAGCTTGCAATTTATTTTGTTTTATGAAATAATAACTACAGTAAACCGATTTCCCAAAATTTATATTAAGATAGGAGAATCATCATGGATTCAATAATGGAGCAAATCAGCAAGATAGGAATAGTGCCTGTAGTAAAGTTGGACAACGCCAAAGATGCCGTTCCGTTGGCAGAGGCTTTAATCGAGGGCGGGCTCGCCTGTGCAGAAATCACTTTCCGAACAAATGCAGCGGAGGAATCTATTAAGAATATATCCCAAAAGTTTCCCGAAATGTTGGTAGGTGCAGGTACAGTTTTAACCTTGGAGCAACTTGACAAGGCAATCAATGCAGGAGCAAAATTTATAGTCGCACCTGGCTTTAACCCAGAAATTGTAAAGGCTTGTATCGCCAAAAATGTACCTGTTGCCCCTGGTTGCAGTAATCCCAGCGATATGGAGGGCGCAATGGCGCTTGGCTTGCGAACGGTCAAATTTTTTCCTGCCGAAAATGTTGGCGGAATAGCCGCAATAAAGGCAATGTCCGCACCGTACGGCGATCTTACTTTTATGCCAACTGGCGGAGTAAACTCCAAAAATATTAACGATTATCTAAGTTTTCCAAAAGTAATTGCTTGCGGTGGCAGTTGGATGGTCGATCCCAAGCTGATAACGAGCGGCGATTTTGCCGAAATTACCCGCCTAACTCGCGAAGCCGTAAACACTGTTTTAGGGTTTACATTGGCTCATGTTGGCGTAAATTGCGAATCGGACGCAAAAACTCACGATGTTGCTAAACTATTTTGCAATCTTTTTGGCTTGGAGTACAAACCTGGCAACTCGTCAGTATTTGCAGGCGGCTTGCTTGAAGCAATGACTCCGTTGCCAGGTCGTGGCACTCACGGACATATTGCAATCGGCACAAATTACATCGAGCGCGCAATGTATCAACTTTCCAAAAAAGGTGCAAAATTTTTAGAAGAAACCGCAAAACGTGATGCACAAGGCAATTTGAAGGCAATTTACTTGGATTTAGATTTTTCGGGCTTTGCCGTGCATTTATTGCAAAAATAACCAAAAAAGTCCCATTAAATAATGGGACTTTTTTTAATTTTATAATCCCAAAAACGGATTTGGGCTAATATGACTGCCATCACGGCGAACCTCAAAATGAACGTGCGGTCCAGTTGAAACGCCTGTTGTGCCGACGCGAGCAATTACATCGCCACGATTTACCCATTGTCCCTCGGAAACCAAATTGCGCGAGTTATGCCCGTACAAAGTGGTTATTCCGTTGCCATGGTCAATTATTACGGTATTGCCAAATCCGCCGCGCCAGCCAGATGCAATTACAAAGCCCGATTCGGCGGCAACTATATTTGTACCCGACGGTGCAGGAATATCCACGCCTGTATGAAATTCTGGGCGGCGCGTTATGGGATGCGTTCGATTGCCGTAACCACTGGATATTCTCGTATGACCTGGAACTGGCCACAACATACTACCGCCAGTAACTGTTGCAACAGGCGATTGTTGCGGTGCTGCGGCTGGTTGCGTTGCGGCACGTTCAGCGGCTGCACGAGCTTCACGTTCGGCGCGTTCGCGAGCGGCACGTTCGGCTGCCTCGCGAGCGGCTCTGCGGCGAGCCTCTTCTTCGG
>WRKG01000038.1 GCA_009778185.1 Bacillota bacterium
GAGCAGAGCAGAGCAGAGCAGAGCAGAGCAGAGCAGAGCAGAGCAGAGTTTTTTGCCACACGCAAAGCAATAGCCTAAACTCCGCCTTTTTGTCAACCGCAAAAAATCCAATAATATATAAAAAGCAAGCCGTATTTTTCGCATTGCAAGAATGATTGGCTTGTTTTTTGTTGCAATTTTTCCCCATATAGGATTATTTGGGTTTATATTTTGGGTAACAAAATAAGGCGAAAGTTGTATTGGATTATTTGCCAAAATGAAACAAACGGGTTAAACGTTGTTTTTTAGGGAAAGTATGGTTTCAAGTGAAAGGTCTGTGTAAAGTATAATGTCATCTATATCGACTCCTCTTGATAGCATTTTTGTGGCTGTTGAAATTGCTCTTTGTTCAATACCGATTTCAACGCCCTCCTGCCGAGCGGCATCTAACATACCCTCATGCCGCATAGTACCAAGCTGCCAACCTACAAACCGATTTCTCTCCTCTGGGGTGGCGGAAAAATAATCGAAACGGTCGCAAAATTGCTGATAACCCTCGTCTTCTTCGGCGAATGTTTTTAACTTTGGTTGCATTTTAAGCACCTCCTCGATGGTTTTGCCCTGTATATGGGCTGTGTACAATGTGTAGCACCAACAATATAAACCGTCTTCAAAATTGGGCGACATATCCAAAACGGCTGGTAGCTGAATATTGTAACCACTAAAATTGTCCACCGCTACATCTTGTGGTGGCTTACTGTAAAAAATTTTGAACGGCTGTACCAGTTCACGGTTGCTCTTGCGGGCTGTGTAGGCTAGTAGGTTGATTGATATAATTTTGGGCATTCTTGCCGCCATTTGCTGATGTGTATCGCCTTTTTTAGACTTGTTTATCACTTTGTGCGAAAAACTAAGCAAATTTCGGCGTAAAATAGTGCTGTCCGACCATACTTGAACTTCAACTATTGCTGTAGCATTATCGGTGTATTCTACATCAATGTCAACTCGGCAACCGCGCGAAAGTGGATCTTCGCTAGTGTACTGCGGCGTTACTTTTAATATTTTGCCGATTTGCCTACCGTCCGTTGCTAAAATTTTGCGAATCAAACTGTCCGCCGCCTTGCCTGCAACCTGCTCATTGGCGAAAATTGCACTAATTACTGGATCCGCCAACGGCGAAACCACATCTTCATAAAATTGCATAACGTCAACTCCTTAAATGCTATTTTATCAGATGTTCAGCGTAAAGTCAAAATTTTTGAACTAAATTTGAAAGGAAGATACCATGAAAATAATAAAAATAATCCCAGCCCGCCACAATTCGTCAAGATTGCAGGGCAAACCGCTTGCTGATATTCACGGAAAAACGCCGCATTTTCCATTCTCCGAAAGGAGGACGGCATAATGAAAACCGTAGCATTTCTCCCAGTAAAAGGCAATAGCGAGCGAATCCCGTCAAAAAATATGGCTCTAATAGACGGCAAACCGCTATTTTTGCACACGCTAGAAAAATTATGCTCCTGCGATTTTTTGGACGAGATTTATTTGGATTCCGAAAGCGACGAAATTTTGAATTATGCCGCACATTTGCCCTACAAACCGCTCAAACGCAACGCCAATTTGGCAACCAATAAAACCGATGGACATCAAATGTTCTACAACGAGGTTTCGCAAGTTGATGCGGATTTGTACGTGCAAATCCTTTGTACAAGCCCATTCATAAAGCCGTCCACCATAAAAAAGGGAATCGACACTTTGCTAGCTAATCCGCAATACGATTCCGCCGTGCTGGTCAAGAAAGATAAGCAATATTTGTGGCAAAATGGGCAACCGCTGTACGACAAAAATCACGTACCGAACAGCGTGGATTTGCCCGACACAATCATCGAAACAATGGGCTTGTACATCGTTCGCCGAGATTGCGCCCACCGTGAAAAAAAGCGATTTGGCAACAGCTGTTTCCTGCTAGAGGCAAGCCCAATCGAGGCAATCGACATAAATTTTCCAGAGGATATTGCTTTGGCAGAAATCGTGCAAAAAGGCTTGCGAGCCACAGAAATTGCCAAGTTTCGCACTTTAGCAAAGGCTTTCAACTCGTCCATTTTTTCAGATATTTTGGACGAACTCAAAATTGGCGGAATAATCAAAGGGCTTAAACCGAACCTGTCAACCGCAAAAATTTTGGGCAGAGCGAACACTCTAAAAATTCGCAAGTTGCAGGACGGCGAAGATTACCGCAAAATTTATACGGCTCTTGACACGTATAGCAAAATCACGGACGGCGAAATTATTTTAGTTGAAAACGAAATAGCCGATTATGCGTATTTTGGCGAGTTGAACGCAAATTTGGCGGTGCGTTCTGGAGCAATCGCGGCAATAATCGGCGGCGTTACACGAGATGCGACCGAGGTAAAAAGTTTGGGATTGCCCGTATTTTCCGCAGGATATTGCTGCTCCGATGTTCGTGGACGTGCCGCCATGGATGCCCACAATATCCCAATAACGATAAACGGTGTAAACATCGCACCTGGCGACTTAATTTTTGCCGACATCAACGGAATCGCCGTAATTCCGCAAAAACACGAGAAAATTGTACTAAATAAGGCAATAAATGCAATAAGTAAGGAAAAGTCCATACTAAACAAGATTTACAGCGGAGTAGACGGATTTTCCATTTATAATGAAGAAGGCGCATTTTGACAACCTCAAAATGCCAAATAGAAAGGACAATAATATGTTGACAAACTTGACAAACTTGACAAAAACCGAAAATTTCTTCCTACTAGCGGGCCCATGCGTGATAGAATCCGCCGAACTAGCCTTTACAGTAGCAGAAACCATGAAAACAATCACGGAAAAACTCAACATTCCATACGTTTTCAAATCGTCTTTTGACAAGGCGAATCGCTCGTCAATCCGCTCATACAGAGGATTGGGAATGCACGAGGGCTTGGAAATTCTTCAGCAGGTAAAGGAAAAATTTGGCTTGCCGATTATCACAGATATTCATTTGCCAAGCCAAGCCGCCGAAGTCGCAAAAGTGGCGGATATTCTGCAAATTCCAGCATTTTTGGCACGGCAAACTGACCTACTAATTGCCGCTGCGGAAACTGGAAAGCCTGTAAACGTGAAGAAACCGCAATTTCTATCGCCGTTCGATATGAAAAATGTTGTGGAAAAGTTCCAAGAAGTGGGCAATAATCAGCTTTTGCTGTGCGAACGTGGCACAACTTTTGGCTACAACTCGCTTGTCGTGGATATGACTGGGC
>WRKG01000039.1 GCA_009778185.1 Bacillota bacterium
TACAAAACGTCGGTTTGTCCACTGGCAAAAGTTATGCGGCACGAACTTCGCAAACGAGCCATAAAAAAGCTAAAAGTGGTCTATTCCCAAGAACAGCCCATAATCCCAATACAAGACGAACAAAACAACTGCAAATACAACTGCATTTGCCCCCCAGAAAACGCCAAGCACTGCGAAAAACGCCGCCAAAACCCTGGCAGCACAGCATTCGTCCCACCAGTAGCAGGAATGATTATGGCCGCCGAAGTTATCAAGGACTTAGTATATTAAAACCTTGGGGCGCTGCCCCAAACCCCGCAAGGAACGCGTCCCTTGACCCGCACATTTATTTAGGAGGATTTTTTATGAATATTAAAAGGTTGATTTTGGCAAATTATACGGATTTGAAAGATTCGCATTTGCAGAAGATTGTTGCTGTTGCTAAAGATTTCGATGTTTCGGTTGATAAGGAAGATGCTGCGAATGCTGAAGTTATTTTTGGATATGTCAATAGTGAAATTGCACAAAAGGCGAAAAATTTGAAATGGTTGCACGTGCAATCGGCAGGAGTTGAACATTACATTGCACCGAATTTTGGGCTTGACGAAAATGTTATTTTGACAAACTCTGCGGGAATGCACGCTCGCAGCATTTCGGAGCATATGTTGGCATTTACAATTATGTTAATGCGGCATTTGCATAATTATGTAAAAGGGCAAACGGCGCATAATTGGCAATATTTAGGAGAAGTGAAATCTGTGTACAACAGCAATATTGCAGTTGTCGGACTTGGCGGAATCGGCAGTCTTTACGCAAGCCATTGCAAAGCCTTGGGAGCAAACGTTGTTGGAGTTGTGCGTACCGCAAAATCGGAAGTGCCATCTTGTGTTGACAAAATTTTTACAGCCGACCAGTTAGACATCGCAATAGCAAACGCTGATGTTGTCGCTTTAACCCTGCCAAATACCGCCGAAACAACCGCTCTATTCAACAAAGAGCGGTTGCAAAAGTTAAAAAAAGGCGTATTTATAATAAACATCGGTCGCGGCACGGCAATCGACCAAGATGCACTAATCGAGTTATTAGAAAGCGGGCATATCGGCGGCGCAGCAATGGACGTTACAACACCAGAGCCACTAAACAAGGATTCCAAATTGTGGGATTTGCCCAATGTAATAATAACGCCACATATTAGCGGCGGCGGCACTTTGCCACTAACCACCGATTTAATAGTTGACCGCTTTATCGATTATTTACAAGATTACATAGCTGAACGCCCGTTCAAAAAAGTGGTTGACCGAAAATTGGGTTATTGAAATTGGGGTTGTTAAAATATATTTTATGATTTCAAAATTATAATGTGGCAAATGTTAAAAACCGACAAATGTTAAAACACGGGCGGATAATATCCGCCCCTACGAAATTGTCTACTGTAGGGGCGGATATTATCCGCCCGTTTATTTCAAATTTGCATTTGTTTCACAAATTCGTCATTTTTCACAAATACGCAATATTTTCACAAATACGCAATATTTCAAAAATTCGCAATATTTCATAAACACGCATTTTTCACAAATTCGCAATTTTTCAAAATTAGCAAAATTTTCACAAACCTGCTAATTCTTCGTTAAATCCAAAATTTAATCTTTCTTAACGTGATTTAATATCTCGTTTGCAAAATGTATTGGAACTGTCAACCGTTGTTGCAACTTTTTGTAAATTACTTCTTTGTCGTTTAATGCACAAATTATCACGGCATCTGTTGGCGGATAATCCACCGTTTTTATTGGCAACCGTGGTATTTTGGTTGTTCTTGTGGTGTTTTCGACAACGTGCGTTATATTTATATTTAGTTGAGATTGCAATGTTGCGAGTAAATCGGTTATTCCGTTTTGACCGTACAAAATAACGTTTTTATAGCCTTTTTGTTCAAAAAAATCCGCTGTATTTTCAATGGATTTTGGATTTTTCGCAAACTTGAACATAAAATTTAGCCGATTTTGTATGTTTTTGTTGGCTTTTCGTAACTCTAAAATTTTTGCGGCTGTAAATTGTTCTTCTATTTTTGCAAATGTTTTGGGGTTTCGTGCTTTTAAGGTATTATAGGTTTCACTAAGATAATGTTCTAAAGCAAGTATATTATCTTTTTTGAGGGAACAAAGGTAATAAAAATATTCTTCTCTGTTGGCTTTGTAATATTCAATATCGTAAACGGCGGAAAAATTATCCAAACAATTTAGTGCATCTAGCGTTAGTAAATTACGTTTGCATTTTTGGCAAACTCCGCAATTAAAAGCCTGCGTTAAACAAGAATGCAAATATTTTTGTGCAAGCGGATTTTCTGACAAAATCTGCATTTTTTGGTAACGAGTAAGTTCTCCTCCGCCAGATAAAAGCGTTAAATTTCCGCTTACCACTTGATTAAATAATAGTGCATAATGATTTGGAGCAAAAAAATTAGAATTTGGCACAATCATAAATTGCGAATAATCAAAACCTGCCGAAGAATAATAATATCTGCTAAATAATTTTCCCAAGCTAAAAACATAATATGCGGAATAATATTCTGCCCAAACGTCCGTGCGTAGTTTTATAAGTTTAGTTAAATTACTATTTATTTTAATTAGTGGCAAATTTATTTCGTCCGCAAGTGCTTGCTGTTGCTGATAAATTAAATTTGCTTGAAAATCCCAACCGCTTTCTTGAAAATAACCGCCAAAAGCACCACTGTCAAAACTCAAAAAATGTGTAAGCCGCATTTTTTCAACTGGGTGCTTGTGATATTGTGCTATTGTGGTAAGTGCATCTGCACCAAGGCTGATTCCTGTACCTACAGCGCCACAGGTTTCAACGGGCGTGTTTATTGGGTTTGCGTGTATTTTTATGTTGCTCAAAGTGGAATCATATTTTGCCAACATAGGAATCAAAATATTGTTCAGCGAATAAAGCAACTCGCCGCTAATGGGCAAATCGCTGTAAATATCATAATTTTGACGTTGTGCCAACGGTAAAATTCCGATAACAAGTGCATCGGCTCGGTCGGTTACAAAATATTTGGCGTTTTCGCTTGCAACTTCGGCGTAAATTTCCATTTTTTCGCCGTTTATTTCTAGCGGTTGTATTAACCGTGCTGCAGCATTTTCTGTGGTAATGCTGAAATTTGTGATTTTTATCATATTTATTCTCCTCTGATAATTTTATTTTAGGGTACAAAAATAAGCCGATTTTGTGATTTCGCAATGCGAAAAAGTCGGCTTGTTTTTGTATTTTTTATAGGTTGACAAAAAACAGCAATTAGATTAGTGCTGTGCTGTGCTGTGCTGTGCTGTGCTGTGCTGTGCT
>WRKG01000040.1 GCA_009778185.1 Bacillota bacterium
TTTGGGTGCTTGTGCAAAAAAATCTTCAAAGTTGATTTTGCTATCGAGTTGCGATTGCAAAATAGGTTCATCGTAGCCAGTAAGCCAGCAAATAACGGCGTTCAACTCGGATTTTGTGCGGTTTTTCTTCTCGATTTTTTTAATGTACAATTCGTAAACACTTAAAACTTCCATTTTGTATAGTCTGGCGTTGTTTTTGTTTGTCATTGGTGGGTTCTCCTATTCTGCTAAATCTCGCAAATCAAACTCGATGCCGTCTTGCGTTTGAATGAGATTGCGAAAATCCAAGTTTGGCAGTTGTTGCTGTTTGTACCACCGCTCAATGATTGTGTCCTCTTGATTGAGATACCACACTTCGCTGACTGGCGAGGTCATGTAGAGGTTGTGCAGTTCCTTGCGGTGGCTTTGTGTGTTGCCGTCCGACCAAATTTCAATGATTAAATCGGGAAATCCTGCAATATTCATGCCGCTTTTGTTGGTTTGAAACGGCTGTTTGTCGAACAAAAAAATATCTGGTTGTATGTAATCCAAATCTCCTATATATTCTTCTGTTACATGACTTTGAGATATGTCCACCAACTCCGAACAGCCGCCGCATTTTAATTTGCCCTCGAAAGTTAGGCGGACGTTTTCGTCGCCTAGCATTTTTTGGCGTTTTCTCATATATTTGGCGTAAATATTGATTAAACTGCCGTATAATTTTCCGTTTAACGCACCGTGAATATGCGTTGTTGACATTTGTAAGACTGTCATAATATTCCCCTTTCGTGATTTACTAAATTTATTGTACCATTAAAAATAATTTTTGTCAAATTTGCTCGGGTTGGGCGGTTCGCCGAAATTGCTCGCACCACCGCCTTGTAATCATTACATAAATATAGCGGAAAAGGCACACGCCCCAAACAATAGCCAAAATCACATATACAAGCCAATAATAAGGGTTTGCAGCGTAGTTTGCGATAAATATACTACCTAGCGCATTAAAAGTAAGCCACAAAGCAAGCGACAAATAAAAACTTCCGCCAAAATGCCTGTTTATCCGCACAAAATCGTATTCTTCTTGAAGTTGTTGCTTTTCTTCTAAATTGGCGTACGAAAACATAACTCCGTTGATACAGCCTTTTAAGTGAATGATTGCGACAATCCAAGCAGCCACTGCAAAAATCCAGCGGAGTACACTTGCAAAAAATAATAGTGCGTCTAACATGATTTTTCCTCCTTACAAAGCCAAATCTCGCAAGTCAAACTCAATACCGCCTTGCGATTTTAGCACGTTCGTCAGCGTTTGCGTAGCGATTTGCTTGTCGCCAAGCCAACATTCAATTTCGTTGTCATCTTGCGAGATGTACCAATGTTCGGTGGTTGGGGCGGTTTTGTAGAGTGCTTTCTTTTCGGCGATGTGCTGATTATCGTTGCCGTCCGACCACACTTCCACCAACAAATCTGGAAACCCTGCCACTTTTGCCCCCGATTTTGTTTTTATACAGGGATTATTTTTGAAAATCATAACGTCTGGCTGTGCATAGCTTAAATCGTTGACAACATCTAAAAACCGCTCTATATTGTCGATTTTGCTGATGTCAACCAGCCGTGCATCTGGCGAGCCTTTTTTCTCCCAATGTACCAATGCGCCCTCTTCGTGCCGAAATAGAAATTTTTTTGTCAAGACTTCTTTTCGGTATTTGCTCATAAATTCCAGAACAAACGTGCTGATAAATTCACCGTGCCGTATACCTGTTATTAAACTCAATCCGTCCATAAAATCATCCGTTCTATTCCGCTAAATCCCGCAAGTCAAACTCGATGCCGTCTTGCGTTTGAATGAGATTGCGAAAATCCAAGTTTTCTAACTGTTTTTGCTTGTACCACCGCTCGATAATTGTGTCCTCTTGATTGAGATACCACACTTCGCTTACTGGCGAGGTCATGTAGAGGTTGTGCAGTTCTTTGCGGTGGGCTAGTTTGTTGCCGTCCGACCAAATTTCCACGATTAAATCGGGAAACCCAGCGATTGTTATCCCACTTTTATTGGTTTTGAATGGCTGTTTGTCGAATAGAAAAATGTCAGGTTGAATGTAATCCAAATCCCCTATATATTCCTCGGTTGCGTGGCTTTGAGATATATCCACCAGATGAGAGCCGCCGCCGCATTTTAATTCGCCCTCGAAAGCCAAGCGAACGTTGCCGTCGCCTAGCATTTTTTGGCGTTTTCTCATATATTTAGCGTAAAAATTGATTAAAACGCCGTATAATTTGCCGTTCAACGCTCCGTGAATGTGCGTTGTTGACATTTGTAAGACCGTCATAATATTCCCCTTTCGTGGTTGACTGCGTTTATTTTACCATGCAAAATAATTTTTGTCAAATCTACTCGGTTTGGGCGGTTCGGCGAAAACGGTCGCAAAAGCGTTTTGTCTGAACTATATACGTATGTAGGGCAAATCCGACAGCCCAAGGTATCATAAAAAGCATAGACACCCACCATAAATTTGGGTTGACCATATTGGTTACGAAAGCAACCGTCAACAACACAGTTTGCGGTAAGTATAAAATTGCTCCGAAAAGCCTGTTTATCGGCACAAAGTCGTATTCTTGTTGTAGCCGTTGCTTTTCCTTTAATCCAACATAGGGAAATGTTACCCAGTTGCAACCTTTTAGGAAGATAATCCCCAAAATCACGGTAGGTATCAAGCCTAGCAAAGGTAGCAAGGGCACTATATTTGCGAAAAACATTAAAATTTCCATTGTAATTCCTCCTTAAATTTAAGTCGCTGTTGCTGATTTTATTGTAGCAAACAGGACTTTTTTTGTCAAATTATTTGCTCGTTTGTGGCGGCTCGGCGAAATTGCTCGCAATGCCGCTTTGTGAGCATTACATAAATGTAGCGTAAAAAGCACGCAAGCCAAACAAGACATAAAATCACATATACAAGCCAATAATAAGGGCTTGCGTGGAATACACTGCTTAATGCGATAATAGTAAGCCACGTAGCAAACGACAGACAAAGATTGCCGAGAAAATGCTGATTTATCCGTACAAAATCGTATTCTTCTTGTAGGCGTTGTTTTTCCTGTGGATTGGCGTATATAAGCGTAACCCAGTTGACACCTTTTCGGAAGATAACCGCAAGGGCTAGTGAAACCGCCGCTCCAAGCAACGGTAATATTACTTGTGCGAAAAATATTAAAATTTCCATCGTAATTCCTCCTTAAATTTAAGTAGCTGTTGCTTGATTTTATTGTAGTACATGGGATTTTTTTGTCAAGTTAAGTTTGCTCGATTGTGGCGGCTCGGCGAAAGCGGTCGCAAAAGCGTTTTGTGAATATTATATACATATAGAGGGCAAATCCGA
>WRKG01000041.1 GCA_009778185.1 Bacillota bacterium
TGTGCGGACGGTAGTAGCTTGGAAAGGCGAAAAAACGCCCGACAAAGTTGAATTTACCGAGTTGCGCGGCATGGACGGCATTCGTGAGGCGACAATAAACGTTGCGGGAACGGACGTTAAAATTGGGATTGCTCATGGATTGGGCAATGCACGCAAATTGTTAGAAGATGTACGGGATGGCAAAGTGCAATATCACGCAATAGAGATAATGGCGTGTCCGTCGGGTTGCGTTGGCGGTGGCGGTCAACCGTATCATCACAACAATCTCGAGGTGCTGAAAACGCGCGCGGGGGCAATTTACAAAGAGGATTCCGAAAAATCGAACCGTGTAGCCCACGAAAACCCTGAAATCAAGCAACTTTACGACGAGTTCTTGGGCGAACGTTACGGCGAACTTGCTCACAAGCTACTTCACACCAAATTTACTGAAAGGGAAAAACTATAAAATGGAGCATATAAAAACAATTTTCGAGGGCAACTTACAGCCAACCGACAACGACCAAACAGGTTGCGGCGAATGCCAAGCCTCCTGCCAATCCGCCTGTAAGACCTCTTGCACAGTGGGCAACCAACCGTGCGAACAGCAGTAAGCACTAAATACAAGACCTTGGGGCGCTGCCCCAAACCCCGCAAGGAGCTTCGCCCCTTGACCCCGTAACATTTTTTATGGGATTTGGGAAATGATTGGCAAGGGCTAGTTTTAGTCCTTGCTGATTATTGGGGTGTTTTTTGGGATTTGGGATTTTTCTGCAATCGTGGGATTTGCAGATTTTCCGTAATCATGGAATTTTCGAAAACGTGAAAGGCGAAAATATGGTACATTGTTTTTCAATAAACGGCGTGAATATTGCTCTTGATGTGAACAGTGGGGCGATTCACGTTTTGGACGATTTAGCTTACAAAATAGTTGAAAGTATTTCAAAAAATGTAGAAAACGCACAAAATAACGAAAATTTGGAAGATTTGGCGAAATTGTCGGAAAAGTCGCAAAAGTCGAAAAAGTCGAAAAAGTCGCAAAAATGGGATTTATCCGATTTAGCCAAAATATCCGATATAAAAACGGACGAGCAAACGTTGCAAAAAATTCAGCAGGAAATAGCCATTTTACAGCAAAAAGGACAATTATTTTCGCCCGAGCCTGACAAAAAACTGGCAATAGCGAATGTCCGAGCGAAAAATCAGCAGCAGGTGGTAAAAGCCCTGTGTTTGCACATTGCGCACGATTGCAACTTGCGGTGCGAATATTGCTTTGCAGGCGACGGCGATTATGGAGCGATTTCCAAAAGCGTTATGTCGGCGGAAGTTGCCAAAAAGGCGATTGACTTTCTGCTTGTAAACTCTGGCAATCGTCGCAATTTGGAGATTGACTTTTTCGGTGGCGAGCCAACGTTGAATTTTGAAACGGTCAAAACCGCCGTTGAATACGCCAAAAGCAAGGAAAACCAGCATAACAAAAAATTTCGGTTTACGCTGACGACAAACGGAATTTTGTTGGATTCGGACAAAATATCCTATATAAATGCGAACATGGATAACGTTGTGTTGAGCCTGGACGGTCGCCAGGAAGTGAACGACAAAATGCGAAAAACCGCCAACGCAAAAGGCAGTTACGAGATGGTTGTTCCAAAATTTTTAGAATTGGTTGCGGCGCGCGGCGATAAAAATTATTACGTTCGCGGCACGTATACAGCCGAAAACTTGGATTTTACCAACGATGTCAACCATATTCACAGCTTGGGATTTACGCAGATTTCTGTAGAGCCAGTAATTGGCCCGTTTTCGGCGGAATATTCGCTAAAAGAGGACGATTTGCCGATTTTGCTGGAACAGTACGAAAAGTTGGCTGTGCAAATGGCAGAAAATTTTAATAGCGAAAAGTTGGGAAATTTGAAAAACGATAAAAATAACGCAAAGCAAAAAGGATTCAACTTTTTTCATTTTGGATTAAACCTAAACAAGCCGCCGTGTGCCGCCAAACGGATAACGGGCTGCGGGGCAGGTTCGGAATATTTGGCAGTTACGCCAGAGGGCGATTTGTATCCGTGCCACCAATTTGTGGGCGATGCGGATTTTCTGCTGGGCAACGTGAATGTTGGATTTTTTGAAACTGGCGAACTTGTCGAAAAGGGCGAAATTGTTGAACTTGTCGAAAAAGGCGAAAACAAGGAAAAATCCCGCAAAATTGACCAATTTTCGGAATGTAATATTTACAATAAGCAAGAATGCGATGCTTGTTGGGCAAAATATTTTTGCGGTGGCGGTTGCATGGCAAATGCGTTCCACCTAAACGGAAATATTATGCAGCCCGACAAAATAGGATGCGAACTGCAACGCAAACGTACGGAATGTGCGATTTATTTGGCGGCGGCAGGGGTGTCTTAACGAGAAAATGAAAGGAATGTAGGCGCAAAATAATCACGTGTTTATTTAGTGCCGAAAATGATAATTATGGACATTGACAAGCAAATAGAAATTATCTCGGAGGAAATAGCAAAATTAGCAGGCGAAGGTGGCTGGGTAGATTTAGCAAAATTGGGCGGTTCGATAATTCAAAAAGGCATACATTACAAAGGTTTGGGCGATCGGAAGTTGCACGATTTTATACAAAAAAATTTCAATGCGAGTTTTGAAGTGCAGAAAAAAGAAACGCTGGACGGCAAACCGCCAGTATATTACGCAAGAATCCGCGTAGCCGAAGAAACGCCGATTATCCACGAAGAACCGACCGTTGCTGATTCCACCGAAAATTTATATCAAACTGTTTATACAATCGACTTGACAAATGCAAACACCGCAGAATATAAGGATTTTCACAACTATCAAGAACCGCCAAAACAGCCATCACATCCAGAAGAAACCGCTACAATGTCGCCAGAAACTCACCATTTACGAGAGCAATCGCCAAATTTTATATATTCTTACACCGAAGCCGAATTGCGAATTTACGAAACCGCAACGCCGCTAGAACTTGATCCTCACAGAGATTTAGAAAAATGGGCTTGGATGAGCTTTTACGAATTTCCCAAGCTGAAAGCAATGGCATTAAGCGAAAGCTGGTTTTATGGCAAAACTGCTCCGCTGAACAAAGAGGGCGAGCCAAAATACGGCGGCGCGCCAATTTTATATCATTACTTAAAGCATACTTTTAGACGAATTATTTGCGAAAATAAGCTGTTAATCGCAACCGACAACAACGACAAACGCAACGGAAATTTTGTAGCATTTAATACGGGATTAGTTGACAAAAAATTTGATGACATTTACGCACTTTTTCAATATAACGAGCCGCAACACAAGCAACCTTGGAAGTTGTCAGGGTTCGCAGTAGCTGGCGAAAAAACGCTTGGCAAGCGGCTTACAGGATTATTC
>WRKG01000042.1 GCA_009778185.1 Bacillota bacterium
TTATTTTATTATAGCATATTGCTTGGAGCGTGTCAAATTTTTTGAAAAAATTTTTTCAACCCCCTTGACAACCCTCAACAGCCCATGTTACAATATTCTCATAATAAAATCACAAATCGCCGCTCCGCCACCTCCACAAAATCTCAAAAAACGGCGAAAGGAGGAACAAAAATGCTAGGAACTATCATTTTAACAGCCATTTTAGCGGTTTCGGCGGTGGCAAGTTTTGTAATTGCTATTCTGTCGTTTACCAAAAAAGTGCGACTTATCACGAATCCGTACCTTTGGATGTCGCAAACCGAGCGAGAACGTGAATTTGCCAAAGTTGGCGAGGACGGCGTAAGTTGGCTGTACCGCCAACAGGGAACGGCGTTTGCATTTTGCACGGCGATTTCGCTACTATTTCTTCTTGATATTGCCGCTCCCGTGGAGTTTCCTTTTATGATTTTGATGTGGATTTTTTTTGCGGTTGCCATGGTTTACGTAATCACAAGCAACGTGAAACACCGCAAACTTAGCAATGCCGAAAAAGGCGGACAAAACGACTAATAAAAGAATGGGCGAATAATATCCGCCCATTCTTTTAATACGCTTATTTTCTGCTAATTTTGCCCATTTTTTCCTAATTTTGCAACTTCCGCAACCAACAGTTGCGCAACAAATTGTTGCTTGACTCGAGTTTTCGGCTCTGTTATAATATTATTATTAAGCAATTAAATAACGCCAAACGACAAATTCACGCAACCACCAAAAACGGCGATTTTAGGAGGCTTTATGACTTACAATCAAGAAACACAGAAGTATCAAAAACGAGATTTGATAGCGCCGATTGCCGTGTATCTGCTATTTGTGGCTTGGGCGGTGCTTTCGATTCCGCTATCGGAGACCGCCGATGTTAATCAAAGGCAGTTAATCGGATTGGCGGGTGCAGCGGTGCTGACGGCGATAGTTTTCGGCGTGGTTCTGCTAAAAAAGCAAGGTTTGCGGTCGTTGGGTTTGCACGGCGGACAACTTGCAAAAGCGGCAATTTTGGGGCTAATTTTCGCCATTATTCCCATAATTGTCAATGTTGCAGTGCCAGCAATTTTGCTCGCCGCCAATATTTACGAAAATATGCAGATTCGCCAGTTTTCACAGGTTTCGTGGCTACTTTTTTACTTTTTCATCATGGCGGCGTATGAAGATATTTTCTTTGTGGGATTTCTGCAAACTCGCCTGTACGGCGTGTTCAAGACCGATAGATTGGCGATTAGTGTGGGCGCGGCGTTGTTTGCACTTGTCCACGTGCCAGTTGCGTTGATTGGCGGTATGTCGCTGGTAAGCCCAGATTTACTAATGTATTTAGCGGGCGTATTTTTCATGCACCAAGCATTTGTGCTACTTTTCAGGCGATATTTCTCGCTTGTGGCGGTAATTTTGTTGCACACGATAACCAACTGGTCGTATACGTCCCTGTGGATTTGGGGCGATACGAATTACTCGTTTTTTTGGGCGAGCATAGCAGGATTGCTGGTTGTTGTGGCGATAAATATTTGGGATTGGAGGATTGGTAAAAATGGAAAATAAAAACTCGGAAAATTTGCCTGTGGAACAAGAAATTGAGAAAACGGAGCAATTTGAGAAAGATTCGTTTGGCTTGGGATTTTTGGCACTTGATTTTGGCACTTGTGTGGGGATAGGAATCGTGCTAGGAGCGGTTTTCGGCAATGTGGCGATGGGACTTTTAATCGGCATTTTCGTTGGGACATTTATTGGTGGCGGACACACGCTCATCAAAAGCAAGCAAAACAGGCAAGACGGCGAACAGCCAAGCGTTCAAATGGGAGTTGTACTTAATTTCAGTCCAAACGTGATAATTTGCATGATAATTGGGGCTGTGCTAGGCGTGATATTCGGCAATCTGCTAAGAGGGCTGATAATTGGTGCGTTAGTTGGCAGTTTAATTGGCGGCGTGTATTCTGCTGTAAAAGCCGTCAAACAAGCTAGTGGAATGCCGCAAGATAGTAAAAAATCCGATAACGAAGAATGACAAACATAGTAAAATAGGCATTGTGGGCGGTAAACAATCCGCTCATATTTGCCAAAAATTAATAAAAAGGGTAACCGTGGATTGCCCTTTTTATTAATTTTTTATGAGATATTTCTTGAGAAAACTTTATAAATCTAAAAATATAAAAAATCAGCGTTTTACAAATATAAAATTCCGAAAACATAATTTACACCAAATTATTATATTTTTCTCAAAATTTTCATAACTCAAAAAAATTTTTTTATCACTTGACACCCCCCAAAATCCCCTATATAATAAATAAAAAAAACGCAAAGGAGTACCAAAAATGACAATCTACCTAAAAATTAAATCCCTATCCAAGCGCCGCCCGATAATCGACCGCCTACCGCTAGAAATCCCCAACATTACAACCGCCGCCGCTTTAATTGAATTTATCGTCCGCCATTATGTGGACGAGTACAACGCCCAAAAAGTTGACAGCCCAATTCTGCCATACCTCACAGACGACAAACTCGCAAACGCCGCAACCACGGGCAAAATCGACTTCGGCGAACGCAAGAACGAAAACCAACAAGATTCCGCCGCCGCTGTTGAAAATGCTCTGCAATGCTTTGAAGACGGCATTTTTCGACTGTTCGTCAACGACGAAGAAATTTCCCTTGAAACCGCTGAATCTCGTGCAAACGCCGAAAATATCACTATCAACGAGGGCGATGAACTTACCTTTATCCGCTTAACTATGCTCGCTGGCGGCTATTGGCGGTGGACTTGACGAGAAGACAAAAAGGCGAAAAGGCGAAAGGACACAAAATGCCCAAAATCCTACTACTGCCGCTATCAGCAATCGCCGCAATCCTAGCAATCCGCCTATTTGACGATGGACTTACCTCTCCAATTTTCGCCGTAATTGCCTTTATTGGGCTGTTTCTGTCAATGTTCCTGGGCGTGCAATTTAGGGAATGGCTAACCTGCCTAATTTGCCAAACGGACTTCAAATATACCGAAAATCTGCGGCTAAAGCTGATTTTATCGGCGGCGGTCGCAATCGGATTTTTCGTTGTATGGTGGATAAGGTCGTAAATCTCGAAAGCCCCGAAAGCCCACTATTGCAACCTTATTATAAAACTAGAAAGGAAAACGCCATGAAAACAACAGTAAATCGCCAAAATTTCAAGGAAACAGCAGAAATCGGCGAAACAATCCGAAATTTACGCAAAAATAGCGGATTAACCCAAAATGCCCTCGCCGAATATCTTCACATATCTCGTCAATGCGTTTCCAAATGGGAATGTGCCAAAAATCTGCCAGATGTGCAACAAATCGTCCAATTAAGCGACTTTTTCGGCGTAACTACGGACTTCCTGTTGAAGAAATTCAACCCCCCCCCCCCATCGGATAAACT
>WRKG01000043.1 GCA_009778185.1 Bacillota bacterium
AATTTTGCAACGTGATTTTCAAAATGCGAAAATTGGGTTGACCATATTATCTGAATTTGGAGGAGCTAGCGGTAAACGCAACAAAAAAATACTAAATTTACTGCAAAACAAAAAGCAACTACAAGCAATAATGCAAGAAAGAGGATTGTCAACCGACAGCCAATATTACAAGGAAATTTCGCAAGTGTTAAAACAATGAATAATCAAAGTTAGCTTGAATATTGGACTACAACTAAAAGCTAGAAAGGATTAACAAATATGGAGATTATTATCATATTGGGATTTATTATTAGTTTATTTTGTATTATCAGAAACCTCACTATTAAAATGACAGAGTATGGTAGCATAATGACCACAAAAAACAAAAAATTAGAAATAGAGCACCACAACACACAGCACCAAATAGAGAAACGCAAGGCATATCAAGCACAAGCACAAGAACAACGTCAAAAACAAGCCGAAGAAGAACGCAAATTAGCGGAACAAAGAGCCAAAGAAGAACGCAAATTAGCAGAACAAAAAGCCGAAGAGCAACGCAAAGCTGACGAAGAACGCCGCAGACTTGAACAAATAGAATCCGAAAAAAGGCGAAAGGTAAGCGAATGGGAAAATTGGAAACGCAAAGAATCCGCCGAAATAGAAGACCTATTCAAATACAAAGGAACGATAACACTAAACCAAAAATTTAACATCATGCACAAAAAGCTAATCGAAGGGAAATCTCCCGAAGAAAAGGCTCATATACGAGGAATTTTACATAAGCATGAGGATGAAATTTACGCAATGGTTATTGACGAATTTTTGCAACAGGATTTACAAAGTGCTGAGTTAGGTTTGTCAGTATTATCCAAAATTGTTAAAAGTAATACTTGCAACCAAGCATTAAATTTGTTGCAAAATAAAGCCAATCTGCGACAAATTCTGCTAGAAAGAGGGTTGCCGCTGAATAATCCTCTTATTACACAACTTTCAACTTTTGTGGAGATAGGCGAAATAATCTACTTTAGCGGATATGACTGGCGAGTATTAGATGTTCAAGATAATCAAGCACTAATTTTAAGCGAGTTAGTATTAGAAACCCGCTCGTATAACGAAAAAACGAAAGATATAACATGGGAAGAATGTTCACTCCGACGCTATCTAAATAACGATTTTTACAACAAACTCCATGATAAACAAAAAATAGCACAGTAAACCATTACCAACGAATATGGTAAAAAAACAAAAGACAGCATTTTTTTGCTTAGTCTTGAAGAAGCGAAAAGATATTTTAGTGATGATGAGCAGCGCATTGCAAAAGACGAAAAAGGCGCAACTAATTGGTGGTGGTTGCGGTCGTCTGGCGACTATAATGATGCCGCTGCTATCGATAATGACGGCACTATCCTTGCTTACGACTACTACTACAATGTGTCTGAAGTTGGAGGAGTGCGTCCCGCTTTATGGTTAAATCTATAATATAAAATCTTTTAATCCTCCTCAAAGCAAAAATATAATAAAGTCTAATTTGCCCCAAACAACCCTCTTTACAAAAAATCTCACAAGCATTAAAATAATAAACAACTAAAGTTATATTGAACATTCGTTTATAATTAAAAATTGGAACTTTGAAAGGAGTAAAGGGGATGTATGAAGAATTAACTGGTAATGTAACGCTCGGCATAATTGTTGGCGGTATCATAGGATTTTCCATAAGTATTATTTCTTGTATAGCTAATGATTTGACGTTTGATGCAACAGTAGGAAATATTTTATTTTTTACTGGAATGGGCATAATTATTGGTATAATATTTGCATTTTATTTAGCAAGGGAAAATATTTTTTCTTACCCTAACGTAGATTTAGGAGATTATTTGGATGGTGCTAGAATTGGTGGGTTTCTTGGGGTTGTAATTGGCATAACACGCTGTAGTTACCTGCTTTTTAGAGCTAGATTTTTAATAATGTCTGGAACGACTACATTTGATGAATTTTTTGGATTTTTTATTTTTGGTGTAATAGGAGCGGTTCTAGGCTTAGTTGTTACAGGTTTCCTAAAATCAGAAGCAGAACGCCGTGATAAAGAACTTCGTCAATGGCAAGCAGAAGAGGAACGATTAGCACAACAAAGAGCCGTGGAAGGACGAAAATCCGCCGAAATCAACAATATTTTCAACGCAAATCCAAATCTTAATGCTATTCAAAAACTGTTGACTGAACCAAGCATTAGCAGCGACAACAAAATTTTCACACGCCAAAAAATAGCCGAGCATAAAACCACAATATACAACGCAACTATTAGCGAACTGCTAAAACGCAATTTCCAAAATGCAAAAATAGGGTTTACCATAATAGTTGAACTTGACGATAATCCCCAATACGGTACTGCATTAGCTTTGTTACAAAATCCAAGCCAACTGCAAGCAGTAATGCAAAAGCAAGGATTACCAATCGAAAGCCAGTATTACAAAGAAATTTCGCAAGTGTTAAAATAATGAAAAATCAAAGTTAGCTTGAATTTTTAGAGGAGGAGAAGAAATGTTTAATAATTATAAGCTGGAAGACAAAATTTTTGGAGGATTTTTTTATGGTGGAATAGTCGGATTATTTATTGGGCTTATAGCTTGTGCGAGTCAAAGCAGTAGAGGGAGTTATACTTTTATACTAGACTTACTTGGCACTTTGCTACTTTGTGCTGGAATTGGTGCAATAGTTGGAATTATCGTAGGGTGTTATCTTGCTTGGGAAGAATATTGGGAAAGCAAGGTTACTTCATATGAGAAAGATGGACACTATGTGCCAAAAGATTATGATATTGTTTTATTAGGTTGTGTAATTGGCGTTTTAGGGGGTTTCACAATTTGTAATGGTATTTGGTCAACAGGAGGATTGAGTTTAGGCGGATTTTTTAGCATAGGATTTTTTAGCTTAGTAATTGGCGGTACAGTTGGTGCAATAGCTGGCTTAGTAATTCAAAACTCTTTGAATGCAGAAGCTGAACAAATAGCGGAAGCAAATCGCAAAAAACAGGCAGAAACACAACGATTAACACAGCAAAGAGCCGAAGAACAACGCCGCAAAGCACAACAAAAAGCCGAAGAACAACGCCAAAGGCAAGCCGAAGAACAACGCAAAGCACAGCAAAGAGCCGAAGAACAACGCCAAAGGCAAGCCGAAGAACAACGCAAAGCACAACAAAAAGCTAAACAACAACAATGGCAACGCAACCAATCCGCCGAAATAAACAATATTTTCAACGCCCTAAAAGCAAACCCAAATTATAACGTTAATTTCAATTTTAATCGCATAAATCAGCTATTTAACGAAAAACAAACAACAGAGCAAAAGGAATTTATTCACCAAAAGCTATTAGAACGTAAAACCGAACTTAACGAAATAACTATTGACAGAATTTTGCAACGTGATTTTCAAAATGCGAAAATTGGGTTGACCATATTATCTGAATTTG
>WRKG01000044.1 GCA_009778185.1 Bacillota bacterium
ATAACTCCGATTGCAATGAATGAAACGCTGCGGTTTGCTATCCGTGAGGGTGGTAGGACTGTTGGCGCTGGGTCGGTTGTTAGTATTATAGCTTAGGAAATGTAGTTTGGAGGGGGAGTTTTTCTCCCTCCGTATTTTTTTGGGGATTTTTGGTTTTGGCTTGGGATTCGGATTTTTGTATTTGGTATAATGATTGTTGTAGTGAAAAATATTTTTTGAAAGGATTGACAAAATTATTTTGATGTGAGATAATAAGATTGAGCCATTGAGCCGAGTCGGCTTGTTTTATTACAAAAATTGTAAAAATCTAAAGAACAGGTCGAAAGTGGCGGAAAGAGATTATCTAATCCCTTAAATGTATTTTGAGTATGCCACTAGAATTGGAGAAAAAATGTTTAAGAAAGTAGTAATGATGTTTGCGTTAGCTGTGTCTTCGGTGTTGTTCGCTACTTTGCCAACGTACGCCAGCGGAATCGCTGTGAATGTGAATGGGCAGCCAGTCATATTTGACGGTCAAGCCCCTGTTATCGTGGACGGTCGGACGCTTGTCCCTGTGCGTGGCGTGTTTGAGATGCTAGGCTTTGCGGTCGCTTGGAACGGCGACACTCGGCAAGCTACCTTGTCAAATGCCGATTATACTGTGGTTTTAACGATTGACAGCGCGACCTTTACGGTAAACGGAACGCCGCATACTTCGGAAGTGCCTGCACAGATTATCGGCGGCTCGACTATGTTGCCGCTCCGTGCCGTGCTTGAGCCTGTTGGGTTTGATTTAGGATGGCAAGCGGAAACGCAGTTGATTACGGTAACTTCGGGTACGCCGCAGGTGGCGATTACACCGCCTACTCCGCAACCCACGCCACAGCCATCTTTGGAAGAAGTTTCAGAGTACGTAACCATAGGCGGAAGGGAAATTAGCACTTCTGTTACGCAGCTGGAGTTAACCTTCGGAAACATCTCCGACCTAACGCCACTTGCAAGGTTGACTAATCTGACGAGGTTGGATTTAGCCCACAACAACATCTCCGACCTAACGCCACTTGCAGGATTGACTAATCTGACGGAGTTAAATCTAAATTTGAACGACATCTCCGACCTAACACCACTTGCAGGGTTGACTAATTTGACGAGGCTACTTTTAGGCGGCAACAACATCTCTGACTCCGACTTAACGCCACTTGCAGGATTGACTAATCTGACGGAGTTGTTTTTAAATGATAACAACATCTCTGACCTAACGCCACTTGCAGGGTTGACTAATCTGACGGATTTGAGCTTATTACTCAACAACGTCTCCGACCTAACGCCACTTGCAGGATTGACTAATCTGACGTGGTTGCATTTATCCAACAACGAAGAAATAACAGATTGGTCGCCCGTTGACCACATTGACCTTGTGTTCGGTCGTCCTGACGATTGGGTACGCCAGTAGACACGCTGTGTGCAAAACAAATCGCCTTTTTTAGGGGGTATTTATTTGCAAGTTTTGAAATAATGAAAATGGCGGCTTTAGGGTCGCCTTTTTTGTTGGGCTTTGTGATTGTGAAATTTTTGTTGACAAATCCCAAAATTAGTGTAATAATAAGACTATTAAAAATATGGCAATAACCATTATGGAGGAATTTTTATGTATAACAAGTTGAGTTTGAAAAATTTTCGTGGGTTTAAGGATTTTACAATGGAGTTGAAACCTGTAACGCTGATTGCTGGGCAGAATAATACTGGGAAAACTTCTGTTTTGGAGAGTATATTTTTGTTGCAAAATTATACTGATAAAAATGTTTTTTTGAAATTACGCAGTTTTAGAGAGCCTGCGATAAATATTGCAGACCTTTTAACATCAAAATTAACACCAAATAATACATGGCAATCGTTGTTTTACGATATGAATATTGAAGAGCAATTAGAAATAAAATTGGGGGATAAATTCTTTATCCAGCTAAAAAAAGGATACGAGTCGCCTTATCCTGTGCAAAACAGGGCAGAGATAGAGCAAAATATATATACACAAGAAAAATTAGACTTTCAATTTGAAAAAGATGATTATACTTCTCGTGGGGGCTACTATATCGCTAACACTTCATATGTGGGTTTTTTTTGGTCGCAAGTGATTGACACTCGCCTAAAATTGGAGCATTTGCAGTATTTAAGTTCAAATGCTGTATTAACAGACGAAGAAGTATCCGAAAGTTTTAGTAATTTAGAATTTATCGATAACAAGCAAAAAATAATCGATATTCTCAAAATATTTGGAGACGACATAACCGACATTATAATTAGGATAATGGACAGCCGTATGCAACTGTATGTAACCAAGCAAAACAAAAAGATACCAATCAGCGTAATGGGCGATGGAATACGCAAAGTTTTGCATATTGCATTAACTTTGTTGGTAAATCCTGGGTGCATTTTGCTGATTGACGAGGTGGAGAATGGGTTGCATTATTCGTTGTTTCCCAAATTGTGGGAAATAATAGCAAAGTTGGCTGTTGAAAATAATTGCCAAGTAATAGCAACAACGCACAGCTACGAGTGCATTGTTGGTGCAACCGAGGGCGTAAAAAACGACAATTTGCGTGATAATTTTATCCTCTCTCGCTTGGATAAGGAAGAGGGAACAATTAGAGCGACAACATATGACATCGATTCGTTGGAATATGCAATAGAAACTGGTTGGGAGGTTAGGTAAATGGCGAAATCCCAAAATGCAAATGCAGTAATCAGCAAATCACACATTATAATGTGTGAGGGCAAAGACGATTTTGACTTTATTTCACATTATCTTAACTACCTAAAAAACGAAAAGAACGAGCCAATGTTTGAAGACTTTCAAATTTTGAGGTGCAACGGAAACAAAAATTTGCCAAATGCCTTGGAAAATATAATTAAGCAATCAAGTTTTTATGTGGTTAAATCTTTGCTAATAATACAAGATGCCGAAAAAGACCCTGACGATGAGGTTCACGATATAAAAAAGGCGTTACAGAATAATGGTTTTCCAGTCCCAGAAAAGCCAAATTGTGTAATAGATGACTCAAATCCAAAATATAATAATAAAAATATTAAAGTTGCGTTTACTTTGTTTCCAGAATTGTCGGAAACGCCAACGAATGGCACGCTAGAAGATATATTTATAAGGAATCTTTCGGAAGAGGGTGCTAAAAACGTTTTGGCGGATATAGAGTTATTTTTAGGTTGCCTAAATGACAAAGGACGTGCGTTTCCACGTATACACAAAACACGACTGCATACGTATTTTTCTGTTACCAATAAATATGTTGGTTCAAAACTTGGAGAAAATGCTGGACGTGGTGCTTTCAACTTTGACTTGCCAACCAATGAACAACCTAAAATCGCTGTTGCTGGAAATTATGAGTTAAATTTTTTTAATGGGCGTGTTGAGATACAATAGATAGGTAACAAAAAACAAGGCAATCCCAGATCCAAGTGATATAATAAAAATGGCAAATATTACTGGAAAAGGGGAAACCTT
>WRKG01000045.1 GCA_009778185.1 Bacillota bacterium
CTGATAATTCACGATACAGGTTCAACGGATAACTCGATAGCAATAGCCAAAGAGTTTACTGATAATGTTTTCGAAATAGAATGGCGGGATGATTTTGCTTGGGCAAGACAGCAAGGTTTTGAACTTGCTAAAGGCGAGTGGTTTTTTGTTTTGGCTTGCGATGAAATATTTGAAGATGTACGAGATATAATTGAATTTTTTAATAGTGGCGAGTATAAAAATTATGGTACAGCCAGTGTAAAACGAACAGAAGAGCCAAATATTCAAAATAGCCAGACAATAGCTAAACATTTGCGATTTTTCAAAACAATTGAAAATATGCAGTGGCATAACGAAATACATGAATATTTAGCACCCTACACAGAGCCAACTAAACATTTGAATGCTATTTTGTTACATTATGGCAACACCAACGATGTTGTTGTTGCCACTCAAAAGTATGAAAAATATCGCTCCATGCTTTTGAGTACCTATAAAAAAAGACCAAAAGATTATGTAAATCTTTTGAACTTGGCAGCGCTATATCTTTCTGAAAACTCTAAAATAGCTATTGAATACGCTGAATTAGGAATAAAGTTGGCACATCAAGCAGAACAAAATAACCATAATGAACTAATTCGATTTACGCCTGAACAGTACAACAACTTCGCATTATATTTGATGTTTCTTTATATGAATCTTGAACAATATCAAAAAGCGATTGATTTTGTAAGTCAATATTTTTACGAAACTGCTGAATCACAAATATCTGAGATAGCTGTACAACTTAAATTGCAACAATGTTTGGCATTTGAAAAACAGGGTAAATTTGTACAAGCCAAAGATGCCGCTTTAGTATCATACCAACTAAAAAAAAGAGCAGATAATGGCGAATTAAAATCTATTTACGGATTACCTAAAAATTACCCTCCCGACGATATTATTTATATTGCAAATATATTAAAAAATTTCATTTTGTCAAACTTGTTGCAAGAAACTATTAACTGGATTGACAATTTTACCGAAATATCACCGACCGATGTAGTCAACTATAAAATTGATAAATATATTTGTTACGCTAATTTTACAAAATACATTTTGGAATTTAATCCAAAAATGCTAAACGATTTGCCAAAACAGTTGAAGGCGAAATATAGCCAAAATCTGCAAGAATATAATTACATTTGCAATATAATCGAAAGTGTATTAAATAACAGTAAATAAGGAGAATCCACCATGCTTTTAACAATAGGAATGATAATGAAAAACGAAGAGCGTTTTTTGCGAGATTGCCTAACCGCAATCAAACCCATTTTAGATAACGTTGACAGTGAGTTGATAATTCACGATACAGGTTCAACCGATAACTCAATAGCAATAGCTAAAGAGTTTACTGATAATGTTTTTGAAATAGAATGGCGGGATGATTTTGGTTGGGCAAGGCAGCAGGGTTTTGAACTTGCTAAAGGTGAATGGTTTCTGCAACTGGATGCAGATGAAATATTTGAAGATGTACGAGAAATAATTGACTTTTTTAATAGTGACGAATATAAAAATTATGGTATGGCTAACGTGTATTATAAAAACGCTTTAGGCACTTCGTTTTCTAATAAAAATTACGGTAACGAAATCATATCAACTAGACGTTTATTCAAAATAATAAAAGGTATGAATTGGGAAAACAAAGTACACGAAACTTTAACGCCCTGCGAAGAACCTACCAAAATCTTAAATTCTATGTTTATACATTATGGAAATTTGTCAGATGTTGTTGATGAAAAAAATAAAAAGGAAGTATATATGAAACTGCTGACGGAGGAAGTTAACGAAAACTCTAATAATTATAAGACTATTTATTTCCTAGCTGCGTATCATACCGATTCCAAAATTAGTCGTAAATATGCTGAAAGGGGAATCATTTTAGCAAAAAAAACCGAACTTGATAAAAAATTTAACAATACTTTAGCTTTGTACCCTGCTTTTGTGGCATTATTGGCAGAGATTTATTTAAGCACATATGAGTATACAAAAATAATAGATTGCATTGCAGAATATTTTGATTCTGTGCCGAAACACAAGCTAATTTCAAATGCTTACTCGCTAAAATTTACACAAAGTTTAGCATTTGAAAAAGAAAGTAGATTTATAGAAGCAAATGAAGCTGCTTTATCTGCATATGCCTTCAAAAAATCTGCGGATAATAACGAAATGCCTCCTGATATTGGATACACTCCTCTGAAACCTATGAAAGAGAACGAATTTATTAACCAAATACTAAAAACCTTTGTTTTAGCTAATCTTCTTGACGAAGCTGTTGAATGGCTAGATAATTTGCTAGCAACTTCAACTGCTTTAATTAGCAAATATGAATGTTATTTTAGCTTGATAAATGCAGTGATTGACCATAATCCTCAGTTTATGGGAAAATTATATTTTAATTTTGCTGATAAACATGGCAAAAAAGAACTTGATGCCATTGCCACCATTATAGAATTGGTGCTTTCTAAAAAAGAGTCAAGCGTTAAATTTATCGTTGCAAAAAATATAATTGAATATAAAAATAATTATTCTGATATATATATATATATGCAAAAAATTAGATTGCAACTTGAAAACTCTCAAAACGAAATTTTTGACTTTTTAGAATTTTTTGTTAAGCAAGACGAGTTACCAATATTATATGCCGATGTGCTTTCGGCTGCTGCGGGAAATAGCGATTACTTTATAAAATTGGCTCAAAAGCTAAATATACCAAATTTAATTGAAGTTTTTGATGCCAAAGTTAAACCTGTAGACTTTATGAAAACTACCATAAATGCCTTAATTGCACATATCGATAATACCGCAGAAGATGAAAATCAAATAATTTTATTTGAAATGCTTGCAAATACATACCATCAATATTGCAAAATAATATATCAAACAGATATATATTGCGAAAATAATATAAATTTGCTACCAACCGAACATATAGCGGCTTTTTATCTAGGAACAGCATACGAATATAAACAAGAAAAGAAAACTGCCGATTTTGCTAAATATCTACGGCTTGCCTTAAAATTCGCTCCACAATACAAGCAATATATTCAAAAAGTAACATCCGATTTGCTAGAAACTCACGTTGAACAACCTATGCAAGCACAGCAACAGCTAAAACAAGAAACCGACCGCTTAAAAGCCATAATATACGAAATGCTAAATACTGGTAATTTACCGCAAGCACAACAAATTTTTGAAACTTACGCACAAATTAACCCTGCTGATTTCGATATTCCTGCAATGCGTAAAGCGTTATTCAATTAAAACAATAAGGAGAATCCACCATGCTTTTAACAATAGGACTTTTAATAAACAACGACGAAAAATTTTTGCGTGATTGTCTAAACGGAATAAAGCCAATATTAGACAACGTACCAAGCGAACTTATTGTGCTGTACGACAATGGCTCTAAAGATAATTCGGTGGCAATCGCAAAAAATTTTACCAACAATGTCTTCGAAATAGAATGGCGAAACGATTTTGCTTGGGCAAGAAATCAACATCTAAAACGTGCCAAAGGCGAGTGGTTCTTCAAAC
>WRKG01000046.1 GCA_009778185.1 Bacillota bacterium
CGTTCAAATATCTATCTCTAAAAGATAACACTTTAACCGCCTCCTTATCTCGTTTGAATGCACCAAATACTTCACTGAATGCACTTGCAATTTTTTTGACATCTTCATTTTTGGGATTTGCTATTTTGCCTAACAAAAACTTTGCTAGTTCGCCAGCAGTGCTGTTTTCTTGTGCTAAATTTGGCAAGTTTATATATAATATTCCCGAGTTTATCGGATGCTCGTTGCCTGTGATTTCGTTTGCCAAAATGTAACGTGCGAAAGTATTTTCTTGTAGCACAGATTCAACGTTTTCGGCTAACAGCCATATTTGGTTAGTCAGTTTGCCTTTGCCGTGGACAATTCCCAGTCCAAAATATTCCACCGAGCGTATTTCTATTGGCGGATCTACTTTTGCTTTGTTTTGAAATTCTATGTAGGTTTCGTTGGATTCATTCGCAGATAGCTTTATATCTTGTTCGCGGATGGTTCGCCAGTCGGTATTTAGAAAATACTTAAACTGGGTTTGTACTTTTATTTTGCCTGTTATCGGCTTTAATTTGCTAGTAGCGTAAATTTGCAAATACTCCATTATCAAGATATTTATCAATAGTCGCAATATTTCCCATTGTTCTTCGTGGTCAAAATTGTACGACAGAAAAATATCGTTCATTGGGAAAATTGCTTTTGGCCCGTTGGGTAAATCAACGTAGCCTAACGGTATTGGTTTTTGTGGATTTGCTGGCATTTTGTTCCCCTTTTTAGGATTTTATTGTATAATAAATTTTAGCACAGCAAAAAAATTTTGTCAAGGGTTTTCCAAAATTTTTACAGTAAAATAAAGTTGCTATAATGCCACGCTACGCAAGTCGATTTCTAATCCGCTTTGTGTTCGCAACGGTTGGCGGAGCGATTGCATTGGAAGAGCATTTGTTCCTATTGAGCAATGTACCTCATTCGATTGCTGTTCTAGCTGCCAAAATTCTGTAATTTCGGAGGTGGAGTACAAATAATTCAAAATTTTGCGATCTTCTGCGCTGTTGCTTTTTGACCATACTTCTATTATTAAATCGGGACATCCCGCTATTTTATACGTGCCAGAGTGTTGCTGGTGCTTATTATGATGAAATATCATGTAATCGGGTTGCACATACGGGCTATCGTTTAATATGTCAAAAGATAATTCTGTTTCGTTTACGTTGAATAGCTCAAATGGCGGAATATTGCCTATGCAACCATATTTTCCCCTAAAAATTAGTGCGTTATTTTCCCTAAATTTCGTTATTTGCTTGTTAAGTATTTCGTTGGAGTGCTTGGAAAATAGCATATCTCCTATTCGCTCCAACAATTCGCTGTGCCTTGGATATACTGCCATATCTAGGTATTTTTGCATTTGTAAACACCTCTTTCTGCATTGAATTTATCAGATAAAAAAATTTTTGTCAAGTGTTACAAATGCACCAAAATTAAGCTGGCGAAGGAACTATTTTTTGTTTGAACGTTCGCAACGGTTGCGTAATTTGCCACGATGTAGAGGTTTCGAGGGCGGAAATACGGGTTTTTAGATGTTCGATTTCCTCGTCTTTTTGGGAAATTGTTGTGTTTAGGTTTTGTATTTGTGCGGTCGATTGTGCGTTGTTGCTGTCTATTGTGGATTTTAGTTGCTCTATACGAATATTTTTATTGTCAACAGTAGTTTTTAGATTTTCAATACGAGAATTTTTACCGTCAACTGTAGTTTTTAGTTGTTCGATACGAGAATTTTTACCGTCAACTGTAGTTTTCAACTGCTCGATACGAGAATCTCGTTTTTGTAAAACAGTGCTTAATTCCGCAATTTTGGCTTGTTCGTCAGAAAATTTTGCATAAGGGCTTGTATGAGCAAAAATTTCCGTTGCCAAATGAATTGGACAATTTATCCGCTGTTGCAATTTTTTTACGATAACTTGCACATCGTTTATTGCACAAATAATCACGGCATCTGTTGGAGGATAATCCACTGTTCGTATTGGCAACCTTGGAATCGCGTGTTTTTTTATTTTGGTATTTTCCACAATATGGGAAATTTTTATTTGCAACTGCTTTTGGTGCGTTATCAGTAAAGCGGCGAGTTCGTTGTTTCCGTATAAAATCACACTTTTGTAGTTGTTGGTTGCGAAAAAATGCTTTATATGTTCTATAAACAAAGGGCTTTTTGCGGCGGCAGTTACGGTATTTAAGCGGGTTTGTAGGTTTTTGTTGGCTTTTTTTAGTTCTAAAACTTTGCCTGTTGTTAGCTGTTTTTCAATCTTTTCGAAAAGTTCTGGTTCACGTGCTTGCAAAATTTGATATACTTCTTGATAATAATGCTCGTACGACAGAGTTTTGTCTATGTAATTGGCAATTAAGGTATATAGATATTCTTCTCTATTTTGTCGATATTGCTGTATGTCATATGTTGTTGTAAATTTGTCTAAACAATTAAGAGCATCTAAAGCAAGTAAATTTCTTCTACATTTTATGCAAACGCCACAATTAAAGGCTTGCGTCAAGCACGAATGCAAATATTTGTGTGCAAGAGGATTTTTCGAAATAATTTCCATTTTCTCGAAACGATTAAGTTCTCCGCCGCCCGATAAAACTGTTAAATTATTTTTTGTATTTACAGTTGCGTTAAATAACAGATTATATTGATCGCTGTCAAAATTATTGCCTGTTGGATACAATGTAAATTGCGAATAATCCCAACCTGTGGAAGAAAAATAATACTTTTGAAATAATTTTCCCAAACAGAAAAAATTATATGCGGAACAATAATTTACCCATAAATCCCCTTTTAATCTAACTAGATTATGTAAATTTGTATTTATCATAATCAACGGAAGTCCTATATCTTGAATAAGTTGTAATTGTTTTTGATAAATTAAACGTGCTTGTAAATCCCAACCGCTTTCTTGAAAATATCCGCCAAAAACACCGTCATTAAAAGTTAAAAAATGCGTCAACCGCATATTTTCAATAGGATGATTGTGATATTGTGAAATAGTTGTCAAGCCGTCAACTCCCAAAGATAGCCCTGTTCCAACGCCGCCAAAATTTTGCACAGGCTCGTTTATTGGGCTTGCGTTAATTTTTATTTTGGTTAAAGTTGGGTCATATTTTGTCAACATGGGAATCAAAATATTGTTGAGATTATAAAGTAACTCGCCAGTAATTGGAAGTTCGCTGTAAATATCATGATTTTGCCGCATTGCCATGTGAACAATTCCAATTAAAATTGCATCGGCGCGGTCGGTAACAAAATATTTTTGATGTTGACTTTCAACTTCAACGTAAACATCAAAGTTGTTGCCGTCCACTTCGACAGGCTGTATTAAACGGGATTTTCCGTCTTCTTCGGTAATGTAAAAATTTTTTAATTTTATCATGGTAATTTCTCCTTTTGATTGATTTTTACACACAAAAATAAACCGATTGCGTTTTTGGTAACGCTAAAATCGGCTTGCTTTGGGTTTGATTTATATTTTTTAAGGTCGACAAAAAAGCAAAGTTTATGGTTGCTCGCTTGCTCGCTTGCTCGCTTGCTCGCTTGCTCGCTTGCTCGCTTGCTCGCTTGCTCGCTTGCTCGCTTGCTCGCTTGCTCGCTTGCTCGCT
>WRKG01000047.1 GCA_009778185.1 Bacillota bacterium
TATGTTTTGTTTTAGCTTCGAGTGCCTTATGTTCGCAATTTTTGCAACTTCTCATTTCCATTTTTATTCCCCCGCCTGCTGCGGGCAGGTCGCTTTCGATTTCCGTTGCCAATAATTCGGGATTATCATGGATATTGCCGATAATTTCATAATCATCCCCATCTGATAACCGCGCGTCCAATGCCGAAATATAATCTTTGCTTCGGTGTAATATATATTGCCCGCAATGATTTTGATACACGTAATATGGGACACTCACATCAACTGCCTCGGTTACTTTGAGTATAATATCCCCCTCAAAAATTAGCTTGCCGTTGCGGTCTTTAAGCCCTGTGCATTGCCCAATAGTATCTGATAATATTTCCCAAGCCTGAACTGCTCCGTTTATGGCTAGCCATGTTTTCCATCTGCCGTCCGTATGCTTGCCCCTAAATAAATGTCTATCATTCATATTTTTCCCTCGCTTTCACTTCAAGCATAATAATTGTGCGAATAATTATTATGCGAATATATTTTGTCATGAGTTACGAAATTATTGCCTATGGGATTATTTTCATAACTTTCATGCTTCCAATTCCAATAATCGGTAAAGTTATTGTAACCCTCGCCAACTTCTCCACTTAGCCATTCTTTCAAATAATCAAAATAGTCCTCGGCTGTGTCTATGTTGTCGGCTTGTGGGTCGTTGTAGTCAACTATTGCGAAATATTCGCCAGCCGCACCGATTGGCATATATTGCACTTCCACGGCAGGGAACTTTTTGCTTGTTTTTCCCTCATAATTTTCGCTTGTGTAGTGAAATAGGCGAAATTCCGCCACGTTTGCCACATTTATTATCTGCCTACCCGTCCGGCAGGCGGGTGTGTCTGTTGTTATTATTCTCATTTTTGTTGCTCCTCTCTAGTCACTATTGATTTTTCTTCAATTTCGCCAACTGCACATAATTCTAGTTGATTTTTCCAGCCAGTTCTTGCAATAAAGCGAAAATGATAATATTTGTCTTGGGATATTTTGCGTTCCGTAAAAATAAAATCTCCTTCGCCAATTTCGCCGCCTGTCCACTTACCAGTTCCGAAACGGTTATATCCTACGTGTTTAATAACCTGCTTATCAAAAATTTCTTTGAAAACGCCATTGGTATAGTATTCTTGGTTAGGGTCTGGGCGGTCGCTGTTTAGATTTTTGTGCCATTCTACAAATTTTTCCCCTGCCCGTCCGGCAGGCGGGCAATCTTCTACCGAAAAATTTGGTGTGTCGTCGATTGGCTCAATAGGTTCGGTTTTTTTGTTTTTGTGTTAAAAAGATATTCTGCCATTTTCAGTTTCCTTGCTCCTCTTCTAGTGCTAATTAGCACATTTTGTTGATTAGGCTTTGCAGAAAATCCCGCAGCTTGCGGTCGGTAGCATCATGGTAATCTTTGCAATTTAATACAAAGAGTTCATGTTCCAACTGTTCTAATGTGCAAGATTTTAGCCGAGCGATTTCGGCTTGCTCTGCTTGTTCCCATGTTTGATTGCTGTTTTTGCTATTGACTATTCTTGTCATATTTACCACTAGGGGGCTTTGTTCAGCCCCCCACTCCTTTTCTTGGATTTTATGCTACTAATTCTGCCAGTTGTTGTGATACTTCCTCGTCCTCAAGTTCACAGTAACAATCCTCGCAAACCCATTTGTCCGAATATCCCATCGTTTCATCTTCTGTGAGGGGCTTGCCGCATTCATCGCAAGTTGTAAATATCGATTTATCTGGTGGGTTTTTGGTAAATTGCCAGCCGTTGTAAAACATTTCTTTTTTGTACTCAAGATAATTCCAACCACCGCCACCGCTTTGAAGTTTTCTTAATATATGCTCGTAAATTGGGAAGTTGTCCTGGTTTCGGCGGTCGGTTTTTTTGTAAATGGCTATTCTGAAAATCTTTTTGTTGCCATTTTGAAACAAATTATCAGCTTGTTTCATGCAATCAATTAGGTTTGTTGTTTTAAGTTTGGTGTATTCATAACTAAAACTGTTGCTTGCGAACTGAGTAACTTCGATGAAAAATTTCGGTGCATCAGCTGTTATTACTTCTGCTGGATCGGCGGTTTCTTCATACCGCTCCGTTTGGTTTACTTCGTACCACTCGCCCGTGTTCATTGGGATTTTGTCGGCGGTTTCGTTGCCAAAATTGCTTACAAGCCATTTATCTAAAGCGGCTGCACTGTTAAATTCGTTTTTTATCGTGTTTTCCTCCGTTTCGGGATGCCACTCATTTATTTTTATTAGCAACTTGCCATCTTCGTGCTTGCGTTCCACGTAGATTTTTCCTCCGAACCTTGACCTTGTCATGTTGTTTCCTCCTGTTTCCCCCTCGGGCAACGTTTCCATTGCCCTTTCATTTGCCAATTTAGCGTCCGCTTTTTACAATGTTTCGCCTAAAACTGCCAGCATATTTTTATAATCTGAATGTTTATCAACTCCGCAAGATTTGCAAAGGGCATCTACTATGTCAACTATTTTTTGCCCGATTTTGCAGTTTGGCACTTCAAAATCGTTAAGCTGTTCGATTATTTTGTGGGCGGTTTTAGATTCGTTTAATATTGAAGATTCTTCTAACAATAGTAGGCGGATATTTGTTTGGAAAATATATTGGTCTTGCCAGTTGTCAAAGCAACCGCCCATTATTGCTTGAATTTCTTCATAAACCCAAACCAATTCTTCTGAAAAGTTTGCTGGGAACAGGTCTTTTGCCCAATCGCTTGCTATATATTTGGTTGGTTCTTCACTTGCTTCCTCTGTCCTTTCCATAATTTCAAAAACATCGTAAAGCCTTGCGATGGTGCTTTTATAGCTTGGATGCCCGTTGATTTCGGCATAGCTTGTGCAAAGTGTGTCTATAACGCAAATTATTTCTTGACCAATTTCAATGTTGGGTACTTCCATTGTTTCAAGGTCTCTTACTAAAGAACGCCCCATTTTGGTGTCTTCTAGCACCAAAGTGTTTTGCAATTCCTTTAGAAGTTCGCGTATCATGTTTCTAAAATCAAACCTGTGCCATTGATTATCTAGTGTTGAGAACGCCATTTGCTCAAATTCGTTTGTAAAAGTTTCTACTAGCGATACTTCTTCAATTTCAACTTCAGGCTCTACCCAAATGTTTCTGGTAATTTCGCCATATTCGCCCATATTTAGTTCTAGGCGACAATTTAGGTCGCATATATAGTTGTTTGGGTTGCTTGTGCTACGATATATTGGGTAACCTGCGTTATTTCTTGATAACTCGTCTTTTGCGTAGTCCGTTGGGAAAATTTCTTCTACCATATCCCATGCTGCATTTCTGCTTGTTACTGTTAATTTTGTCATTTTGTTTTCTCCTATCGGCTGTGTGCCGTTTTCTGTTTTAGTTTTTTGTTATTAGTTTATTGAGTGTAATGACCTCCATCCCCTCATGATGGTCGGTGTGGTTTGTACATTCCCCTTTCCCTTGATTTATACTCTGTTGAGTCTCTATAAGATTTATACTCGGTTGAGTCAAGGTAATGGGTTCGTTAGGCTTTCCCCCTGCTCTTAGGGTGGGGGCTACGTTGTTAATGTATCGTTGCGGCGGTTGTCAGTTTGGTTAGTTGATTTCTTTCAATCAAGTTGTTAATTTTTAACTATCTTTATTATAACTTACTAACAAGTAAGAAGTCAAGTATTTTGAATAAAAATTTCTTAAAAAAT
>WRKG01000048.1 GCA_009778185.1 Bacillota bacterium
CGGTTGACATTTCTAGGTCGGGGGGATTGTCGATTATGCAATAGTCGTAATTTTCTTGTATGCTTTTTAGGGCGTTTTTGAGCCTGTATTCGCGCGGGTTTAGGTTATCTTGATTTATTATTCGGCTGGCGTTCATTGTGTTCATATTGGACGATATTAGATGTAAATTTGCGTATTGCGTTTTTAGTATTTGCGATGCGGCGGGTTGTTCGTTTATTAAAATTTCTGTGATGCCAGCGGTTGCGGGATTGTGTAGGTCGAAAAACTTGGTTGTACTGGCTTGTTTATCAATATCTATTAGTAGGGTGCGTTGGTTATGGGTTGTTGCTAGGTTGTAGGCTAGGTTGACGGCGGTTATGGTTTTGCCTACTCCGCCCTTTAGGTTTAGGATGCTAGTTGTTTTCATGGTTTATATCCTCGCTATTCTTATGCCATATTCTCGCATTAATTTTTTTAACATTAGTTGTTTATTTATTTGATTTTGGTATTCCTCATCTGTTGGAAGGCTTGTTATCAGAATTTCGAACAGGTTGCTTATAACAACGCCGTTTTTTGCGGCATCGCTTTGTAGCGGGATTCCTTTTGGGTTTTGCAGATTAGCTAAAACTCCGACACCGTCGGATTCGTATACTAAAAATAGTTCGTTATCCCTTAAAATAATGTCTTTTTGGTAGATTGGGGTGTTTTTTACGTCAAAGTAGCCTGTGTTTAGTGATACTGTGTTTATGCGGATTTCGGTTATTTGACCGATGGGGAAGTTTACTAATGCAAATTCGCCTGGGGTGTTTTGGATTACGCCGTGGCCGTATGCCCATTGGTTGGTTTTTGTTAGGGCTTTTATGTTATTGGGGGTCATGGTTGACATTCTCCTTGTTTTTATTTATGCTTACAAAAAACTTAAAGTCAAAACTCCATCTTTTATTTAAGGTGTAATCAACCTGAAAATTTTCGTATGCAATTTCGCCTTGACTTTGCCTGTTTTCGGCATCTTTTAACATTTTTTCCCATTCCTCGAGATATGGTGGTATGATGTCTAATTTGTACTTGACTATATACTTATCCCAAGTTTCTATTGATATAGGTTGATTTCTATAAATTTCGTGAAATGGGCTTGTTTTTTCCGTCAAGTGTTGCATAATATTACTTATATTTTGACTTTTTGTTTGTTGTTCGTGTTCAGCTTGTTGAAGTTCTTTTTGTTCTCGTTGCTTTGATTTGCATTCTGCGAAAGTTTCCCTTATTGAGAATAAATTAACATCTTGGTCGTGGTGTATGTTGTGTTCTAGTGCAGTATTGTACAAGATTGCTTGCGTAAAGCCTTTTATGTTGGTAATGTCGTTATGGTATTCTTGAATTTTATCGTTGACAAAACAATAAAATTGTGAGGATTTATCCCAAAGCAACTCTTGAATATAGGCTCGGTTGACGTTGTTTTGACCAATCTTAACGCTTTCACTATCGTTTGCCCAAAAGTCCAATAAAATTGTTAAAATGTCTAAAAGTTGATTGCTATAGGTTGGTTTAAGCTTGTTTTTATTTTCCCATTGTCGAACCTTTTCAATGCCTATTGTTTCATAAAAATGTTGCTTTACATTTTCAAAATTGGATGGTGGCGGTTTTGGCGGATTATAAAGTGTTGCAAGTTGTTTGTCGTTGTTTTGTTGATATTTGTATTGTTCAGCTTTTGCGGCATTATAGGTTAATTTTTGCCGTTTTTGAGAGATGCCCGCTTTGCAAGTGTAAAACAGGGCTTTTCGCTGTTCTTTTATAGTTGGGTCGTTAAAATCGGAGTTAAAATATTGTTCTATTGCGTTAAATAAATCAGTTGATATTTTTGTTTCTTTGGTTGCCATTTTTGCAACTCCTTTCTTTGTTTTGGTGCTTTTTTGATTATGATTTTGGGCTGTCAGTTGCGTGCGCAGTGCGCACGCTGTTTGTTAGTTAGTTTGTTTTTTTATAATATATATTTTTTGTACGCTATTATATAGTGTTTAAGAACCCGTATAGAAAAATTACTAAGAAAAGAATATAGAAAAGAAGCGAGCGTACACTTATAAGTCTTGATTTTACTGGGGTTGAAAAAACTGCTGTCAACTAATCTGTCAACTTTGCTGTATTGACCTATCCCTACAAAGTTAGTATTTATATAGGGTTGTGCTATCAACTTTACTGTCAACTTTGCTGTAAACCATTCAACTTCTTGCTATTACTGGGTTTTAGATTATTTTTAATCCAAAGTGTCAAATAATCTATCAACTAATCTGTCAACTTTGCTGTATTACACTATCCCTATAAAGCTAGTATTTATATAGGGTTGTGCTATCAACTTTACTGTCAACTTTGCTGTAAACTAATCTGTCAACTTGTTATCTAGTCTAAAAATTATAACGATATTTTTTCTGTCAACACCGTTATAAGTAACCCAGTTTAGGCTTTCAAATTTAGCTAGTATTTTTGCAATCGTCTGCTTGCTATACCCAGTAAACTGGGAGATTGTACTTAAATTTGTAACAATCTCGCCAGTTGCATAATTTTCCAATAGTGGCAATGTAAGCCAAACGTGCTTTTGCTTACTTGTTAATGACTGGAAAACAGGGTCTACAAGGATTTTTCTGTGATATTTGACCCAACCTATATATTTGTTTGTATCATTCATTTTGCACCTCGTTATCATCTAGGTGCGTTATTGGAAAATTTGCTGTTTCTAGCATACGCTTGTAAAAATAGTTTGGAGAAATTTTTCCGCGAATTATTGCGTATTTCGGCAATCCAGAGGCTAACAATTCGTTGTTTAGACTGCGTATTATATTGTAGGCTTTAGTTTGTTTACCCCCGTTATATTCATTACATCTTGTACATCCAAAAATTTATACTGTTTGATTGTTTCATTCGTTATCAAATTACTCACTCTCTTTCTTATCTTCAAAAAATTTGGTATATTGAAAACCTAACAAATCGGCAATTTTTTTTTCAATATCGCATTTTGTGGTTGGAATTTGTTTCCCACGTTCAATTTTGGAATAATATGGTTGTTTAATTCCAACAATTTTTGCCACCTCTGCTTGGGTAAAGCCGTGTAATTGCCGTAAATCTATAAGCCATTGACGCATTTTGACCTTCCTTTCTTTTAATTCTTTTTTATTCCTAATAATAATATTATTATAATATTCTCAAAAAGAATTTGTCAAGACTTTTTCGAAAAAAATTTTTTGAAAATTTAATATCCCTGAATATGCCAATGTGTAAAAAACATTAACACAGACACATATCTTGGTTGACAAAAAACCTCCTATCTGAAAATATAGGAGGTTTTTTGAATATAATGCCATATCAATACCAATAAATTTATTTGATGTAAATGTATGTTGATTATTTAAGTTTTTTTTATATTATAAGTATTCCTATACTATAATAAAGTAAAAAAATAATTTCGTCAAGTAGCATTTTTGTGCAATAAATTTTTGTAAAATTTATTGACTGTTGAAAAATATTGTGATATAATTTTGATGTGTTTGAAAATGAATGTTTTAGGGAGAATCCACCATGCTTTTAACAATAGGAATGATAATGAAAAACGAAGAACGTTTTTTGCGAGATTGTCTAACCGCAATCAAACCCATTTTAGATAACGTTGACAGCGAACTGATAATTCACGATACAGGTTCAACGGATAACTCGATAGCAATAGCCAAAGAGTTTACTGATAATGTTTTCGAAATAGAATGGCGGGATGATT
>WRKG01000049.1 GCA_009778185.1 Bacillota bacterium
CTCTGCTCTGCTCTGCTCTGCTCTGCTCTGCTCTGCTCTGCTCATTATGCTAAAATCACAAATTTGCATATTTGTCAAGTCCTTTCAAAAATATTTTTACTTTAACCAATTATAACACGATAAAAAACACAATGTCAATATTTTCAAAAATTTTTTTATACAAAATTACGGCGCTATTGACAAAACTCCGCAAAATGCCATTTATACTCAAACAACTCGAAAACAAGCTACTGTGGAAAAAATGGGCGGATATTATCCGCCCGCTTTTTCTACAACAGATTATTTTTAAGTTTTTCGAGTATAGCATATCACAAATCCACCCAAATATTTACACTCCAAATAAAAACCGCTCTAAAATTATTAGAGCGGTTTTTGCAATTATTATTTTTTCAAAAGGGCTTTTGCTTTTTTAACAACGTTTTCGGTGGTAAAGCCGTATTCTTTGAAGAGCAACTCGGCAGGTGCAGATGCGCCAAAGTGATCTATTGCAATAATATCGCCGTCTAATCCTATATATTTGTGCCAACCAAAACTTGTGCCAGCCTCGGCAGCCAAACGTACTCTAACTTGGGACGGCAAAACAGATTCCTTGTACTTTTCTTCCTGTTCTTCGAAAATTTCGAACGATGGAATGCTGACAACTCGGGAATAAATTCCATCTTTTTGCAATTCTTCTTGTGCCTCTATCATTAAATGAACTTCCGAGCCTGTTGCAATCAAAATAATGTCAGGTAAATTAGTGGCAGGATTTAACAAATCGGTTAATATGTAGCCACCTTGCAAGGCGTTTTTGCCACTATTTGGTAGCAACGGCAAATTTTGGCGTGTTAAAACAAGCGCCGTTGGACTTTTTGTGCGAGTTACTGCCATTGCCCAAGCAGCGGCAACTTCTCGTGTGTCGCATGGGCGAATTACTGTAAAGTTGGGAATGCTACGCAAAGCCGCCAAATGCTCAACAGGTTGGTGAGTTGGACCATCTTCGCCAACGCCGATGCTGTCATGCGTCATTATATAAATTACAGGCTGATTCATTAAGGCGGACAACCGCATAGAATGTTTCATGTAATCGCTAAAGACAAAAAACCCGGCTACATATGGGCGAAGTCTGCCATGCACGGACATTCCGTTGGCAATAGCCGCCATTGCGTGCTCGCGAACGCCAAACCGCAAGTTAGCTCCGCCTGTATTTTCGGGCGAATAATAAGAATGCTCTTTCATAACTGCTTTTGTGGACGGCGCAAGGTCGGCAGAGCCACCAATTAAATTTGGCAAACTTGCAGTTATTTTGTTAAGAACAATCTCGGAAGAAAGGCGAGTTGCGGTTCCGCTTTCGTATTCCCAGTAATCGTCAGAAGTCGTGCGGGATGCAAATTCAAACGGAGCAACTTCGGTATGATTCCAGTTTTCCCATTCTTCATAATCTGCGTGATAGGCTTTTTCGTAACGAGAAAGCAATTTTTGCCACTCTTGATTTTTTTTAGTTCCAACATCGATATATTTAGCAAAATGATTTTTTACTTCTTGTGTAACTGTAAAAGGTTCGGCTGGATGATTAAAGCCTTCTTTCATTAGCTTAATTTCTTCTTCGCCGAGTGGTTCGCCGTGAGCGGACGGTTTGCCTTGTTTGTTGGGAGCACCGAATCCTATTTGCGATTTTATTTCGATAAAAGATGGGCGATCGGTTTCGGTTTTTGCCGCCAAAATAGCGGTTAAAATAGCAGCAACATCGTTTCCGTCTTCGACAGTTTGAACGTGCCAATCGTAACTTTTGAACCTATCGGCAGTTTTTTCTGTGAAAGCTAAATCGGTCGAGCCTTCGATTGTAATTTTGTTAGAATCGTATAAAACCACTAATTTTCCTAATTTTAACGTACCAGCCAACGATGCCGCTTCGGAGGTAATTCCTTCCATAAGACAGCCATCGCCGCAAATTACGTAAGTATAATGGTCAACCAAATCAAAATCTGGCTTATTAAAACGAGTTGCCAAAAATTTTTCTGCCCAAGCAAAGCCGACAGCGTTTGCAAAACCTTGTCCCAGCGGGCCCGAAGTAATTTCAACGCCTGGAGTATGCCCAAATTCGGGATGCCCAGGTGTAAGACTATCTTTTTGCCTAAATTTTTTGAGATCGTCAATGGTGAGTCCATAGCCGAAAAGGTGGAGCAGCGAGTAAAGCAAAGCGGAAGCGTGTCCAGCGGAAAGCACAAAGCGATCGCGGTTTGCCCACCGTGGATTTAACGGATTGTGATTCATAACGCCCGCCCAAAGTGCATACGCCGCAGGAGCAGCTCCCAAAGGTGTGCCAGGATGTCCGCTATTGGCTTTTTGTACCATTTCGGCACTAAGCACGCGAATTGTGTTAATTGCTTGTTGGTCAATTTGACCGATATTATCTTTTGTTAGCATTACTTAACGCCCTCCCAATCTTTAAGAAAACGCTCTATTCCAGCATCGGTAAGGGGATGTTTGCTCATTTGCACGAGAACATCGTAAGGAACGGTTGCAATGTGCGAGCCAAGCTGTGCGGCTTGTATTGCGTGTATGGGATTTCTAACACTGGCGGAAATAATTTCGGTTGGAATAGCATGACGATTGAAAATGTCGATTATTTCTGATATTAAGTGCATTCCGTTTGTGCCGATGTCGTCTAATCTGCCCAAAAATGGGCTAACAAAAGTTGCACCAGCACGAGCCGCCAACAACGCTTGCGTAGCCGAAAATATAAGTGTAACGTTGGTTTTAATTCCTTGTGCAGTAAGTTCTTTTGTAGCTTTTAAGCCCTCCAGCGTCATAGGAATTTTAATTACGATGTTTTTGTGAATAGCGGCGAGCGGTTGAGCCTCTTTTACCATTTCTTTGGCATCTAGGCTGATAACTTCGGCACTGATTGGACCATCAACAATCGAGGTAATTTCTTTTACCACTTCAATAAAATCTCTGCCTTCTTTGGCAATTAACGATGGATTAGTGGTTACACCACAAATAACTCCCCAGTCATTTACTTCTCTAATGTGTGCAGTGTTTGCGGTATCAATAAACAATTTCATAAAAATCTCGTCCTCTCAAATTATTTTATGAATTTAGTATAACATAAAGTTTGAAACAGTGCAACAATAATTTTATGTATGTTGTGAAATTGTGTTTTTTGTTAGCTGTAAATAATAAAAATATGTTTTTGGGAATTGTTTGACAAAAATATTGCGAAAATGTAGATGATAATATCCGCCCATACAAAATGTCAACCGTACGTTTGCCACTCGTTCCAAAAAATTTTTATAAATTATTTGACAACTCAACAAAAAAATATTACAATAACATTGCTAGACAACTAGCCAAATTAAAATGAAAAGAGGTAAAAAATGAAGTTTACCAAAACCACCAAAAATTGCATACAAAAGCAAACTGCATTTTTACTTGTTTTTGTAATGCTATTTTCCATGTTGCCAAGTCGACAGGTTTTTGCAACAGATTTGTCAACGGCAAACTACGCAATCGACAACTTTCTAAATCCGCCGATTGTGGAAATTCCAACAGTTTCGTCAACCTCAACTAATCCAACAATTTTATCCACCGAACAACCCAGCCAAGCCCGCCAAAACTACTACAAACTACTGGAAGGCAACTACTTTGCATTTGAACTACGTCAACGTTTCGTTGAACTTTTCGGCGAATTTTCCACCGATTACATACGACAAAATTATCCAACTATTTTCGATATGCCAAGCGAGCAAGTTGACC
>WRKG01000050.1 GCA_009778185.1 Bacillota bacterium
AAGATTTCGAAAAATTTCGCCCAGAACATTTGGGAATCGCCTATTTCGTAGTTGGCGGATTTTTGGAGATGGGCGAAGGTTGTTGCGCGGTTTTGGGTTTCGGTGGTCATTGTTTATCCTTCTAGGGCGTTCGCCCAGTCATTTTCAAATTCTGCTTTTCTTGCAATGCCAAACATCGTGTTAATAACGGTTTTAACGGAATTGGATTGCACAATTTGCTGCAGCGATTCCTTGAACTCGTGTTCGGTTTCGCAGGTAAATTTTGGCGTTTTGCCGATGTCCTGTGCAATATCCTCGTCCAAGGCGATTGCGACAGGGTACATCATGGGCGTGTACATAAAAAACATAATGCGATATTTGTAAAGCGGAATGTATTTTGAAGTTACGAAAAACTCGTAAACGTGGTAAATATCTGGGATTTTGCCCACGCTGCCCAACTCTTTTTGTAGCTTTTCGGTTTTAGATTTTTCGAAGTTCAAGCCGAATAATTTTTGCAATTCTGGATTAACCTTGTCAAATTCAAGTCCAAAACAAGGCTCAACTTCGGCACTTAATTTAAGATTGGTAATTGTTCGCAACTCTACGCCGTAATCTTTCACGAAAGTTTCGGGCGGAGTTTGCATTTGTTGATTTATTGGGCTGTTGTCAAAATCTAAGCCCCACAAAGTTGATTTACTCATATAAAATCCTCCTTTAATCGGCAAAACAGCGGCAAATGGTCGCTGTAAATTTTTTTGTTCGGTTTGCCGTTCGCCAGCAAATCGTGATTTTTGGTTTTTGCTATTATTTTGACATCTTCAAAATGATTTATTAAACCTTTGCTTACGATAACTTGATCGAGAGCGTACCAATATAGGTTTTGGGCTTGTCCGCTGTTATCGAAATAATAGCTTGTATGCGGCGGCGATTTGTTGGCGAAAAGTTGCCATGTTGGATTGTAAAATTTTTGGTGCGTTTTTTTGTTGACGGTTCTTGTTGGTCGTGCCAGCAAACTTGCGAACGGCAGAGCGTGCATACCGCTTGTGGCAAAACTGGCGGCATCGAAAGGGTTGACATTAAAATCGCCGATTGCTAGAGAATGCTTGCATTTTAAGCGGTTCTCGTTTTCTATTATATCTCGCCTAAAATCGGAGATAATTTCCAGTTGGGTTAAATCGTCGTTGTTGTGCTTGTCCTTGCCGTGAATCATTGCGATAATTAGGCGGTTGGCGTTTTGGGATATTTGCACTAATTGGTATCTGCTCTCCTCTTGTAGAGGGTTTATTGTATATTTTGCGCGAATTATCGCCTTTATTGGAGCGGATTTCTTTATTGTTGGGATTATTTTGTATTGGGCAGTTAGCGAAATTTTGTTTATTGTTTCGCATAATGCTTGCGTTTCGTTGGGATATTCCGCCAAAATTAGCAAATCAACGGCGTTTTCTAAAAGTAGCTCGCAAAGGCAAGCAGTTATGTTTTCGGGATTTTTTCGGTTGGTATTCCAAAATAGTATGTTCATTTTTGCCCCCCTTTCGCTTTGTTGCAGAATTTTATGCCTATTTTTATTTTAGCTAATTTTTCCCAATTTGTCAATCATAAACTAAACCGCACAAGTTCGTGGCAAATTGTAGCAGTCTTTGTATTCGCTTTGTAGATTGCTGAATAACTGAGCGGTGCAAGCAGTACAAATTCTCGTAAGCGTTCCACTCCCTCTACAGATGGCGGTTCGCCTATTATCAAAATTGGGTTTGTTTTCGCCAAAATATCCAATCAGGCGGCTAAACGGTCAATCCATGGCACATTCGGCTTTAAGCATTTCTCGCCCATTTCCAGTTTTCAAATACTTTTCGTGTATCAATGCTTCTGATTGCGTGCTAAATTCTTTAACGTAAATCAGACGGCTTGTGTTTTTTGTATGCTTTGCTCCCAATCCGTCTGAATGCTCTTTATAACGACGTTCAATGTTGTCGGTATGTCCCTTGTAAATACTTCCGTCATCACAAAGTATTGCGTATGCGTACCACATTTATATCATCTCCTGCCTGTTGCCTCTGCCCATCCTGTCTGCCGCCTACCTGACCTTTCCGCCGACACCTGCCCACTGGCAGGTGGGAGTGGGGGCGGGCGGCAGTCAGGGCAAACAAATCGGGCAAGCACTACTATTTCCTCTTGTTGTGTCTTGCTTGAAAGTTTTCTCGGATTTTGTAATCTTGTAAAAGCGGTTGCCACACTTTACTCAGATTGTTATTTGCGTATTTTTCTTTATGAGCATTCATGCCAAGCCAATCAGATTCATCTTCTAAAAATAAATCCCAAGCACGGATATTTGGATCATCTGCGTTCATGTTGAATTTCACCTTGAAAATCTATAAACCTAATCATTAAATATTCCCTCCGTCATCTGTTGTTATACCAAACAAACCAGTCAAACATTCTGCGTTTGCCCTTAATGGTGATGTTATTTCGCTTAAGGATTGCATCAATAAGCAACAAGTACCCCTCATAATCGTAAGTTATCCGCATTTTTTCAATGCAGTTATGAAGATTTACTCCTGTGTATACTTGTCCCTTATAGTCATAACAGGAAACGAAACCTCCAGCATCACGCTGTCAAATATAGCGAAATCATCATTTTGATACACATAATAGTTGTGGTACAAACAGTATTTGCTAAAGAATGAAAATAGGTTGATTTCATTCTTTGCCAATTCCGCTATTAACGAAGTATCGCCCATAGCCACACGTTCATCAAAATCACAAGTTTTAATTTTTGCAATTAGTCTTGTCAAATAGATTTTGCTTAGGTGCTTGTTGAGGTTAGTTGAGTTCGTCATGTCAATTAATGCTATTTTCATTGCGACAATATCGCCGTCATTATTTTCAGGAAACTTTCTAAAACAACTGCTAATAATAGCGGCTTCTTCTCCGTACCGTGGATCGGTTTTTACACGCCGTGCAGTTTCTTGCAATTCTTTTTCTGTAAATTTAATAGCGGATTTGGTTTCGTTTTCCAATGCCGTTAATCGTGTTGTTTGGTTGCCTTTAGAATAATCCCTCGGTTCAGGAACACTCTCGCCCTCCATTGGTATGCGGACAGTATATGGTCGAACATCGTCGTTGCGAATCAACGACTTAAGCTGAACAAGGTTATTTATCGTAGAATTGATATAGGGTTGCGGTTTTCCAGGGAAGCAAGCGTCGATAATTTGTCGTGCAGTTATGGGCTTGCCCGCTTTTTTACAATATTGTATAATTATCTCTGCATTGCTCATTTTCACAACTCCTTTCGAGTTTTGGATTTTTAGTAATTATTCATTATTTCAATATACTGTTATTCAAAGTAATCCGAGACGACTGTTTTGATACGTATAGTATTGCTTGTGCTACGCCTAAATCGTGCTTTATCATAAATTTGGCAAGCGTTAAACCATCGATTAGAGTGATTTTAGAGTTGAGGACGCACTTTGCATAATCAATGTTAGCTTTGGAAAAACCAGTGGTGGTAATAAATACACCCTTAGTAGTGCCTTACCGAGTAAAACACCCACTTTCGTTAAGCGGCAGCTGGAATTTTTTATCAGTCATAAAGTTAAACAAATGCAGATTTTGCAGCAGTTCTGCGAGGGTAAATTTATGGCAATCGTTATCACGTTTGCGGTTGTAAAGGTGGAAATTTTGGAAATCGCAAACGAGAATATAATCAGGCAGTTCGTCGTCCGCCAAGCCGCCGAGATAGCTGTGGGCTTGTTGGTAGGCTTTTTGCAGGTCTTCGCCGCGGCTTTTTTGCTCGATAAGCAGAA
>WRKG01000051.1 GCA_009778185.1 Bacillota bacterium
TTGATTTTGCTGACGTTCGGCGTGTTGCTGTCTTTCGCCTTGATTTTGCTGACGTTCGGCGTGTTGTTGTCTTTCGCCTTGATTTTGCTGACGTTCGCCGTGTTGCTGTCTACCACCTTGATTTTGGCGGTTTCCGTGTTGCTTGTCGCCTTGATTTTCCCCTTTTGGAGGACGATTTTTACGGTAAACGTTGCTAGTTTCGGGCTTTCTATCTTGTTTATTTTCTGCAACATTATTTGCGGATTGCTTTTTATGTTGGTTGTTTTGATTATTTTGATTATTTTGGTTATTTTGATTATTCTTGTTATTTTTTTTGTTATCTTTTTTTTGCTTGTTATCTTGTTGCGGTTTTGGCGGTTCTACTGGCAAATCTGGTTGAGTACCTGCATATTTACGCACTTCTCTTTTTGGCGGTTTTGCGGGCTTGGAGGGTTTTAACTTTTCGGTAACGTTGGCAACTTCGGTTTCATCCAAACCGCTTAAAGCGTTGTTATTTACTTCTCTGCCAAAAGATTTAAGCACTTCAAAAATTGCTTTATTTTCAACTTCGAGTTTTTTTGCCAGTTCGTGTATACGGACCTTGGGCATTCAGCCACCTCATTTACTATAATATAATTATTCGTCAATTAAAGCCTGCAAACGTGCGGCGAAACCTGCCTCGGTAATAACATAAATGGCACGGTTAATTTTGCCTACACATTTGGAGAGCGTTTCTCTTTCGCCAAAAATTCTGATAGGTTTTTGGTAGAAAAAGCATTTATTTGTAAATTTTTGCTTGGTATTTTCGGATGCGTCGTTTGCAATAATGATTAGTTGAGCAGTCCCGTTTTTGAGCAGCTTTTCGGCGGTTTCTTCGCCTGTTGCTAGTTTGCCAGCTTTTCTGGCAATACTCAAAAGGGACGCTATTTTACGGTTCATTGAGCAAAAGCTCCGTTTCTAAAGTTTCTAGTGCTACGTAAAGTTCGGATTGCACGGATTGTTTGAATGACCGTTCGAAAGCCTTTTTTTTGCGTGCATTTTGCAGGCAAGTTTGACTTTTGCATATATATGCGCCGCGCCCTTGTTTTTTGTTAGATGTATCTATTGTTATGGCAAATTGGGCAGTTTTGGGCGGTTTTACTATTCTTATAAGGTCGGGTTTAGCTTTTTTGGCAAAACAGACCACACATCTACGAGTTGGAATCATATTTGGTCACCCTGTTGTTCTTCTTGTACCATTTGTGCGGCTTGTTTTTTTCGGCGAATTTGTTCAGATCGTCCAATGTCATCGTGTGCAGTGATTTCGTCAACGATAATATTAGTACTGTCATCATTATTAAAGTCGACGGAATCAGTTTCGTATCCAGGTTGGGCATATCGATTAGCATAATCAGCGTCGTCATAATTAAGAACAGCATCGTAGGAACTTGTAGATTGTTCATTTTCGTCTTTTTCATAGTCTTCTACCTCATCAAAGTCAATATTTCGGGCTTCTAGGCGGGCTTTTTCCTCTAAAAACAGAGTATAATCCAGGTCGAGTTCTTCTTGTGTAATAAAGCCGATTTCTTCGGCTTGCGTTTCGCTTTTTATATCGATGCGCCAGCCTGTTAATTTGGCGGCTAACCTGGCGTTTTGCCCTTCTTTTCCTATTGCTAAAGAAAGCTGGTTATCTTGTACAATAATTTTTGCTGTCATATCGTACGGATTTATTGCGACAAACTCAACTCGGCTAGGGCTAAGTGCAGAAGAAATGTATTCGGCGGGGTTGTCGCTCCAGCGGACAATGTCAATTTTTTCGCCTTTAAGCTCGTTAATAACAAAATTTACACGGTTGCCAGAAGGTCCAACGCAAGCACCAACGGGATCAACGTTGGGGTTTTCGGAATAAACCGCTATTTTGCTGCGGATTCCTGCCTCGCGGGCAATAGATTTAATTTCGACAATTCCGTCATAAATTTCGGGTACTTCCTGTTCAAACATTTTTTTCACCAACAAAGGAGTTGACCGTGAAACCAAAATTGACGGACCTTTGCCAGTGCTTTTCACATCTAAAACAAAAACTTTAATGCGATCTTGTGGAGTGTAAATTTCTTTGTAAACTTGCTCATTTTGAGTAAGCACCGCTTCGATATTGCCTAATCCGATGATAATATTGCGATGTTCGCGGCGCTGAATAACGCCAGTAATTATGGTGTGCAATTTAGATGCGTATTCGTTGTACAAAACTTCGCGCTCGGCTTCGCGGAAACGTTGCACGACCATTTGTTTGGCGTTTTGTGCAGAAACTCTGCCAAAGTTTTTTGGAGCAACTTCGTTATTTATAACATCGCCCACGGAATATTCGGGCAAAATCAGCTTTGCGTCTTGCAGGCTAATTTGGCACAATTCGTCTTCCACTTCTTCTACAACGGTTTTTTGTTGGTAGACTTTTACAGTGCCTGTGGTTTCGTCAATATCAATTTTGAACTCGGCAGTAGCACCATAATTTTTTTTGCAGGCAGAAATCAAAGAAATTTCTATTGCCTCGAAGACAATTTTTTTGTCAATTTTTTTATCGCGCACAATTTGCGATAATGCTTCAATCAACTCCGCTCCATTGTTCATAAAACGTCCCTCTCTGTATAAACCAACCGACAGAACACAATATTATTGCGTTGTATTTTGATTTGGTCATTTTTTTGTGTGATTAGAACAAAGTCGTCTTCTAAACCAAGCAAAGTGCCTGTAAGTTTTTTGGTATTTACGTTGTCAATCACAATAGGTTTTAGTAATTTTAGTGCTACCAATTTACCAGTATAGCGTTGATAATGGGCATTTTTCACTAGTTTGCGTTCTATTCCAGGCGAGCTTACTTCCAGGATGTAAGCATCTGGGATTGGATCGTCGGCATCCAAAACTGGAATAATAGCGTTGTTAATGCGTTCGCAGTCATCGAGAGTAACAGCAGGTTCTTTTTCGATGTAGACACGCAAAATTTGGTTGCCATATTCAGTAACAAATTCTAGGTCGTAAAGTTCCATGTTGCAAGCATTAACGGTAGGCTCTAGCAGGTTGTAAATGGCGGATAAATCGGATTTTGTCATAATTTTACCTCATACATAACATAAGAGTGGGGGTTCCCACTCCTACATCGGCTTTACTATTCATTTTATAGTATAGCATATATTTTTTTGTAGTGCAACAAAAATATTTATATTGGATTATTTTTGAAATTATTTTGTAAAAGTTTTGTTTTCAACCGTGAAACTTCCCATATTATGGGAAGTTTTTAGTAAATATATGTCGAAAAATTTTTTGCTTGGATTTTGTCAACTTATTTTTTAGTTGACAAATTGCCCAAAATTTGCCAACTAAAAATTTTTTTGATATAATATCTGTAATAAAAAAGTCGCAAACTGGCGGCAAAATCCACAGGAGGAATAATTATGATTAAAATAGAAAATCCAACCTACATGACTTGCAGGGAAATGCACGAAAAATATCCAAATTGCATGATTTATGTGGGAAAATACAAAGACTTAAACGAAACAAACGGAAACGATGGAGGTTATCCTTTTGCACTCATCGAAGATGACGACCTTGGGAAAGGCGTTTTGGATGACGATAAATATCCCGAATGGAAACCGATGTTTCTTTTAGACACACAACCAGCACCAGAGATTTTATTTTGGGAATTTGGTTTTGGCGATGATGAATTGGAGTTGATCGAAAATGTTAGTAACTAAAACTTTTTTGAAAGGCAACTCCGAAAAATTTGTATACGAAAATGGACATTGGTATTTAAGATTAAAAGTTATGAATCCG
>WRKG01000052.1 GCA_009778185.1 Bacillota bacterium
CCCCAAGGTTTTAATATTTAGCCCTTTATTACTTAAGCCTAAAGCGGCTTACGGTGTTTTTGAAGGTTTCGGATTGGTTGGATAGTTCTTGGCTGGTAGTGGCGGTTTCTTGGGAGGTTGACGAGGTTATTTGGGTAACTTCTAGGATTTCGGCTACACCTTGAATTACGGTTTTTACTGCGGTAGATTGCTCTTCAGAGGCTATTGTTACCGCTTCGATTAGGACGCTTATCTCGTCAACTTGTTCGACTATCTCTTTTAGAGTTTCGGCGGTTTTTTCGGCTATTTCGCTGCCGTGCCTGGAACGCTCGATGGAGGATTCAATTAGCACGCTAGTTTCCGATGCCGCTACTTTACTGCGTTGTGCTAGGGTTCGTACTTCTTCGGCTACTACGGCGAAACCTTTGCCATGTTCACCCGCACGAGCCGCCTCTACCGATGCGTTTAATGCAAGCAAATTAGTTTGAAATGCTATATCGTCAATTGCTTTAATTACTCGGGAAATGTTGTCGGAGGATTCTCTAATTTCATCCATCGATTTTAACATTTCGGTCATGTCAACGTTGCCGCGATCGGCACTTTCTTTGGTTTTGTGCGCAACTGTACTGGTCGTTTTTGCACGGTCGGCGTTCGATTCAATCTTGTTAGACATTTCGTCTATGTGCAGTTTTATTTCGTCGATTGCCGTGGCTTGCCTAATTGCTCCGTTGGATAGCTCTTGGCTGGATTTTGCAATGGCATCCGAACCAGAAGCGATATGTATGGTTGACGATTTTATATCGTTTAATATGTTGTTAAATGACGCAATTATGTTGTTTATTGCCGATTTTATTTCGCTAAAATCGCCCAAATATTCGCGCGTTATTTGCACGTTGAGATTCCCGTTTGCCATTTCTGACAAAATTTCGCTAATTTCGGCTATATATTCTGATATTGACGATACTGTGCTGTTGATTGCTTGTTTTATCTCCAAAAAGCTACCGTGATATTCGGTATTTATTACGGTGCTTAAATCGCCTTTAGATATTTTTGTCAACGTCGAAACGGATTCATTTATCGGATTTGAGACATTTTGCACAAATTCGTTCAAAGCAACCATGGTAACTTTCCAATCGCCAGAATATTTATTGACATCAATGCGTTTGGTTAAATCGCCATCGCCAGCGGCATGAGCAAGCATTTCAATTTCAGTATCGATATTTTTTAGGGCAGATTGCACAGAGCGTAAAGAATTGGTTGCAAGCACTTTTTTGCCAGGTAAATCGGGAATAGCAACCGAAAAATCGCCAGCGGAATATGCTTGCACAATATTAAGTATCTCCAAAACCTCGTTGACAAGATTAGAAAGCATATGATTAACCGCAATAGCGGTATTTTTGTAGCTACCTTGAAATTTATCCTCGTTTATGCGAGCCTCAATATCGCCCGTATCTAGTTCGTCAGATAAAGTTTGAATGGATTGAATGATAAGTTGGAAAGTGTCAATCATATCGGCTAAATTATTGGATAATTTGCCCATTTCGTCGTTGCTGTTACTGCGAATGTTTACCGAAAAATCGCCTTTGCGAACACGACGCGAGGCATCCAAAATTTCGGCAATTTTTTTCTTAAAGCGTGTGATTATCACAAATGAAATAATTGCGGTAAAAATTATTACGCCGACTATCGAGATACTTAAAGCAACCTGCATAAAACCTATCATATCGGATATAGCTGCACGAATATTTTCGCTTAACAAGTTGTCTAAATAACGCAAATTTTGAATCTGCTCCTCAATTTCTTCGGATAACTCAAAAATAACGCCAATATCATAAGAATAATCGCCACCTGGAAAAAAATGGTTGACAAAATTGTCATGCACAAGCCAAGTATTAGTTATCATAAGATTAACAAATTCGACTCTATGTTGTTTTTCCTGTTCAGTAAGAAAATTGTCCAGTTGGATAGAGTTTATGTACTCGTTTAACAGAGCATCCAAATTGTGAAAAATAGCGACAGCTTGGCTTTGTGCATTGGATAAATCTTGCGGAGTGGCTTCGTCGCGCCAAGCGGCATCCATAAAATTGCCACGCAAAAAGCGGCGCATATCGGTATATTGCTGATGAAAATCCAAAATATAGACAGTTCGGATAGCTACAAAATTGTGCAAGTAGTTATTGTTGTACTCGCTAGTGTTGATAACGGTTAAAGATAACCCAATAACTCCTATAAATAAGATAATGATGGCGGCGTACGATATAAGAAGTTTTTTTACAATAGTAATTCTAAATTTACGCATTACATTCCCTCACTCATTAAAAGATATGCCAAAAAAGCAGTAGCAAAAATTGCTATCTATATTATATGTATGTGGTGAGTGGTTGTCAAGCTATATTGAAAAATTATATGGGATTTTGCGAAAATTAGATTGTGGCAATGGTTGACAAATTAGAAATAGTCGGTTTCGCGGGTTTTAATCATTTATAAAATGCCAATAATCAGTTGGATTTATATGAAATTTTTGATGATTGCCGTAGTAATGGTTTGCGGGCAGACCCGCCTGCTGGACGGGCAGGTATTATCCGCCCGTTTTTCGTCCGTCCGTTTTTTCGTTGATTTAGCATAAGATTTTATAAAACCACGCAACCACAAAAAATTGCAAACGTCAACTTGCGGGCGGACCCGCCTGCCGGACGGGCAGGTATTATCCGCCCCTACGTTTTTAATAAATGCAATTTTTTAACCGCTGATTCGCAATATAAAGAATAATTTCGGCGACAACATTGGGCGAACGGGCGAACGGGGACGTTCGCCCCTACAAACCGCCAACGTAGGGGCGGATATTATCCGCCCGTTTTTTGCCCACCTTTTTTTGTCTACCTTTTTTGTCCACCTATTTTTCCATTTACCTTCGTCAACCATAAACATCTCGATAACGTGCCTTAAATTCCCCCAAAATCCCTTTCAACAACTGCTGATAAGCCTTAATATCCCCCATACTTTTTTGTATGCGAGCATTCTCCAGCCTTGCACGATGATTTCCGCCGTCTAAATCTAGTGCCTTGCGGATTGCATCTTCTGCACTGGGCAAATCGTAGTTTAGCCTGTAATATTTTGCTAGGCGAATCCATAATTCTTCATTGCCTGGGCGGATTTGCGTTGCCTTTTTGATTGCCAAAATTGCTCCTCGCCGATTGTCCGCCAATGCGTGAATTTCCGCCTCTTTCATGTAGCAAAATAATATCTGCTCATTTTTGCTAGATTTGCCGCTTTTTGTCAGCTTTGCATTGAATTTTCCCAATGTATCCAAGGCTTTATCAAATTGCCGCTGTAATGCGTATGTGTCCGCCAGCCGAAACACGTAATGCGCCTCGCTTGATACCGCTATTGCTTGCTCAAAATACGAAATTGCATTTGGAGATTGCCCCAATTTTAGACTTAACTCCGCACGCAAGTACAAAATATCGCCGATTGCCGATTTTGGCGCAATCGCCGTTGCACGGTTGATTGCTCGTTTGCCGTCATCTAGTCGCCCAGCCGCTATTAGTGCTTCGCCGTAATTTAGCACCAACTGCCAATTATCCGCATCAAGCTGCAACGCCCGCGCGAACGCATCTGCCGCCTCGTTGTGGAGGTCAATCTGCATATAGGCTGCTCCCAAATTGTTGAAAACTGGCACGTTTTCGTCATATTGCAAGGCTCGCCGATACAGCGGAATCGCCTTTTCTGGCTCGCCGCGTTTTGCTAGGTCGTCCGCTCGCTCTTTGTAGGTTTCCCATTCTAGCCGCTTTTCCCAGCGTTCAAAATTTGGGCGGATTGCCGCCAGTTGCGGCT
>WRKG01000053.1 GCA_009778185.1 Bacillota bacterium
TGTTCAACTTCACAAAACCTAAAACCTCGGGCGCCCGCCTGCCGGCGGACAGGCTGCCCGAACCCGCAAGGACGCGCGCGCCCTTGACCCGCTTTTTTGTTAAGTTAAATTACTATACCAACCCAAAAGGAGGAAAAAACCTTGCAAATTATAATATCTTTAGCAAACTGGATAATCAACTTTGGAATCATCGAATTTTTCACATTGTTGCTAATATTTGCCAATATTTTAACTTTTGCATTATATGCGGTGGACAAACGCCGAGCAGAAAATAAAAAATGGCGTATTCCCGAAAAAACGCTGTTATTTTTTACTTTAGCTTTTGGTGCTTTTGGTGCAATTTTGGCAATGAGATTAGTCAAACATAAAACTCGCAAGCCAAAATTTCGAGTTGCGGCGGTTGTGGGTTTAATTTTTTCGTCAATTTTGGCGGTTCATCTTGTGCAAGGTTTAGTTTTTTCGCAAATAATAAGATATGTAGAAGTTGAGTTTAGGTCGGCAAACTGGAACTCGGCATTAAATGGCTACAAAATAGCCTTTATGACAGATTTTCACACAATCACAAACGAAAGCATGAGAGAAATAATTTTAGAACTAAATGCAAAAAACATTGATTTGCTACTACTGGGCGGAGATTTTTCGATGCGAAACGAGTTTTATTTGCAAACTTTGGCAGAAATATCCCAAGCAAACCCAACTGACGGCATTTTTGGAGTAGAAGGCAATCACGACGATTACATACGACTTTTTGCCGCACAAACGCAAAACGGCATAATTTCGCTAGATAATAGCGGTGTACAAATACACGAAAATTTTTTCGTTGCTGGCGTACATGATTTGTGGAACAGAACGCCGAATATTTCCACAGCAATCGCCGCCGCCAACGAAGACGATTTTGTTTTGCTAATTTCGCATAATCCCGATTTAGCAATGTTGCAGCCAACAAATGAAGTTGACTTAATTTTATCAGGACACACTCACGGTGGACAAATTACCTTTTTTGGTTTTCCATTTTACTTGTTGCGAGGTAGCATAACAAACTATGGAACAAGATTCGCGGGCGGCTTTGCCGAATCTGCGGACGGCGTTTCTGTTTATACAAGCACTGGCGTTGGCGATTATTACGGCATTCCTCGAATATTTGCACAACGAGAAGTTGTGATTTTTACTTTGTATGCGGAATAATTTTGTCTATGTGTGAAATATAAGTTGACAAAATTTCGTGAATATACATAGGAAAATTTGCCGATTTATATTGAATTTGCCCATTTTTGACCACAAGCAATGGTTTTTCCATGCTAAATGCTATATTTTTAGAGTTGTCATAAATATGAATATCATCACATAAAGGCAAAACCTCTTGTAAATTTTTTAATGAGTTTGCGTATCTTCGCAATAAATCCTCCGTGGGAATACCATGTCCACCTTTTTTTACTCTATTTGCTACTCTGTCAACGGAAAGTTGCACATTTTCTAATCCCACATAAAAAAGAGCGATTTTGAAACCTTTTTCCTTTGCTTGCTGAATGTTTTTTATTATTGTCCTGCCTGTTAAAGTTGTTTCTTGATTAAAGGAAGATTCGCTGTTTAGGCATTTTCTAAAAAGTTTAATTGTTTCTTTTCCTGCTTGTATTTGCACCTTTGCGTTTTGCCAATCATGATTAAAATGTTGCTTAACTATTTCGTCCGAATTTATTCTTTTGCCGAGGTTTACAGTTTGGGATAATTGCCTAAAAAAGGTTGATTTTCCTGCTCCATTTACTCCTGCAAACAGCGTGTAAGTTTTACGCATATTTTATACCATTTTCTTCCAAAATTTTTATAAGCCTGTCATGGCTTTCTTCTCTTTCTTCGTGAATAACTTGCAACATTCTAATGTGGGAATTTTTGGTGAAAATGTGAACGGCAAGTTCTTTTTTTTCGGCTGGCAGGTTGACAAGATAATCGCCTAAAGTTAATTCGGATAATTGGTCAATTTCGCGGATTTCGGTTGCGGTTAAATAAGGTTCGTTCATGGGTTTCTCCTTTCGTGGGAATTTTATTGCGGGATTACAGTAAAGTTAAATAATTTCGTTTGCTGTTCAAAATGCGAGCCATGTAAAATCCGCTCCCGCACGCTATTCATAAACTCTTCATGGCTTTTTAGTTTGATTAAACCCATTTTGTCAAGTTGTATTTCTTCTTCTGCTTTTGCAAACATTTCTTGTATTGCAAGTTTATTAAATTCAATTCCTTCGATTTCGATAATCTCCGTTTTATCAATATTTTTTTTGTCAAACGTATTTGAAAAATTGTTTTTTAGCGTTATTGCAGTTGACATTTTTCTACCTCCATAAAATAAATTTGTGTTAATTATATCAAATTAAAATATTAGTTGCAAATTTTGGGAATTTTCCGCAAAATTACTAAACTGCACTATTCTTGCGAATCGTCCATTTCTTCGTCGATTTCGTCATGCAGGCGTTTAAGAAAGTTTTCCAACGAGTCAATTTTATCGTCAACAAGCCTAAACATACCGTCATCACTGGTATGCAAAAATTTTCTTATGATTGAGTCATATTGTTCTCTAAAAAGCAAAATTACTTTGTCGTATTCTTGTCGCAATTCTTGAACATACTGCTTTTGGAAAGCGATTGACCGCATTACATCGTAAATGCGTTTGTCAACGGCATCTTCGGTGGCTTGCGCTTGTTTTTTGGCGTTTTGGATTATTGTTTCGGCGGCACTTTTGGCGTTTAGCAGCATATTATCCGCCGATATTTGGGAATTTATTATTGCGTTGTTAATAGCCGCCTCTTTTGTGGTGTAGCTGTTTAGGCGGTCTTCTAGGGTTTTAATTTTTATTTTGTACTCTTTTATAGTTTGCTCTAAATGGGACATATATTCGTCGCAGCGTTTAATGTGTTCGTCAACGGCAACTGTATCGTACCCTTTTTTTACTATATAAAATTTGTCAGCCATGGTTATCACCTCTAAAGTTATAAATCGTATACCTTATGGTATACGATTTATAACTTTTTTGCAAGCGTTAAGAGTATCTTCTACACAATTTTATTCAAAGTGCCAAACAACATAATTTATGCTGTCGCTCGGCTCGGATTCTTGACCTGCATTATTGGATGCACTAACTTGTATTTCGTGCAAGCCAGGATTCAAGCTAAGATTTCGCAAATCGTAAGATGAGCCAGTATAATCACTTTCCACCAAATTATTATCCACATATATATTATGAGATGTAGCGTCATCTTCCGCCCAAGTTACTGTGGATATATCGTGCAATGCGGCGGTTGGCGTGCGTGGCGGAACAGTGGCGATTGGCGGTGCTGGCGTTGTAATGGGTTTATCTACATTATTATCCACATAATCGGGATGTCCTGGTCGCAGATGTGCGTTATCTTGGTTGTTCCACCATGGTTTTTCGGAATCGTCGGCAGTTTCGTTGTCTATTTCGGTTGGTGGATTTGGCGGTCTTATTGGGTCGATAGGTGGTATGTCGTCAGGATTTACCGTTGGTAATTCACTATCAGGGGCGAGAATTGGCAACTCTACTTCGGGCAGTTTATTTTCAGGAGTAATAGGTGGTCTTGGTGGTCTTACGATTGGTAATTCGTTATCAGGGTCGATAGTTGGCAACTCTACTTCGGGCAGTTCATTTTCAGGAGTAATAGGTGGTCTTGATGGTCTTACGATTGGTAAGTCGTTATCAGGTTCGATAGTTGGCAAATCTACTTCGGGCAGTTCATTTTCAGGAGTAATAGGAGGTCTTGGTGGTCTTACGATTGGTAAGTCGTTATCAGGGTCGATAGTTGGCAACTCTACTT
>WRKG01000054.1 GCA_009778185.1 Bacillota bacterium
CAAGCAAGCAAGCAAGCAAGCAAGCAAGCAAGCAAGCAAGCAAGCAAGCAAGCAAGCAAGCAAGCAAGCAAGCAAGCAAGCAAGCAAGCAAGCAAGCGCTAACTAATAGCATTTTTTTGTCAACCTCAAAAATAACGCAAACACGTTTTTAGTGTTGGCGTTTTTTAATTGCAAAAAAATAATGCGAGCGACAAAATCAAAATTTTATTTGCTATTATTACATCAAAAACAAGCAACTCGCATTGAAAAGGAGGTAACAAAATGGCATTAACATTAGGCAAAAAATCGTCATCGCAAACGCCGCCGACGCGCGAATCGCCCCCAGCAGAATCCGCCAATCCAAGCGAGCCGCCAACCGCTGAATCCAAGGAAACCGCCGAAAAACCGCCAATAAATCCGTTTCAAGCCGAAAAGCCCAAACATAGTTTTGACGACATAATTTTGAACGCCGCAACATACGATGCAATTCAAGATGTTTTGGTTTTGTACACAAAACGCGAGTTGATATTTGAAACATGGGGTTTGGGAGAACGCTACAAACAGCAAAACAAAGCGGGCATTAACCTATACGGCGAAAGTGGCACAGGCAAAACCATGGTGGCTCATGCGGTCGCCAAGCAGCTTGACCGAGAAATTATAACGGTGGATATTTCCCAAATTGAGTCAAAATATGTGGGCGAAACGTCCAAAAATCTTGTTGCAATGTTTGAATACGCCAAAGAATCCAAAGCAATCATATTTTTTGACGAGGCGGATTCGCTGCTTAGCCGCCGTGTAACAAATATGTCGCATTCAACGGACGTTAGCGTTAATCAAACTCGCTCGGTGTTGCTAATGCTGATAAACGATTTTGACGACATGATATTGTTTGCAACCAACTTTATTGAAAATTACGATCCCGCATTTATGCGGCGGATTTTGGCAGGCATTAAGTTTGATTTGCCCGACGAGGAAAACCGTGCAAAATTATGGCAAATGTATATTCCGCCAAAATTGCCACATAACGCCGATATTGAAAAATTGGCAAAAATTGAGGGTATTTCTGGCTCGGATATTTCTACCGCTGTGCTGAACGCTACGTTAAAGGCGGCTCGATTGGACGATTTGGCGGTTAAGCATGAGTATTTTGAAGATGCGGTTGAAAATATTAGCAAAAACAAAAAAGCTAATAGCAATTCGGGAACGCTTATTTCAAGCAAAGAAATTAGTAGAGAACAAGCAGAAAAAGAACTTGGAAGGAGTTTACCATAATGATACCAGTAATAGTAGCAGGTGCTGCAGCATTAGTAGGCAAGAAAATATTTGACGAAGTAACCAAACCTCAGATATACGGAGGACCTGATCAGTAAAGTCATGAGAAACAAATTGAAAAAATGACTGGAAAAACAGTCGAACAACTTCAAAAAGAAATAAATAAATTAAGATAACACAACTTGAAAGGGGTTTACCATAATGATACCAGCAATAGTAGCAGGGGTTGTAGTAGCAACCGGAGGATTAGCAGCTTATGGAAAGAAGATTACCGAAGAAGAAGAAATGGAAAAATCTTCAAAAGTAACTCAAGAAACACGTTGGTGGGGTATACCTAATGACGTAAAAGAAGATCTTGATTAAAAAAACCTTGAAAGGGGATTAACTAAAATGATTTCAGTAGCAGTAATATTAGCTGTAGGCTTTTTCGCTGTAATAGGAGTAGCAGCTCTTTGGAAAGGCTTGCTTTCGTTAGCACAACATTTTGCGAAAAAATTTAATGTATCAGGTAATGGAGTAAGAACATTTATAAAAAGAACCGCCGAAAATCTCTATGATGAAATAGTTTATCTTTACGAAAAATTAAAATACGGCGATTACAAAGTAACAAAGGTAGAAAAAACTGTATCAGAACGTGAAATTAAAGAAATTTACGGAGACGACCCATTGCCAATGTATCAAGAAAAAGATGTAACGCATGATATGCAAAATGCAATTCCTGCATTACAACATTAGGAGGATAACAATATGTCATTAAAAGAAAAATTTGCAGGTTTCTTGGTGGATATTTCGACAGGCGAAAAAACCACTGAAGAATGGGCAGCCGAAGTTACTAAAGCTGCGGAAATAGAAGAGGAAAAATATGTAGCCGAAACAGGTTATACTTCTGGTGGAGGCGAAATAAGATTTATAATCTCGCCAAAGAAGTCCTCACTAATTGATATTACTTGCGATTTATTTTTTGTCGATGAAAAGCAAAAATATCACAAAATAAGTGTAAACAGAGAAATTAACGCCGCTAATTTTACACGTGATTCGGTAAAACAAATACGTTCAGAAGGCGTTGTAAAGATTCGAGTATACCCAACAGCTAATTGAACTAACAATCCACCAACATCAAACCCTACAATAAAGCAAACCACCAAAAAAGGCTTGTCCAAAAAATCCGACAAGCCTTTATTTTCAAACCCAACCTACGGCTTAACCTTCGAACTAAACTTAACAACCTCGCCAACCGCACTAACAATAATTTTATGCTCAACCTGCCCAACAACAACGGTAATCTCGTACAGCAAGCCCTCTTTGGATTTATATTTCAGCTTGTTTTCGATAACAACGCCGCCGCCGATTTGGTCAAGGGCAATTTGTGCGGCTTGCTCGTGGCTGATAATGTGCGACCTATCCTGTGCGAGAGCCTTGGAATCGGTATGAACTATCGGGCGCGCCGAGTTTTTGTAAATTGTGCCGTCATACCGAACCTTTATATCGTGATGCTCGTTGCCGTCCTGTATGCACACTTTGATGTAATCTTTTTTGGTTTCGTGGCGGACAATCGTGCCGCGCCCCAAAAATTGCATTGCTATTTGGCGAGCATCCTCCGCTGTTATGTTGCCGATTGTGGGCTGCGGTGCTTGCGAAACCTGCGAAACTGGCGGAATATACGCAACTTCCACAACAGTTAGGCTTTCTTGTGGTTCGAAAATTTCGCTTTCTTGTGCGGTTTCGGGCAAAATCACTAACTCTGCACGCAAAATTTGCCCAGTTTCGTCATCTAATTGCAATTCGTAACGCCCAGTTTCCTCGGGAATAGACACAACAAATATATTGTCGTCCCAAACTATTGAATCCGCTGGATTTCCTATGAAATCCTCGGCAATTTCCAAGGCTTGCTGCATTGATATTTTTTTGGGATTTTCGGCTGTTTCCGAAGATTCAGCGGATTCGGCGGTTTCCGCAAGTTCGGCAAGTTCGCCAATTTCGCCAGGTTCGCTAATCACAGAGTTCGCCGAAAAGCCCGCAAAATCGCTGTTTTCGGCACTGGCAAAATCTGCCGATTGCGGCACTTGCGGAGTTATCGCTGTAAATCCCACTAAAAACGCCGCTCCGACAGCCGCCGCCGATATTGCCATTGTTGCCAAGGTTTTGCGGCTAAATTTCATAATCGACTCGATACGCTCTTCGGCGGCGTTTTTGCCGAAACCTGCGTATATTTGCCTGTGAAGGTTCTGCCATTCCGCCATTCCGATTATCGAATACGCATAAGATTCCCGTTTTTCGCTACCGAAATGTTTAAGCACAGTTTCGTCGCAAGCGAGTTCTAAATCTCGGTTGACAAGCGAGAGCATCGCCCAAGCTAGCGGATTAAACCAGTGCAAGCAAACCGCTGCCGCCATTAGCGTTTTCCACAGTAAATCGAAGCGTTTTATGTGGTAAAACTCGTGCATTAGCACGTAATTTAGCAGCTCGGTATCGGATAAATCCATGTTGGCGGGCAAAATTATCACAGGGCGGAAGATTCCCATAACAATGGGCGTTTGCACCTGCTCTGATGTCATTATCGTGATTTTGCGGTGCAATTTATGCTCCGCAA
>WRKG01000055.1 GCA_009778185.1 Bacillota bacterium
TTGAAATCAATGACGATTTTGGTCGAGATTTGTATAAGGCAGATGTGGATAATTATTTAGTAACTATGCAAAATATGCGTGCCTTGCAAAATCACAGCATTACAAACCTAGATATTAGGCAAGGTAGCGAACCCGATGCGGTTGTAATGACGGCATTAGTTCAGCCAACGGACGTAATGGAACGGCTATTTTTGACCTGCCCGCTCGGCAGGCGGGCCGTCAATGTAAGTACAGACGTATTTTTGTTTAATTAACGGCATTTTTACGCATTTAGAAAGGAGTTTTAAGCTATGAATTTGACAGTTCAGTATGATATTTGGGATACAATAGACCTGTCTGCCGACAGGCAGGTGGCTCGCAATCGCTAATTTACACGATTGCAGAGAAAAATTTATTTGTTAAAGATATTTTAACGCCATAAAACTCAACTAAAACATTTAGAAAAATATCAAAAAACATTAAAAAGTATCTCCACCATGGCATTCGCCAAAATCTCCGAAAACAACGGCGGAACAGCATTTCCAATAATTTTGAAATCCATTGCAGTTTTCGATATAAATTCAAAATCGTCTGGGAAAGTTTGCAAACGTGCCGCCTCACGAACCGTTATTGTGCGGAGTTGCCGAGAATCTGGATGAATATGCCGCAAACCATCTTTGTATAAATGGGCTGGAATCGTGTTGCTAGGCTCATCCCAACGCAAAACATAATATTTATGCACATTAGAACTTTTGCCAGTTTTAGCTGTATACAATTCTTGTAATTTTTTTATAGAAACATATTCGTTGCGACCGCTTTCAATATCTTCTGTAAGCAAGCGAAAAATATCCAATTCTCGTTTGCTATTATAGCGGGCTACATGATTCATAATTTCCGAGTTTTCATGGAAAAAATGGGCGTATTTCTTGCCATTTAGCAAAATTGGATTATCAAGCGGATATAATTTTGGCAAATCTCCGATTGCTTCACGAACGGTTGCTTTTTTCGTAATTTTATAGCTAGGTAGCAAAATATTGTAAAAATATTCCAAAATTTGCAAACAATTTTCCGAGAAAAGCTGATTGTTAAGCCCTAAAATAATGACTCTTTTACGATTTTGTGGCACTCCATAATCGGTAAAATCGATAAGTGCATCTTTCAAATCTCCAAGCAAAGTATAACCGATTTCCGAGAAACCCTTTTTTATGAGATTTATAATTTTTGTATCGCCAGGTTTTGCACTCAAAATTCCTGGAACATTCTCAAAAATAAAGGCTTTTGGCTGATAATGTTGTACAATTTTCAGATAACTTTCAAATAAATAATTGCGATAATCGTTTTTCATGCCATTTGCATCTCGAACCCTGCCAGCCACAGAATACGCCTGACATGGCGGTCCGCCGATAATCAAATCTACGTTTCCGCCATTTTGGGCAACCAAAGAATCCAAACCGTTGGATTGCCCAAATTCGCTGTCATTCCAACCTCCCAATAGTTCGGAAACTCGTTGAATATCAAACCGCAGGAAACTGCTTGCGGCTTTTTTGTACTTCGTGGTAAACCTATGCACAAGGGCATTATATGGGAGTTTTTCCCACTCGACACAGGCGATTGTGTTGTACGCTCCGTGTTTTGCAAATCCCTCGGTAAGTCCGCCACAGCCTGCGAAAAGGTCAATTACGTTAATCATTTTGCACCTCTTATAATTTTTCTTAATTCTTTTCCTAGATAATAGCCCAACAACGGCGGAACAGCGTTGCCAACTTGCCTATTTTGTTGCGTTTTTGTTCCGAGAAATATAAAATCATCGGAAAAAGATTGTAAGCGGGCGTTTTCTCGGATTGTCGGCACTCGGTTATATTCATAGTGAAAATGGTTGCGATGCCCTGTATCAATGGTTTTAGAGGGCTTGTCGCCGTGATAACGTGTCCATGCCTCGTTAAATTTGCGGCTTTTGCCCACGCCTTTTGGCAAGGATTTATGATTGCCGCCCTCTGGTACTTGCGAGATAACGTCAATTACAAATTGTTTGTGCCTGGTTGCCACGTGATTGTACAAAACAGTGCAATCGTGGCGCATTTTTCTCTGATACTCTGTGAAAGGCTCGGTTGTGTATACATCTTCTTCTAAGCCAATTTCAACGGTTCGAGGTGGCAAATCTCCGATTGCTTGTCTGCACGTTACGTAACTTTTGCCTAGTGGCTCGGGAAATTTTGGAAACCCAATTTTCTTGTGAATGCCCATAAAAATCAAGCGTTTACGCATTTGTGGTACTCCATAATCAGCGGCACAAAGCACTTCGCTAACGATATTGTAGCCTAATAAATCAAAGCGTTTCAAAATTTCGGACTTTATTGCACCTTTGTATAAAGTCGCCATTCCTGGGACATTTTCTATTATAAAGGCTTTCGGTTGGTAAAATCCCACAGCGTGAAAAACCGCCAAATACAAGCTGTTGCGAGCATCGTCAAAATCTCGTGGACCAGTAAGAGAAAAACCTTGACACGGCGGTCCCGCAATGATTACGTCAATCGCTTTTTGATTTGCGGCGGCGTTAATTTTTTCCAATGTTTCACGGTTGGATAAATCTAAATTCAACGCAATCGCTCCGTTGTGGTTTAATTCAAAGGTGGCGAGTGCCATTTTATCGTTGTCAACACCTGCCAAAATTTCAAAATCGGCATTCATAAAACCTCGTGAAAGACCGCCGCAGCCAGCAAATAAATCAATGATATTCATGCTTACAACCTCCCAGAATTAAGAAACAAGCCGAAAATTTCTTTGCTATGATATTCCAAATTTTCTATTGCAAGACGAAAAAACTCGTCTTTTGGCAAGTTTATCGGCTTGTTGTCAAACGATTGCAACCATTCACTTGTAGTTTTTGGATGAATTTTTACTGTAAAATCGGCATTTATTGTTACAAAACCTTTATCAAAAGCCCAGTGCATATCTCGGCATAGAGCGATTCCGTTGTTTGGCAAAAACAGCCCGCCGTGGCTTTTTGGCTTAATATGAGCGGCTTCGAGATTGTGATAATTGCCGTGTTTTATTACTGTTCCAGTAATTGCACACAGCGTTTCATAGCCCACCATAACGAACTCTCTGAACGAAACCGAGTTGAATAATTTTGATAGTACGCTTTCGTCAATTTTTTCAATTTGATTTGTGAAAGATTTATCGAGTTTTGTGGGACTTTTTATCTCTAATTTGGCTACTTTGTTTTCAAATGGCGATAAAACTCCATCGAAAAATGCGTAACCGCCATTTATTTTAGAATGTTCAATTTTGGCGTTTAACTTGTGGTAAAAATCAGAATTTTTATCTTGTACAATATCCAGTAAATAAATTGTTTGTTGTTCGTCATTTTCAGTGATTTCTTCGGTGCGAATAATTACAATATCGTCCACTTGAAAAAGCAGTCTGTTGCCTTCAACTTGATTATTTAGGTATATTCGATATTCGTTGCGTGGGCGTTTTATCGTTGTGTCGTGAAATTTACTGTTGTGATAAACATAGGTACAGTAAACTTTTTCGCCCAAATATAGCGGAATTATCGGCAATATTGCGGAATCGTTGAGTTGTGTAGTTGACAACGGTGGGAAAAAGTCGAGCGTTTTCATTGAGGTAAGCAAATAACGCCCTCTTTGGGGCTTGCCGTCTTTCACGCTACCTAACTCTTGGTAGCCACATTTTTTTAGGTAATATTTCATAAACAATACTCCTCTCGGAAATTTGAGTTGATAAGATTATTATATATGATTTTGATTTGTTTGTCAAATTTTTAATAAAATAAAACTAGGGTGTGTTCCCACTAACGAATATTAATAAAAATCAAAGCAATCTGAATAAAGCCGATATAAACATCATCCAATTTATCAAACCGACAAAA
>WRKG01000056.1 GCA_009778185.1 Bacillota bacterium
ATAACATATGTATTTGTCAATTTTGTAGTTGGCTGTAGCTGTTGGAGGTACTTCGATAAAATTGTCAATCCAGTCAATGGCATCTGCTAGAAGATTAGCCGAAACAAAAGTTTTTAATATTTGTGTTATAAATATAATTTCGTCTATTTGGTCAATTACGCCGATGTGTGGCAACAACTGATTATTATCAGCTAATTTTTTGAAATTATATGCAGATATTGCAGATTTATTTGCTTGCACAAAGTTATTTTGCTGTTCATAAAAAATACTTTCGTGTAATTTTAATACGTAAGCAATTTCGGTTAATTTTTGCTGTGGCACTAAATTAAAATATTCTGTAATGAAATCAAGTGCTTTTTTATATTCGCCAAGTTGATTGTACAAATTCGAAGTTAGCATTACAGAATTGGAATATACTTGCAAATTATTTAGGTAACCATCGCTAAGTTCGACTTTTTTTGAAAATTCTAGTGCGGTTTCGGCATATTGCAAGGCAATTTGCGGATTATCTTGTAGCATTACTGCTAACCAAAAAATAGCACTATAATTACTGATATCTTCATTATAAACTTCTAGCATTTGAGAAAGGTATCTTTCATTTTTATTTTTTGTTTGAACTATTTCATGAACGTAACCGTAATGCCGTACATAGGTATTCAAAGTTTTAGTGGGTTCTGCATAGGGGCGTAATTGCTCGTGTATTTTACCTTGCCATTTCATATTTTCAATAATTTTGTATACTCTAAGTGATTTATAAGGTTTATTAAAATTTATATTGTCAAAATTTTCTGCATCCTTTATGTATACGGTAGCATTACCATAGTTTTTATACTCCCCGTTATTAAAAAAGTCAATTATTTCTCGTACATCTTCAAATATTTCATCTGCATCCAGTTGCAGAAACCATTCACCTTTAGCAAGTTCAAAACCTTGCTGCCTTGCCCAAGCAAAATCGTTTCGCCATTCTATTTCGAAGACATTGTTAGTAAACTCTTTAGCTATTGCTATCGAGTTATCCGTTGAACCTGTATCGTGAATTATCAGTTCGCTGTCAACGTTATCTAAAATGGGCTTTATTGCGGTTAAGCAATCTCGCAAAAAACGCTCTTCGTTTTTCATTATCATTCCTATTGTTAAAAGCATGGTAGATTCTCCTTATTGACCGTTATTTAATACATTTTCGATTATGTTACAAATATAGTTGTACTCTTGCGGATTTTGGTTATATTTGGCTTGCAAAGTTTTTGGCAAATCGTGTAACATTTTTGGATTAAGTTCAAATATATATTTTGCAAAATTAGCATAACATATGTACTTGTCAATTTTATAGTTGACTGTAGCTGTTGGAGGTACTTCGATAAAATTGTCAACCCAGTCAATGGCATCTGCTAGAAGATTAGCCGAAACAAAAGTTTTTAATATTTGTGTTATAAATATAATTTCGTCTATTTGGTCAATTACACCGATGTGTGGCAGCAACTGGTTATTATCAGCTAATTTTTTGAAATTATATGCGGATATTGCAGATTTATTTGATTGCACAAAGTTATTTTGCTGTTCATAAAAAATACTTTCATCTAGTTTTAGTATATATGCAATTTCAGTTAATTTTTGCTGTGGTACTAAAGCAAAATATTCTTTAATGACATCAACTGCTTTTTTATATTCCCCTAGCTGAGATAAAAGTACATAATTTAGTTTTACAGAATCAGAGTACACTCGTAAATTATGTGGATAATCATCGGCAAGTTCGGCTTTTTTTGCCAATTTTAGTGCAGTTTCAGCATATTGCAAGGCTATTTGTGGGTTGTCTTGCATCGCTACTGCTAACAGATAAATAGCGTTATAGTTGTCAGGATTTTTATAAAAAACTTCTAACATTTGGGAAATATACTTTTCCTGTTTATTTTTTGCGGAAATTGTTTCTTCAATATAGCCGTAATGCAATGCAGAGGTTTTCAAAATTTTGATAGGTTCTGCATATGGCAGAAGTTGTTCATGTATTTTACCTTGCCATTTCATATGTTTAATAATTTTGTATAATTTAATAATTTTATAAAACACTTTAGGATTTGTATTTTCAAAAGTTCCTATATCTTTTCTATATACAGTAGCGTTACCATAATTTTTGTATTCGCCACTATTAAAAAATTCAACTATATCTTGTACATTTTCAAAAATTTCGTCGGAATCCAAAACAAAGAACCATTCGCCTTTTGCACGTTCAAAACCTTGTTGTCTTGCCCAACCAAAATCATCCCGCCATTCTATTTCGAAAACATTATCAGTAAACTCTTTAGCTATTGCTATCGAGTTATCCGTTGAACCGGTATCGTGAATTATAAGTTCGCTGTCAACGTTATCTAAAATGGGCTTTATTGCAGTTAAGCAATCTCGCAAAAAACGTTCCTCGTTTTTCATTATCATTCCTATTGTTAAAATCATGGCGGATTCTCCTTATTGGATGTTATTTTTGGATATAATGCTCTGAATATCCTGTACGGGCGGCATTTTACGGTCAAATATTTCTATTAAGTCAACTGTTTTTAATTTTTGAGATATTTCCTCAAAATATTTTGTGTTTTGTGCGTATATAAGTACATCTTCGTATATTAGAGGTATTTCTGGTTGTTGTGCAAAATAGGCTAAAAATTCGTCAACATTTTGCGTTTCGTTAATGGCAACTCTAAATTGTTGCAATTTTGTGTACATATTTTCGTGCGGATTTTTCTCCAATATAATATTCGCTAAATATATTTTAGAGGTTGGATTTTTAGCTACACCGATTTCTAGCAAATTTATTATACTGCTGTATTCTTTGCTGTTTTGGCTGTATTTATCGGCAAAATAACAATATAATTCGCCCAACATTTTGGGATTATTAGCAGCTATTAAGTTGACAAAATTAGCATAACAATCGTATTTATCAATGTTAATGATAGAATCAGCAGTTGTGCGTGTCATTGGCAAACTTTCAAACCAATTTATTGCATTATCAAAAAGGTTTGATAAAACAAAAGTTTTTAATATTGATATAATAAACGTAATATCGGGTATATTTAAGCAAGAAACATATCCAAAAACGCCAAACATTTCGTTGTTATCCATTTGTTTTTTGAAATCGTAGGCAACTAACATTGCGTTATTTGCATTCAAAAAGTTGTTTTGTTGCATAAAAGCTAAACTTTGTTGATATTTTAATATGTAGGCGTTTTCTGTCATTTGGGATTTTGGCAATAAGTTAAAACATTCATCAACAATGTCGATTATATTTTGATATTCAGAGGATTTATCGTATATCGTTACCAAAATATGCACAAAAACTGGATAAAAAAGTGGATTATAAGGAAAATTTTCGGCAAATTCGACATCTTTCGCCAACTTTAGACCCATTTCAGCATATTCACGTGCAGTTGCTAAATCATCGTTTATATAAAATAGTGCTAAAGTATAAATATTTTTATAATTATGCGGTTCTTCGTTGTAAATTTCCAATACAGCGGTTAAATATTTTTCATGTTTATTTTTTTCGTCGACAACCTCTTTCATGTTTCCATAATGCAAACAATAGGAATTTAAGTGTTTTGTGGGTTCGGCGTACGGCAATAACCGCTCGTGAGTTTTGTCGTGCCACTGCATACCGTCAATTATTTTGAATAGGCGCAAATGCTTTTGTATGTAGTTTGTATCTATTATTTCGTTTATTTTTACGGTAGCCGTGCCGTAATTTTTGTATTCGCCGCTATTAAAAAAGTCAACTATGTTTTGTACATCTTCAAATATTTCGTCTGCATCTAGTTTGAAGAACCACTCGCCTTTGGCACGTTTTAGATGTTGATTTCTTGCCCAAGCAAAATCGTTTCGCCATTCTATTTCGAAGACATTGTTGGTAA
>WRKG01000057.1 GCA_009778185.1 Bacillota bacterium
CTAATAAATCCAAAGCCATCTCCCATTTACCTGATTTCACAGCACGGCGAAAAAATGAGCGAACTGCTTCAAATGGCGGGAACTCATTGGGCAGCATGTTCCACTGACAGCCTGTTTTTACAAGATATAGCACGGCATTGACCATACTACGCTTTGAGTGTTCTGCTAGATGCTGTTCTTTATTACTAATGAAAATTGGCTCAATTATACTCCATTGTTTATCCGTCAAATCTGTTTTGTACCCCATGCTTCCACCTCATTATATAGTTATAGTTTTTTAAATTTATCGTTACATGAGGTATATCGGCTAAATTCAGGAATTTATTGACCGTCGGTTCTGACACTAAGCAAATCATAAATAATGAGCGTTTATCCGGTTAAGTGGTATAGTTCCACATTTTGTCAAAATGTTCTTCAGCATCGTTAGCTAAAAAAAGATTTTGCAATATATCTTTAATATTCTCTCTTGTTTTAGCACTTGGGTCGGTTGTAAAATCGCTTATGTAATGTTGGTTGACATCGAATAATTTTTTCGCATTAGAATTATCTTTGTAAAACTTTTCTGCCTTTTCATTGTTAAAATTGCAGTATGTTTCGCAAATTCTTCTGCATAGGCTTAACATAAGCTCCGGCGAAAGATTTTCATAGTCATAAACAGATCGTAAATCACGCCAAAGTTTTTGATAGCTCGAAGTAAAATCTTCGTGCTTGTCTTTAATTGTCTTTATAATTGTTTGTTTGTCGTAAATTAGGTTGTACACTCCGTATTTTTTGTAAAAATCTTTACCAGGGTTATAGGGTCTTGAATTCAAATAAAAATGGACGTTGTGGGTTAAAAGTACAAAAACATTATTTCCTATACGTTTACGTTGGTATAATTGCTGAATTTTTTCAATCATAAGATACTGCATTGTATCGTCATTGCTGGTCATTGGATCGTCTAAAACGATGATTTTTGGCTTTGTATTGTCGGTTATCCTATCCAAGCTAAATATAAAGTATAAAAACGAGATAATATTTTTCTCACCTTTGCTAAGTTGAGTTACAGAGCGATATTTGCCACTGTTTCCTTTGATTTTGTATTGCCCTTTTTGATTTTCTTTGTCGTTAGCAACTAATTCAAGTGAAAAAGAGGTAACGCTCATGTTTTTTAAGGATTCATTCATTTTATCTGCCATTTGGATTTCGTCCTGAGTTTGCATTAATAAATCTAGCCGCTCTTTTTTCTTGCTTGCAAGTTCATTTTTTGCGTTATTAAAAGCAGTTTCGGCTTTTTCGCAATCATTTTTTAGTACGTCAAGTTTAGCATTTTCAGTAGTATAGCCAAAGTTATTCAGCATTTCATTTATTTCATGGAAACGTAACAAATCCCTTGCTTCTGCTTGCTTGTTAGCAAAATCTTGAGATAAACGGTTATGTCTGCTCAATAATCCCTCTATCATTAGTATAATTTCGCTAAAATCACTAGGAGGTTCAATATTTAGAGTGTCTACGGCAACAAACGGTCTATTTCTTTTATTTTCAAGTGCTGTTTTTAGTTGCAAGAAAATTTTTTTATGCTCCTCTTGCTTTTCTCGCAACTGCATATTTATAATGTTAATTTCTTGTGTAAACTGGCTATAAAACTTAGAGGCTTCCAGATTTGTTTTACCAGTTTTTTGAATTGCCTCTTCAATCAAGGACAGCGATTCGGTAATGATTTTTTCAAATTCCTCAACTGCATCATTAAAATAATATTTTAACGTTTCCCAGCGTTCAGCTGTAATTTCATTGCCGCAAAAAGCACATTTTTCGCCAACTTCGTGATTATGTATTTTCATACCTTGGCGTGCAAATACTTCTTTTTCAAGATTGCTTTGCAGGTCAGGTAGATACTGGGGTTGCTCTATTGTTGACTGCAAAATTTTATTTGTAGAATCTATCAATTCTGACAAGGGCATCTTTGGCAATTCAAAGAGAGCTATAGCTGGTTTTTTATCAGATCTTAAAACATTTTTATATTCTTCGATTTTTTCAACGGATAACGCTTTAGCGTTAGCGATTTCTTTTTTGAAATTGTTCATGTTGTACGAAGTGTTTGCAATGGTGGGATTATTACTATTTTTTATGATTTTGGCGGACGAAGAATAGAATTTTTCCATTGCACGGTTTGCTTGATTGTAGGTATTTTTAGTTTTTGTAAATGTAGAGTACAAATTATTGACATTAACGTCCGTTGGCGGATTAAGTGTCTCTTCAATTTTGGATATTTCTATGTCAATTTTTTTAATTTTCGCTTGTATTTCTGCATTTTCCGTTCCCAATGCAACAGCATCTAATCGTTCATTTACAGCGATTCCCTCAAAATCTTTGAAGAGCCGTACATCGTAATCGTTTGACATTTGAGATTGTATTTCGTCTGCAATGGTGGTTTTGCCAGTACCGTTTTTGCCGAATATGAAATTTACTTGTTTAAGAACAAGCATAGTTTCTGGGGCAAATTTGTCGCTATGGTTGGATAGTTTTATTTTTAGTTCCATATTGACCTCCTAAGGTAAGTTTTTGGGGTTTATTATTTTGTTATCTTTGCTTGGTATTTGCATTATACAACTATTTAAGCGATTTGGCAACACTGCACAACCCCGCTCAAGCCATCAAAAGCCGCAAGGGTGTTAATAAAATTTGCTGAAAGGGTCGAGAGTGAATGGATATATCCCTATTTTTACCCTTTTAAACCGATTTTTATGGAAAAAGGACACAAAAACTCCGTGTTAAGCAAGCCTTGCTTTTTCGAGGCGAGATATTTTCCATATGTTGGCGAGAGTACACATTATGGCATTTTTGGCTTTGTTCTTCTTTAAACCTTTGTAGGGGCTACGTTTAAAGCCAAAAAGACGTTTGATGGTTGCAAAGGGATGTTCTGCTTTGGCTCTTTTGCTTGCAATGGATTTTTGATATTTAAGGATTTGTTGCTTTGCTAATCCGGATAAGTTGGCTATAGATTTTTCGACAGATGAGCGGCGTTCCATTATGTGGTATTTCCTTGTGGATAAGGCTTTAGGATGATTTTCGATGTTTAGATAACCCGCATCTGCGTAAACTGCTTCTTCATAACCATGCAAAAGCTCATTGCCAATTGTAACATCGTGGGTTTTGGCTGTTGTTGTGATGGTTGAGGTAATAATGCCACTGTTGGCATCTACGCCGTTATGCATCTTATAACCATGTTTAAAGTTTCCTCCCTTTTTCGTCCAGGTAGAATCTTTGTCAAGACGCTTGCCCTCTTTGTTGCGAGTCGAAGTTGTCGTTTCAATTATTGTAGAGTCTACAATTGTCCCTTTTTTGATGATAAGACCTTTGTGGGCAAGGGTTACGGTTAGGTTATCAAACAGTTTTTGTTGTATGCCGTGTTCGATTAAAAGATTACGAAAACGACAAATAGTAGAGGCATCGGGTATATCCCTTTCGTTAGCGGCAGTTATCCCTACAAATTTGCGGATAGAATTAATATCTGTTAAAGAATCCTCACAACCCTCATCCGAAAGCGTGAAGAAATTTTGAACCAAATATGCTCTAAGCATTATCTCAAGCGGCTTTGGCTGATTGCCGCCCTTGTGGGCATTTGGAAAGTATATTGGGCTTATGTCCCTAAGCCATTCTGCTATTGGCAAATGAGGTTCTATTTCAGCAAAAAACCTCGCTCTTGACGTAACTTTACTTGGCTCATAATCAAATAGTGATAAGTTGTTCATACTGCCTCCTAATGATTGTTTGTTATTATCTCATCATAGCATTTTTTGAGAGGTTGTGCAATGTTGTCAAATAAAATCAACGAAAGGAACTCGAAAAACCAAAAAATATTTTTAATGAGGCTGATGAAGCCTAAAAAAGTGTACAACAAGCGAAACCGCACTTTA
>WRKG01000058.1 GCA_009778185.1 Bacillota bacterium
TCCGCCCGCAAGCCATAACGGGCGGATATTATCCGCCCCTACGGTTTGAATAAACGCAATTTTCAATCATTTTGCAAACGCAAATTCCAACCATTTTGCAAATGCAATTTTCAACCATTTTGCAAACGCAATTTTCAACCATTTTTGCAAACGCAATTTTCAATCATTTTGCAAACGCAATTTTCAACCATTTTGCAAACGCAATTTTCAACCATTTATTACTGTTAATATGCAATTTTTTACGTTGTATACCGAGTTTTCAACAAATCCAAAGTTTGGGTTAAATTGCCGATTAGCTGATAACCTTTCGTATTGTAAAGGGTTTCGTCTTGCAAGCCTACCGTTTCGAGAACCTCTTCACGATGTTCTTTTTTTATGTTGCGGCTTATATAAAAATTTTGAATACGCCTAACTTCGTCATCGCGTTCAAATTTTGTTATTAGCAATTTTGCAACACCTAGCACTTTTGACGGAGCAATAAAATTATCAATGTATAACGAATTTTTATCTTGTCCAATTTGATAAAACAAAAAGCCGTGGACAATTTTTACACCTTCTAATGCAAATATCCATTTGTGATTTATGTCAACTATAGCTTTGCCGATTTCTTGTTTCCAAAAAACTTTGTTTGGCAATTCCTGGCCATCTTTTAGTAGCATAACGTGAATTTGCGGCAATAGTGCCAAAATTGCACCGCGTCTATGCGAAAGATTTACTATGTTCATCATTTTTTTATCACCCTTTCTAAAGCTGCCACTTTTACGGCGGTGCAAAATACTTCCATTGCAATTTTTAGCTCGTCCACGGAGGGAAACGACGGTGCTAAACGAATATTTTGGTCAAGCGGATCGTTGCCGTACGGAAAAGTTGCTCCTGCGGGAGTTAGCATTAAACCAACCTGTTTGCATAATTCTACCGTGCGTTTTGCGCAACCAGCGGGAACATCCACCGAGACAAAATAACCGCCTTTCGGCACAATCCAGTTTGCCCAATTTGGATTATCGGCAAAATTTTCGGTTAATGTTTGCAAAACTACATTAAATTTTGCGGCTAAAATTTCGCCGTGTTTTTTCATGTGCTGAAAAATATCGGTTTGTTCAAAAAATTTTACGTGCCGCAACTGGTTAATTTTATCGGGTCCAACCGTTTTGAACGAGATATTTTGCCGCATTTTAGCTAAATTTTTCTCCGAGGCAGCCATTGCAGAAACTCCCGCACCAGGAAAAGTTATCTTGGAAAACGAGGTAAACATTATGGGAATATCGTAATTTCCGTATTTTTCGGCGGTTCGCAAAAGATTGAGCGTTTTGGGCGGTTCGCCGTCAAAAGAATGGATAATATATGCGTTATCCCACAATATTTTGAAATTAGCAGTAGCGGGTTTAAGAGCCGCCAGTTGGTCGATAATTTTGTCCGAATAGGTTATTCCTTGCGGATTGGAAAAAACAGGCACGCACCAAATGCCGATTACAGCGGGATCCGCAATATATTCTTTTATTTGAGAAATATCGGGACCATCTTGTGTCATGTTAATGGGAATCATTGTCAAGCCTAAATATTCGGACATTAAAAAGTGGCGATCGTAACCAGGCGATGGGCATAATATTTTCAGTTGACTTTTCGGAAAAGCTGATTCTGACAAACCGTACAAAACAAGGCTATCGTACATCAACGTTAAACTAGAATTTCCCCCAACAAGCACTTCTTCGGAAGATACGCCAAACAAATTTGCAAACATTTTTTTCATTGGCAAAATGCCGTCAAGCCCGCCATAATTGCGACAATCGATTGTTTGATTATTTTCTTCGATAATACAATCGTCATTTTGCAAAATGGTCAAAAGGTCGGAGGAAAGGTTCAGCTGTTCGGCGCTAGGTTTTCCGCGCGACATATCTAGCGAAAAATTTTGGGATTTTAATTTGTTAAACTTTTCCAAATAATCGTCATAAAGTTTTATTTCCATTTTTTCACCTTATTTTTACCTTTCTGTTGCTTTTAGCAGCATTAAAAGCCTGTCTAATTCATCGGGCGAATAATATTCTATTTCTATTTTGCCTTTTTTTTTGCCTTGAACAATGCTAACTTTTGTACCTAAAATCGTTTTCAGTTCCTCTTCGGCGTGCAAATATGCGGCTTGCAGTTCGGGTTTTGTGCTTGACAAATTTGGTAAACCTTGCGAATTTTGTGAATCTGGCTCGGTTGTTGCGGTTTCTAATGCGGCATTGACTAAAATTTCGGTTGCACGAACGCTTAAATCTTCGGCGGCTATTTGTTGGGCTAACAGCAGCTGAAGTTCGGTATTTTTTACAGCTAACAAAATTTTCGCATGACTTATTGTTAGGTTGCCAAAAGAAACTAAATCTTGCACTTTTGCGTCAAGTTCCAAAAGCCGCAACATATTAGCAATATTAGAGCGAGTTTTTCCCACTTTTTCAGAAATATCTTCTTGCGAAAAAAAGAAATCTTCGATTAAACGCTTGTAGCAAAGAGCCTCTTCGATGGGCGTTAAATCTTTACGTTGAATATTTTCGATAAGAGCAATTTGCAGGGTTTCGAGTTCGGTGTATTCTTTTATTACGGCTGGAACAAAATCCAGGTTGGCAACTCGAGCGGCTCTAAAGCGGCGTTCGCCAGCGATAATGCTGTAATAATTGCCGCAATCTTTCAAAATAAGCGGTTGAATTATCCCATAATTGCGAATAGAATCCGCCAATTCTTCCAAAGCGACTTCGTCAAAATATTGTCTTGGTTGGTTGCGATTGGGTTCAATTTTGCGAATATCGATTAAAGTATCGGGTTTATTTGTAACGGCGGGCTGTTCCGAATCTGTATCAATTAAAGCGCCCAATCCGCGACCTAATCCTTTACGAGCCATTTATTCACCTGCTTTCTGATTCAACGGAATTTTATCTTTTAGTTTAGGATTATTTTTCATAAGTTCTTGTGCAAGCATATTGTAGGCTTCTGCACCTTTAGATTTATCATCGTACAAAGTAATTGGCAACCCATAACTGGGAGCTTCACTTAAGCGAACATTTCGCGGAATGTAAGTTTGGTAAACGTGTTTTCCCAAATAATTTTTAACTTCGTCAACCACTTGTGCCGACAAATTTGTGCGAGCATCGTACATTGTAAAGACGATTCCCTCGATTGCCAACCGAGGATTCATTTTTTGTTTAACTAAATCGATAGTGTGCATAAGTTGAGAAAGCCCTTCGAGTGCGTAATATTCACATTGTATAGGCACAAGAATCGAATCGGCGGCGCAAAGTGCGTTCAAAGTCAGCAAATTAAGCGACGGTGGACAATCAATAAAAATGTAATCGTACAAATATTTAGCATTTTGCAAAATATTTTTCAGCCTGTATTCTCTGCCAGATATATCAATTAGTTCAATTTCTGCACCCGAAAGATTAACATTTGAGGGAAGCAACCGTAAACCCTCAATTTGTGTATTTGTCATAACCTGTTCTATGTAAGCCTCGCCCAAAATAAGATCGTAAACTGTGCGTGTTAAACTATATTTGTCGATTCCAAAGCCGCTAGTTGTATTGCCCTGCGGATCCATGTCAACCGCTAAAACCTTGTTGCCAGCCTGCGCCAAACAAGTTGTAAGGTTTACATGAGTTGTTGTTTTGCCAACTCCGCCCTTTTGATTGGCTATTGCTATAATTCTGCTCATAACTAGAGCCCCCTTTTTAATATCCCTAATAAAGTTTTACCATAAATTGCGTAAAAATACAATAGCTAATTAAAAATTGACAGGCAATAAAATTTATTTTATAATGGAATAAATAAAATAAAAGTGCGGGTCTGGGTACCTGTCTGCCGACAGGCAGGCGCGTACCCAGCGGGGTTTGCCTGTCCGCCGGCAGGTGGAGGGCAGCCTGCCCGCCGGCAGGCGGGCGCCCCAAGGTTTGAGT
>WRKG01000059.1 GCA_009778185.1 Bacillota bacterium
GGGGGGGGGGGGGGGGTAAATCTACCCATATACCCCGCTGAGGAACTACTGAACAGAGAATACGACACAATAATACTCGGCTCAACCCCTGGTTTTGAAAGTATTCCCAAACAGCTTATCGCCATGGGAATAGACCGCCGCAAAATCAACATAAACCACGTTATAGTGCCAATAAAAAGCCGTATCAACTTTTTAGAAAGCGTTGGAAAGCTGTTTGAAGAGGAGAACATAGACGGCAACATTGCCGAGGGCGGCGTATTTCAAGGGGAGTTCGCCAAGCACATAAACCGCATTTTTCCCAACAAAACGTTTTACCTATTCGACACATTTGAGGGATTTGACGAGCGAGATGTTACCATCGAAGCCAAGCAAAATTTTTCACAGTTTGGCGTGGGACATTTAGCCAACACAACCGAAGAAATCGTCCTAGCCAACCTGCCGCACCCAGAAAAATGCGTTATAAAAAAGGGATATTTCCCAGAAACCACCGTTGGACTAGAAAATGAGCGGTTCTGTTTTGTCAATCTTGATTTTGACCTATATCAACCCATTTTGGCAGGACTAGAGTTTTTCGTGCCACGCATGGTAAAAGGCGGCATCATCTTAGTAGACGACTACTTTGTAGAGGCGTACAAAGGGGCAAAACAGGCGGTAGAAGAGTTCGCCGCCAAAAGCAACATAAAATACGTACCCATTGGCGACGGCGAGGGAATCGCATTTAGAGTTTAGCCGATTAAGCCAGTAAAAGTGCCGCTCGTGGCGTTTTGCAAAATCGGCGAAATGCTCGCCACCGAAAATGGGACAACAAAGCCAAATTTACGGCTTGCAAAAGCCAAAAGGAGAATAATTATGAACAAAACCCAAGCAACCTGCCTACTCTGCGGAGAGCCAGGCTTAACACCAACAAACAAAAAGCCACGAGACAGCACCGCCCACGACATTCTAAAATGCCCAAATTGCAGCCACGTGCAACTATATCCGCTACTTTCCGCCGAGGAAGAGCAAGAAGAATACGACAACGACACCACAGTAAGACTGGGCAAAAACAGCGTTAAAATTTCCGATGGCTCTGATATGGCGACTATGGAAGAAAAGTTTGCACCGTGGACAGCCGCTCATGTCAACCTGTACTTTGAAACCTTGCAAAATTACGCCAATGTGCTTGATTTAGGTGCAGGTTACGGATTTTTCATGCGAGAAATCCAAAAACAGCCCAACCGAAACTTTCAAATAGAGGGCATCGAGATTGGCAAATTCCGTCTTGACAATTTTGTTGGGGGAAGTGCGGTGCACAACGTCAATATACTTTCCCAAGATATTCCGCCAAACCTGCGGCATAAATACGATTGCGTGATTTCCATGCACCTGCTGGAACACATTAGCAATCCTGTACTATTTTTGGAAAAGGTCAAAGGGCTGCTAAAACCGCACGGCGAGGTAATTTTTGAAGTGCCGAATTTGAATTGTCTTTTGGGCGAATTATGTCCAGAATACAAGGATTTTATGTATTTATATGAACATTGCTCGTATTACACGGCGGAAACGTTGCGGCGGGCATTTGAAAAGGCTGGTTACAAAATCCACGAAATCGCCACCCACGAGGTATTCAGCATTGAGAATCATTTGCATTGGATTAGAAACAAAGTGCCGTATACCAAGCATCATATGCTGTATATGCCAGACGAGCGGCTTGAATGGATAAACGAGATTTACAAAAAAGAGATTGGCAAGCAGGGCAAGGGATTTGTGCTAACAGTTAGGGCAACGCCGAAATAGGGGCAAGCAAAAAATGCCGCTCCGTGGGATTGGCGGAAAAATAATCAAAGCGGTCGCAAAACTGCTGAAAGCCCTCGTCAGATTGGGCGAATGTTTGTAACTTTGGTTGCATTTTAAGCACTTCCTCGATGGTTTTGCCCTGCAAGAATAAAGTAAATAATTTAGTCTATTTCGCCACATTTAACTAAAAATTCCTCTGGCGGAATTGCAGCAACTGGCGAATTAGTAAAATCCTTGATATTTCTAGTAACTATGTAGTCCAAGCCCAAGCGAACCGCACATTGTGCAAGCAAAGCATCTTCAAAGTCGTCCATGCTGAAATTCAACGCACTCACAACATCGCTTGCCATTACATCTGCAAGGATTACAACGTCCAAAAGGCTCTGCACTAGGGTTTTGACGCGTGTCTTGCTGGGCAAACTTCTGCCCAAAATGTAATAAATATCCGTGATAGTGCTTGCCGTTATGTAGCCGTCAATCTGCTTGCTTTCAGATAACTTTAATATTTTGCTACTACCAGCTACAAAATTTGCACGATTTTGATAAACGTCAATTATTACGTTTGTATCAATCATTATCTGCAAGATTGCCCCTCCGTTCCTGCCGTGCTACTTTCACGCTATAACCATCGTCAGGGATAACGCCGATAAAGCTGTTCACGTTGCTTTTCGGTGGAGCGGCTAAAATGGCTATATCGTTGCCATTTTCGGTTATGTGAATCCGCTCTTTGGTGGCGAGCGTTAAATATTTTTTGACATTGATTTCAAAATCGTTTGCCGTAATTTGAATCATGTAAATGCCTCCTTGTTAAAATTTACAAAAATTATACCACCTGCAAACCAAAAAATCAACCTAAATTTTGAAAGGAAAATTACAATGACCAAACCAAAAGCAATAATTTTCGGCATGGGTACAATCGGACAAAAAATCCTACCTGCCGTACAGCAACAATTTGAAGTTATAGGCTACACAGACAACAATCCCACATTGACATCTTCGGAGGAGAGTGGGGGTATTCCAGTTTACACTCCAGCCCAGTTGCCAAGCCTAAACTTTGACGAAATAATAATCGGTGCTCCCTCTGGAATTAAAATTATTCCAGAACAGCTTGTAAAAATGGGCATCGACCGCCGTAAAATTAACATAAATTACATTGAAGACCTAAACAAGCTGCGATTAATTTTTTTGCGAAACTTAGCAGAAATATTTAATGCGAACGAAATAATCGGCAATGTTGCCGAGGGCGGCGTATTACAAGGCTATTTTGCTAAAGAAATAAATCGACTTTTTCCACTAAAAACATTGTATCTTTTCGATACATTCGCTGGCTTTGACGAGCGGGATATTTCCGTTGAGCAACAAATGCAATATTCCTCAAAACCAGTAGGTTTTTATAATATAACAACCGAAGAATTGGTAATGTCTCAAATGCCGCACCCTGAAAAATGCGTGATAAAAAAGGGCTATTTCCCAGAAACTACTGCAGGTCTGGAAGACGAGCGATTTTGTTTTGTCAATTTGGATTTTGACCTATACAAACCCACTTTGGCAAGATTAGAGTTTTTCGCACCTCGCATGGTAAAAGGCGGAATAATTTTGATACACGACTATTTTACAGAGGAATATATGGGCGTAAAACAAGCGATAATAGAATATGCCGCTGATAACAAACAATATTTCCCCATTGGAGATGGGATAAGCGTTGCATTTCAGTTTTAGCCGCTCCTAAAATTTGCAAAACTATTTTGAAAGGAAAATTACCATGAAAATAACAGCAGTAATCCCAGCCCGCTACGATTCAAGCCGTTTCCCAGGCAAACCGCTTGCGGACATTCAAGGAAAACCCATGATTTGGTGGGTTTATCAACAGGCGAAAAAAGTCGCCGAGTTTGCCGATGTTATCGTTGCAACCGATAGCGAAAAAATCATGCAAACTTGCACCGATTTAGACATGAAAGCCATGATGACCTCCGACAAACACCCAATGGGAACAGACCGAGTAGCCGAAGTTGCCGCCAAAACCGATGCCGATTATTATTGCATAATTTTAGGCGACGAGCCGCTAATTAAAGCAGAAGACCAACGAAAACTTGTAAAAGCAATTTTATCTGGCGTTGATGCCGATTGCTTTCAGCTGGTGGAAACAATGGAA
>WRKG01000060.1 GCA_009778185.1 Bacillota bacterium
GAGGGCGAAGATCCCGACGGCGGCGATGGTGGCGACGGTGGCGACGGCGGAGACGGCGGAGATGGTGGCGACGGCGGCACAGGCGGCGGCACAACTCCAGGTCCAGGAACTCCAGGTCCAGGAACGCCAGGACCAGCACCAACAGCACCACCGCACGGAGCAACTCCACCGCCGATAGTGCAACCAGGCGGACAGCCAAGCAGAAGTACAATCTTCCGCCCATGGCGCAGAAGAGTTGTAGCAGACACAGCGGCAACAGCCGAAACCGCCGAAGATGCAACCGCAGAGGAACTTCCACGTGAAACGATAGCAATCACAGTTGAATCGGACGAAGTGCAAACGATAATCCGAGACGGCGGAACGCTAGTCATCGAGCATGAGGAATTTGTAGTAGTAATCGATGCGGACACTTTGGCAAGCTGGCTAAACGAAGAGGACGAGCTAGAGATTTTGTTATTTGTAGACGTAGATTTATTGCCAAGTTTGGCAGCGTTGCAAATCACAATTTTAATCAATGGCGAGGAATTTTTGGTAACGAACGGAGCAGATTTCAGCGATTATGTACATTTAGCCGATACGGTTGACATTGCCGATTTATGGGGCGATGAGTACACAATCAACGGTTTAGCAGTGGATGCCGCCATCGAAGCGGAGCAAGCTGTACAGCCGATTGTGCCGATAGTTGCAGAACCGCCAGTGCAAATTAGCTTTAACATTGGCTCGATGACATTCCAAAACAATGGAGCAACGCAAACCAACGATGTAGCACCGTTTATCGATCCCGCAACAAACCGCACAATGTTGCCATTGCGTGCAATAGCCGAAACAATCGGCGGCACAGTTGACTGGAACGAGGCAACCGCAGTAGTAACAATCACGACAGCAACGGCAACGTTAGTTGTCAACCTAAACGAGCCACTTCCAGGCGATATGGGCAACGTAATTTTGCAAGACGGACGGACATTTGTACCAGTGCGGTACATTGCCGAAAACTTGGGCTTGACAGTTGAATGGGATGGCGCTACTGGGTCTATCAATATTACTCGGTAGTTGGGGATTGTAAATTCTAAATCCTATAAAACGCAAACAGGGCGGAAATTTTTCTGCCCTGTTTTTTTTGGAATGTTTGACAAAATGTTGGAAGTTGTGTATAGTTGTTTTGGGGAAGTTTTTTTGTGGAAGGGAATATTATGGAATATAATGATTTTGTTTGGGATGAGGATAAATATTATTCCAATATAAAAAAGCATAATGTGGATTTTTACGAAGCTGCTACCGTTTTCGAAGACCCAAACTCTGTACTTGAAGAAGACGAGCAACATTCTTACGATGAAGAAAGATTTACAATTATCGGCATGAGCGAAGAGTTGCGTATTTTAATGGTTTGCCATTGTTACAGAGAGAACGACATAACAAGGATAATTTCCGCAAGAAAAGCTAATAAAAAAGAAATTAAAAAATATCAAGGTTAGTTGCAGAAAGGAGGAATACCAATGGAAAAAGAAAAAAATTCCAACAACGGTGTAAGAAATCCGTATTACGGCAAATTTTTTAGAGACGGCAAAACTGTTATAAAAATCGAGTACAAAGACCGAGATGAACGCATAGAATACAACTCAAAAACAGGCGAAAAAAGATTGCTAGAGGTTATCCCAAAAAATGTGCCAGTCATGCAAGCTGAAGAAAATTTAGTGTACAACTAAAGCCCACAGAAAAGGGGAAATATAATGAAAAAAGAATATGATTTTAGCAAAGGTAGAAAAAACCCCTACTACAACACATTTTTCAAAGACGGAAAAGCTACCATAATAATCGAATACGAAGACCGAGACGAACGAATAGAACACAACACAGAAACTGGCGAAAAAAAGTTGCTAGAAGTTATACCAAAAAATGTACCAATCACGCAAGCTGAAGAAAATTTAGCGTATAACTAAAGCCCACAGAAAGGGGAATTTAATGGGAAAAGAGCGAAATTCCAAAAAAGCCGTGAGAAATCCATATTACGGTAAATTCTTCAAAGACGGAAAATGTACCATAATAATCGAATACAAAGATCGAGATGAACGCATAGAATATAATTCAAAAACTGGCGAAGAAAGATTGCTAGAAGTTATCCCAAAATGATTTATCTGATTTAATGTTTTGACTTTAATAAAATATGGAGGTTGTACGATTATGGAACAATTACTACAAATGGGATGGACAGCTGGAAAACACACTCAATTAGCTGATTATATTTTATCCGCCATTCTTCACAAAATAAAAAATAATATATTTACTCAAAATTGGTTTTTGTCTGGCGGCACAACAAGAGTAATACATACGGGAGAATTATTAAGCGGAACAGCTAAATTTATTGATATAAATAATATATCCGAAGAAATTCATTTTTCCGAATATAGAAGTGTAGAGCCAGATATATTATTATTTTCCACTAACAAATATATGACAAACAAAAAACGCTCTTATTTTGCGGGCTATCCAAATTTAGTAATTGAACTTTGGTCTAATGCGAATACCTCGGAGGAGCGCAACGAAAAATTTAATTTATACTCGCTATCGCCCACAACCGAACATTGGTATATAGATAAGCCTTATATTACAGTAGATTGTTGGTTAGGAAATAACAAAATAGCGACACATTCACTACACGAAAAATTAGCAACTGTACAAGGAATAACTATCGATGTGCATGATATGGTGCAATATTTACAGGGAATAGACGAATAAAATTATCAGAAGTTTTCCCTAAAAATGCAAACATCTCAAAAAAATAACAACGCAACAAAACGATAAAAATTTTTCGCCGCAGTTTACAAAACAAAAAAACTATGTTATAATAAAATAAAAACCCAGTAAAAGCGGATTTTATCCGTTCGTCAAATAATGTGGATAATGGAGTACGATTTTTCCTCCGCTCTCGATTTCGTGCGAAGTTATTAGCTTATCGTCAATATTTTGTAATATTTCCTCATGTTGCGAAGTATTGAACGGCGGCGAACGGTTAAAATCCGCTTATGCTTTGGGTTTGATTTGCGAAATAATCAAACGGGCAAATAATACCTGCCCGTCCAGCAGGCGGGTTCGCCCGTTTTTTGAATCCCCTTATTTTAATTTGAACTTTTTAATTTGCATTTGTTAATTTACAATTTTAATTTTACCAACCAACCAAAACCAACCAAAATTTTATTTTCAAAACCCTTGCATTACCCCAAAACCTGTGCTATAATATCAATATTACAGCATACGGAGCTTTCCAAGGGCGTTTTCCAATCATTGCGACTTTCTTGGGAAAATTTTACGAATTGACATTTGGGAAATTTTGAACACAGCAAATATGTTGACATACTTTTTGGAAACCGATACACCACCAGTATTTACGGCATTATAGCAAAATAACAAAATAACAAAAAAGCAAATTTTCCAAAACCAACGCAATCTCCGTGGGCTTTCCGCCAAATAGCACCAACAGCGGAATAAAATATTAAGGCAAAAACCGTGAACCGCCACAAACGGCACTTCCACGGCATTATAAAAGCACAAGAAAGGGACAAAATTATGAATTTAACAGTACGTTACGCAAATCACCCAGAAGATGCAAAAAAATACACAACAACCGAACTTCGCAATCACTTCTTAATAGAAGACGTTTTCGTGGCGGACGAGGTACAGTTAGTGTACTCGCACATTGACAGAATCATCGTTGGCGGAATTATGCCAATCAGCAAAAAATTAACTCTAACCGCTGGCAAAGAAATGGGCGTTGACTACTTTTTTGAACGCCGTGAGGGCGGAATTATCAACATCGGCGGCAAGGGCAAAATCACGGTTGACGGCACAGCCTATTCGCTCGACTACCAAGACGGCTTGTATGTTGGGCTTGGCGTAAAAGAAATCACGTTTGAGTGCGAAGACAGCCAAAAACC
>WRKG01000061.1 GCA_009778185.1 Bacillota bacterium
TATCCCAAATATCGGCAAAACAGCAATCTATTAGAGTAAAATCCTTGGGCAGTTCGTCCACAATTTGCAATAAATCGCCAGACCAAGTTGTCGCAAGCTGCGGAGTGCTTTCCGCCGAAACGCCGTTAAGATACGCCATTTGAGCGTTTCCGCCGCAACACGCCAAAACTGGAACAGCATCAATGCACACAGTTACGTCATATATTGGATCTCCGTACAAAGGCTCGAACGACCGCACATATAACGACTTTTTGTGATAATCCGCCAAGTCAACCGCCAATTTTTGCGTGTGATTCAGCAAATATCCCGTATACAAAACCGATAGCGTTGTTTTGTGATTAAAATATTCTTGTGCCTTTTCTGGAGTATCTCCGTACCAAATGTTTTTGTGTTGCCATGTTTTGCTGTTGTCGTCTATGAATTTTATTTTGTCGTAATAGGGCAGCTGTTCAACGTTTTCGTTGTTGCCCGAAAAACTTTCCAAATCTTCATAAGTGGATATTCCTATCAAAAGATTTTCGTCTTCCGCTATGTCAAACTGCTCAAGAAAATCGTCAATAACCACGTAACCGCCGCCCCACATTACGTTGTACGGCTGTTGCCGCAATAAATAATGCGTAGTTACAACCGAGCCACTGTTAGAATAGCAATTTGCGTGGAATTTATCCACATCGCCTGTATATGCGATTCTTTTTTCTGTGTCATAAACACAGGCTGTATAAATTTCTCCCATAAGTACCTCCTAATTTTGAAATTATTTTTTAACTATCTAAGTATATCACATTGTGGGGAAAATGTCATTAAGCATTTTGGGAGACTTCTATAAAGTTTGATGCCTCAATCCATTTGGCGGTTTATAAAATTTTGCAAAATTTTGTTACAAATATATGAACTTAAAGAGACATCACACGCCATAGAAACTACAACGTAAAAAGACTGACCAAACGGTCAGCCTCTTCCATACCTCTTCCTCAACAATTCAGCCTTATCAGCACGTTCAGAATCCTCCAACCGTTGCAAATACGCATCCAAATGCAAATCGTGGGCATGATGTGGACCGCCTTCGTGATAAACTGTCCACATTGGGTCAACGGCTCTGGCAGATTTTTTCAACATTTCCTCTTGCCAATCCAAGATAATTTTTGCTCCTGTTGCACAAATTGCAGGGTTTTGACTTGCCAAATTAACCAACTCGTGAGAATCATCCTTGATATTAAACAGCATTTCATCGTCAAATAGCTGAAAACCATCTCGTATAGTGCGAATGTACAGCCAATCGCCAAATCGTGCACTACGTTGACAAACGTGGGCTTGTTGCGATAGCACCAAATAATCATGTCCTGCGGTTTTGCCATTTGTGATTAGTCCAGCGTAACTTTTGCCGTCCCAATCTGGCGAGATTGGCAAATTTAGTAGTTCGGCGATTGTCGGCAATAAATCCACATTGTAACGCAGGGCGGAATCTCTGCCTTTTTTGCCGTTTTGCCATTTTATTATCATGGGAATGTTGCAAGTGCTGTGATCGGCTGTGGCGTGCTCGGCGTAAAGCCCCAACTCGCCCATGTTTTCGCCGTGATCTGACGAGATTATTATTGCCGTTTCTTCGTAAATTTCTTGGGATTTTAGCAAATCGATTACTTGTCCCAACAAATAATCGGCGTATTTTATGCCGCAATCGTACTGGTCAATAAAATTTTTAACCTCCGCCAAAGTTTTCACCGAACCAGGATGCCGAGGATATTGCGGATTTGTGTAATCTGCGTGTCCACCAATATCTCTTGCACTGTGCGGGCCCGCCTTTTTGAGATGTGCGGTCAAAATTTCGTCCGTAATCCAATCATCTGGCAACGGAACATTCTCAAAAGGGTTGCCAAAACTTGCTGGCGCACGATACGGCGTGTGCGGGTCCCACAAATGCAAATGTAAAAACCAATCGGTTTTGTTGCGATTTCTTGTTAGCCAATCTAAAGCGGTTGGCAAAATTGCTTCGCCAGATTCCATTCCGCCGCTGCCTTCGTTGTAAGTTTCGTTGAACCCTGCATTAAACCACCAAGCCGAATGCCGCTCGGCGAAAGTGCTAATAGATGCCGTGTACAAGCCAACTTTGCGAAACTGGTAAAACAAATTATTGCGTTCGTCTAAATCTTGAAAATCGCGCGTTTTGCCTGTCAATGGTCTATCGGCGGCTGTGCCACCGTGTCCAACAACGCCGTTGCGTATGCCAAATTTGCCCGAAACTAACGCCGATCGCGACGGCAAACAGGGTGCATCCGAGCAATAATAGTTGTCAAAAACAACTCCATCTTGTGCAATTTTGTCTAAATTGGGCGTTGTATCTCGTGCATAGCCGTAACAGCCCATGTGATCGGGGCGTAAAGTGTCAATGTCAATGTAAAGTATTCTCATAAAATTTCTCCTTAAAATTGTCGGCGTACACTTGACACGCCATTTTTGATTACAAATAAAAATTTTTTTATTTTTTTTATTATACCATAAATTTTTGGTAGCAATCATAAAATAAAATGTGAATTTTTGGCGGTTTTATGGGAAATTTCCCAGCAAAAAAATTTTTGAAAAAATTTTTCAAAAACGCTTGCATTATTCAAAACCCTGTGATATACTGTATTTGTTGTTAGTTGTTGCCCTGTACGCATAGCTCAGCTGGATAGAGCGTCTGGCTACGGACCAGAAGGTCGAGGGTTCGAATCCTTTTGCGTACAAAATTAAAGACTGTTGCTAAATGCGACAGTCTTTTGTTTTTTTTGGTAAAATTTGTTATAATAAAATATATCAAAATATCTCAAAAAAGGAATGATTGCCATAAATACTATAATTTCCGTGTTTAATAATGCCAAGTTTTCGGACGAAGTTGCTATGACTTTCGCCGATTCTTTGGTTGACCATATTAGGGTAAACGAAACTAGTCGCATAATGCGTTTGCAACTTGTGCTGAAAAATGAAGATATTTCTGAACGATTATTTGTCCGCCTAAAAGACGAGTTGTCTGAATATTTGCCGAATATTTCTCAAATAAAATTCGACTTAAAATATCCTACGCCGCCGATGTTTCCCGAAACGCCAAAACCGCAGTTGTCAAAACCGTCTGCTCCGCAACAAAACACCGCTGGCGGTTATCGTAAAATTAAAATTAACAAAACGCTGTTGCAAAATTGTCAACCTATCTCGGACGAATTTTTCGAAGGACAAGATTTATGCGTTGAGGGCATTATTTTTAACCTTGACAAGCGGATTCTGAAATCTGGCAGAGTGCTAATTACATACAACTTGCACGGGCGCAACGCTGAAGACCGTTTTAACGCAATTTCCGTCAAAATGTTCACCACCGAACAAGATACAGCTGCTTTTGCCAACCTAAAAAATAGCAAGCCGATTAGCGTTCGCGGAACGGTCAAATATGACGATTATGTCAAGGAATTGCTACTTATCGCAGACACAATCGCTCCCGGCAGAGATATTTTTGTAAGAGAAGACACAGCCGCAGAAAAGCGAGTAGAATTGCATTTGCACACAAATATGTCTTCGTTGGATGCGGTTTCGACGGCGACAAGTTATGTCAACCGTGCGGCATATTGGGGACATCCCGCAATAGCGATAACCGACCACGGCGTTGCACAAGCGTTTCCCGAGGCGTACAACGTGGCAAAACGTGCAGGTGTAAAAATTTTATACGGCACAGAAGCCTATTTAATTGACGATTCCGAAGCCAAAAAATACAGCCATGTTATTATTTTCGCAAAAAATCAAATTGGCTTAAAAAATTTGTACAAGATTATCTCCATTTCGCATTTGGAATATTTCTATCGCCGTCCAAGGCTTGTTAGAGCCATTTTGGAAGAGCATCGTGAGGGATTGATAATCGGCTCGGCTTGCGAAGCTGGCGAATTGTTTAAGGCAATCGTAAAAAATAAACCCGCCGAAGAATTAGAGCAAATTGCCCAATTTTACGATT
>WRKG01000062.1 GCA_009778185.1 Bacillota bacterium
GTGTTGACGATAAAGCCGAAAATTAAGCGGCCTTTGTATTTTGTTACGTAGGGCAAGCCCCAACGTAGTGTATGTTGCATTTTTTGTCCTCCTAAAGAGTTAAAGATTTAGGACCCTGGGCTCTGCCCAGACCCGCAAGGACGCGCGCGCCCTTGACCCGCTTTTTTGGGATTATTTGTTTTTAGTTTGTGGCTGGGTAGAAGTTGTGGGCTGGGTCGAACCATTTTATTATGAATTTTTCGCCGTCTCTTAAACCTATTATTCTTGTTAGGTTGTTGATTCTTATGGAGAAAATTGCATCGTCAGCAACATTTATTTTTAGGCTGTGGATTCTTTCCAATGCTGCTTTACTGAAACCATCTCCAGACAAATGGTGGTGCTTAGTTTTGCCTTTGTCGTGCTTTTCAGCTTTTATATCAGACCAAGTTCGTTTGCTATATTGGATAATTTTGTCAAGAATGTCGGCACAATTCATGTCTGGGCGGTTTGGATCGAAACGGAAAAGTCCGTCATTGTCGACATTATCGAAAATCCAAATCATTTTGCGATTATCGGTTGATATATTGGAAGATTCAGATTCTGTGCCGAATTTTCTTTTTCTGCGTTTTAGATTTTTTGCCATTTACAAACCTCCGTAATAAATTTTCATGGATTCCTTTGTTATAACGGTTTCGCAGGGTTCTTCGCGGGTAAGTCCGTTTCTGGCAAGTTTCCAAGGGTCTTCGTTAGTAGATTCTTCGATTAGGTCGTAAGGTTCGGTTTCGCCGTAATCTTTTACAATCATATTTATATTTTCGATGGCGGTTTCACTTAAAGCGGTTTCGTTGCCAACTTGCAGGTCGTCATATCTTATTGTAAATTTTTGGTCATTTTTGCTGTAAAGTTCTGGGCAAACGGGCCCGCCAGACCATGCTTGAAAATCCTCGTCAAACAGGGCAGGTTCGCCCCAAGCCAAAGTCCATGCTTGGGAGTAATAGCACAGTTTGTGCAGTTTGCCGTTTGTTGTTTCTTCTAGGTTTTTTAGGATGTATTTTGCTACATCAAATATAGTTGCCATAGTTGCACCTCGCTTTTGGTTTTGTTAATAACAATACAAAGTAAATTATAGCGATTTGCGTGAAAAAAGTCAAATAAAATTTGTTTTGCGAAAATTTTTTTATGTATTTTTTAGTAATTTTTTCGGCAATTTTCCGCCAATGGACAGAATGTGTAAATTGCATACGCTTTTTTGAACACTTTGCTACATCTTGCTAATTTGGAAAAAATCTCTCTCAAAACATTTCAAAATTACAAAAAATCCTTGACACTCAAAAAAAAACTTGCTAAAATAAAAACATTACAAATTTGAGCAAAATTCAACATAATTTTGCCCAAGGAGGAATGTTTATGACAATGGTATTTTTAGTCTTCATGAGCACGGTTTTCGTCAACAATTTTGTACTAGCACAATTTCTAGGACTTTGCCCATTTTTCGGCGTTTCCCGCAAGGTGGAAACGGGCTTGGGAATGGGCGCGGCTGTAACCTTTGTTTTGGTGCTTGCGGCGGCGGCTTGTTTTGTGGCTCTCAACTTTATTTTAGTTCCCCTGGATATTGTGTTTTTGGCGAATATCGTGTTTATACTGATAATTGCCGCAATCGTGCAGGTTGTCGAACTTTATCTGAAAAAGTCCAGTCCAACGCTGTATCGCTCGCTGGGCATTTATCTGCCGCTCATAACCACAAACTGCATAGTTATCGGTGCAATAATTATCAATGCAGAGCGGTTTACCGATAATTTTGTGCTGTCAATCGTACACGCAGCGGGCGCGGGCTTGGGCTTTACGCTTGCAATCGTGCTGTTGGCAAGCATTCGAGAAAAAATAGAATATTGTAACGTCCCAGCGCCGTTTAAGGGCTTTCCGATTGCGTTAGTTTCGGCAGGGCTTATGGCGATTGCGTTTATGGGATTTTCGGGGTTGATTAGCTTATGAGTATGATAGGAGTTTCCGCCGCCGTTTTGGGCGGCATGGGATTAGCTTTTGGCGTAGTTTTGGGATACGCCGCCAAAAAGTTTCACGTGGAGCAAGATCCGCGGCTGGGTGCGATTACCGAGGCATTGCCGAACGCAAATTGCGGCGGTTGCGGTTATCCTGGTTGTTCCAATTTTGCCCAGGCAATCTTGGACGGAGCCGCTCCACCAGAGGGTTGTCCGCTTGGCGGAATGGAAGTTGCCGCCGCAATCGGGACAATTTTGGGCGTTGAAGTCAAAAAAACCGTTCGCAAAGTGGCGTTTATCCGCTGTGCTGGCGGACAGAGCAAAAGCACGTTCTTGTACGATTACAGCGGCATGAACAACTGTACCGCCGCAATGCAGCTTGTCGCTGGCGGTGCAAAAGAGTGTGCTTTCGGCTGTTTGGGCGGTGGCAGCTGCTTTGTCGCTTGCGAGTTTGGCGCAATTATCATGGAAGACGGAATCGCCAAAGTTGACAACGAAAAATGCGTTGCTTGCGGAAAATGCGTTTCGGCTTGTCCCAAAAATCTGATAAAAATGGTACCGCACGATAGCAACGTTCGTGTTGCTTGCAATTCCAATGACAACGGAAAAACCGTTCGTGGTTGCTGCAAAGTTGGCTGTATTGCTTGCAGAATGTGCCAAAAAACTTGCGAATTTGCCGCTATTAACGTTTTCGATTTGCTCGCTGAAGTGGATTACGAAAAGTGTACCGATTGCGGGGCTTGTGTGGCAAAATGTCCGCCAAAATCCATTATTCGCAGAAATAACGAGGAAGAAACGGCAGAAAAACCACTAGAAACAGTTGCAAGCTAATTATAATAATCAAAAAAGCGGGTCAAGGGCGCGCGCGTCCTTGCGGGGTTTGGGGCAGCGCCCCAAGGTCTTGTTTTTAGAGGAAAAGGTGGAAAAAGTTGGCGTATAAAAGTATCGCCCATTTTATGGAAGAACTCGACAAACAGGGCGAGTTGAAAGTGGTTACAACCGAAGTCAACCCAGTTTTGGAAATCACCGAAATTGCCGACCGAGTTTCCAAGAAATTCGGTTCTGCTTTGCTGTTCAAAAATGTTGTTGGTTCAAAATATCCTGTGCTAATCAACGCTTTTGGGACGTATAAACGCATGGCAATGGCTTTAGAGGTTGACAAAATCGACGATATTGCCGACGACATCGCCGAAATGATAAAACTTTCCAATTATATGTCGTTGCCAAAATTGTTTGGGATGTCGCCAAAAGTGTTGCGGCTGGCGGCGGCTTTGCCTGTAAAATTGCCGACAAAAGCACCCTGCCAAGAAGTCGTTGAAGATGCGGATTTATCCACATTGCCGATTTTGCAATGTTGGCCAGGCGACGGCGGACGGTTCGTAACGTTGCCGCTAGTTTTCACGAAAGATCCTGAAACTGGGCGGCAAAACATCGGAATGTACCGCTTGCAGGTTTACGACCGCACAACCACTGGAATGCACTGGCATTTGCACAAAGACGGCAAAAGCATTTTCGAAAAATACAAGCGAACGACAGGCAAAATGCCTGTTTCTGTGGCGATTGGTGCAGATCCCGCTACGGTTTACTCTGCAACCGCACCATTGCCCGATATGATTGACGAAATTTTATTTGCAGGCTGGCTGCGAAAGCGTCCTGTGCCGCTTGTTAAGTGCGTTAGCAACGATATTTACGTGCCAGCAAATGCCGAGTTTGTCCTCGAGGGCTACGTTGACTGCAACGAGCCGCTCAAAATCGAGGGTCCGTTCGGCGACCACACAGGCTACTATTCCGAAAAGGATTATTATCCTGTTTTTCACGTTGAAAAAATCACACGCAAGCAAAATCCCATATATATGGCGACAATCGTTGGGCAACCGCCAATGGAGGATTGCTACATCGGCAAGGCAACCGAGCGAATTTTTTTGCCGCTGATAAAAATGATTGCTCCAGAAGTGGTTGACATGAATTTTCCGCTGGAGGGCGTTTTTCATAATT
>WRKG01000063.1 GCA_009778185.1 Bacillota bacterium
TAACGCTAATCCAAGCAATTTTGTACACACTAGTTACGATTACTATTTGCGGCGGTACGGCTCGAACAATTCGCTAAATGGGGCTGTTTTTGAGGAAATCATTATACAAACGCTGTTGCATAACAATATTTTGCCCATATATTCGCAATGCAAAATGTCGTTCGTCCCAAACGTTATTTTTGACATCATTTTGTACAACGAAAACGAGCCAATTTCGCTAAGCGTGAAAACCTCTTTGCGAGAGCGTTGGAAACAAGCCGATTTAGAGGCTGTTGCGTTGAAATATATTTACAGAAAAGCGAAATGTTACCTTTTGTCCAACTCTACAGCGGAGGTAAATACACGCAAAAAGCCCGAAAACGCCTATTTGGGGCTAGACGGCTTTGTAGACACAAATTCGGTGGAATTTGACAAGCTGATTTGCGAACTTTCAGCGAAAACGTTTGAATATAACAAGAAAATCCCAGTATTTACGCATTTTACGCAAATTGATGGCAAATACAAGCTATGATTTAGCAAAATGCTGAATGGTAAAAATTTAGGCAGACGAAAAGGAGTTTTGGCGAATGAGCAGAATAAATCGAACAAAAAGACCGCCAAATTGGACAAAAGAAGAAACGCTGCTCGCATTTGAATTATACTACACATTGCCAAGCAGTCAAAATAACAGGGTGCAAAATCCGCAAATTGTGGCGTTGGCACAACTTTTGGGGCGAACTCCTGGCAGCGTAAAATTGAAGTTGCAAAATTTCAAGAGTTACGACCCAAATTACACGAAAATTGGGCGTGTTGGGCTTGCTCACGGTAGCAAATTGGACAAGGAAATTTGCGAGGAATTTTGGGCTAATTCCGATGAAGTGGTTGAAACAGTGCAAGAAATCAAGTCAAAAATGGGCGTGAAAACCGCCGAACTGCCAACAATTCCACTTGGAAAAGATATAAAAATATCCGCCAAGCAACGAGTTGGGCAAGCATTTTTTCGGCGAACTTTGTTGGCATCATATGGCGGAAAATGCTGTATTACTGGGATAAATGAGCCGTTGTTGTTGAGAGCATCTCACATAAAACCATGGGCAAAATCCAATGATATAAACGAAAAAACGAACCCACAAAACGGTTTGCTGCTGAACGCTCTGCACGATGTCGCTTTTGATAGCGGATTTATCACGGTTTCCACGGATTACAAAGTTGTTATCTCGGAAAAATTGCCAACAGTGGATTGGTCGCATGAGTTTTTCGCACAATACAATGGAATGGAGATTTGTAAGCCGAATAAATTTGTGCCGTCAAGGGAATTTTTGGAATACCATAATGACGTGATATTTAGGAGGTAAAATTATGTTCGAGCCTTTCGAACCATATAAAGTATACGAAAAATCGCCGTTGCTAAACGCCAGCAAAGCCACAAATTTCATATATACCGTGGAAAACCTCGCCGACAGCCATATCACAGCAATCAACAACATTTCCACACGCAACAAAATTCTCGACAGAATGCAAGCAATCCAACAAAACGGCGGAAAATTAACCTTTGCAAACACCGAAAACGCCACATTCACAAATAATCTAGCCATGATTGACAGCCATATGCCGCTGATAATATCGGAAATGTTGACAATTTACTACACAGAAAATTTGGCAGATTTGGCTGAATTAACAGCACGAATCACCGCAAAAAATCCGCTGAACCGCAACGCCAACTTTTACAGGCACAAAATCAAAGAATTGCTATGTGCAGTGGCTTTAGGATTAAAACCGTCCGCAGATTGGAGCGGTTTGGACGACGTTTTGGGTGGCTACATAATCGTTAAGAAAAATGGCGATATTGTGGCGTATCACATATATAATCGAGATGCTTTTAAGGAATATTTACTTGCAAACACCAAATTGGAGCGAGCCAGCACAAGCCGCCACAATTTCGCAAAATTATATGTTGACAATGGCAAAATCAATATAAAATTGAACTTGCAAATAAGATTCAAGAGTACAAAAAAAGGAGCGGAATATTAACATTTATAGACATTTTCGCAGAAATTGGCGGCTTGTGAATAGGTTTTGTGCAAGCCTTTAATTCCGAAATGCAAATAGTTTTCGTAAGCGAATGGGACAAACACGCCCCAAAAACCTATTCCGCTAATTTCGCAATTTCTGGCGATAAATTTCGCAGCAAGTACATTTATCAGCATTTGAAACTGCTAGAGGAATCTTCCCTGCCAATAAAACGTTATTACCACTGGAGTTTTACCGATAATTTTGAATGGTGCGAGGGCGAAAGTGCACGATTTGGGCTTGTTCACGTAGATTACGTAACACAAAAACGCACAATCAAACAAAGTGGCAAATTTTACTCCGAAATAATCAAAAATCAAGGAATTTCTCACGAAATGTACAAAAAATACATAAAAAGTTAAAAATAAAACTTGCAAAAAATTTCAAATTATAATATAATTCGATTTTGAGGAGGTGTAGTCCGTTGGGACTTGACAGTACCGTTTTTGCAAGTAACTCAAGAGAAATTATTTTGGCTGTGGTTTTGATTATGATTTCGGCATTTTTTTCTATGTCCGAAACTTCTTTGACTGCCCTTAATAAGTACAAAATTAAGGCAATGGCAGAAGAAAAAATTAAACGGGCGAAGCAAGTGGAAAAAGCCACCGAAAACAAAGATCGCTTGCTAAGTTCCATTTTAATAGGAAACAATTTGTCAAATATAGCACTCGGATCAATCGCAACAACGTTGGCTATGTCCATTGCGGGCAATAACGCCACCAGCATAATTATTGCAACTGGATTAGCTACTTTAATTTTGCTGATTTTTGGCGAAATAACGCCGAAAAATATCGCTTTGGAGCATCCCGAAAAAATTGCAATGTTAGTTGTGCGACCATTGACTTTTATTATGATTTTGCTTGCGCCAATCGCAACCGCCTTAAACTTCATAATTTCTCGGGCGTTAAAACCGTTTGGCTTTTCCATGGGCGAAAAAAACAACGGCATTACCGAAAACGAATTGAAAACCATTTTAGAAGAGGGCGTTGAAGTTGGCGTTATCGAACAAGAAGAACATAAAATGTTGGACAATGTGCTACATTTCAACGATGCACAGGCAAAAGATGTTATGACTCCGCGCACGGATATGGTAGTTATCAACCTCGATTTTACATACACGGAAGTATTACAAGCGTTCACAACCGCCAGACTCTCACGGTTGCCAGTTTTGCAAGATAACATTGACAATATTGTGGGCGTTCTTCACATAAAAGATTTTATCTCGGTTGACAATAATGAAAAAAATTTTAGCGTTGAAAAATGTATGCGCGAGCCTCTTTTTACCTTGGAATTTAAGAATACTAGAGAAGTTTTTGCAGATATGCGCCGCAAAAACTCGTCTTTGGCGGTTGTTTTGGACGAATACGGCGGCACGGCTGGCTTGCTTTCCATGGAAGATTTAATCGAGGAAATTGTGGGCGAAATTTTTGACGAACACGATAAAATAGAAGTTGAAAAAATTACCGAAAACGAGTACGTTGTCAGCGGTGCAATGAAAATAGACGATTTTAACGACATTGCAGGTTGCAACTTGACTTCGGAAGAATACGAATCCGTCGGCGGCTACGTAATGGGCTTAATCGGCGATATTCCCAAGGAGAAGGATTCCATAACAGACGAAAAAACTACATTTGTAGTAGAAGAAATGGACAAAAATCGAATTGAACGGTTAAGGATAACCCTGAATATATGCGAAGTTGAGGAAACTAGTGAAGATTAGCTTGAAGATATATGCGAACAACTTAAAAATTGGTTGATATAAAAAATTGGCAAATATCGAACAAAAGTACGGATTATACGGAAAAATTTACTAATATAGAAAAACGACTGAATTATACCTAAAAACAGACGAACATAGAAAAACGGGCGGATTATACATAAAAACGGGCAAACATAGAAAAAATGGATGGATATAGAAAAACGG
>WRKG01000064.1 GCA_009778185.1 Bacillota bacterium
TTCGACAAACGGCGAACGCCCAACGCATACCGTGAATTTAGCCGCTACGAATACGAAACCGACCGAAACGGCAAATATCGCTCCACCTACCCAAACGCCAAAAATCACAGCATCGACTGCGCCCGCTACGCCATGGAAACCGATATGCTACAAAACCGCATTATCTTCTCTTCGCTGAAGTTTTAAGCATTAGGACCCTGGGCACGGACTAACCTCCACACTATGCAAAACTGGCGGAATATCGTCATAAACAAAAGGCTCAACCTCTGTGTTATTGTAAACAGGCGGAATAATCGCACTCGGCGTTGTAAATGCGGTGGTTGTTGCCAATATTGGTGCATTTTCAAAACTTTGATATGTAGTAAAGTCCTTTGCAAAGGCGTTAAAGGGATTACTGCAACCAACGCCGCCGACATTATTAGTGCAAGCGATAACGCTATTGCACGTTTGATGGTTTTGTTCATAAAAAGGTCTCCTTGTTATTTTATTTTGGATTTTTATTGTGGTTTTACTGGAGTCCGTTTTTGTTATAATAACTGTTATATCAAATGGCAGGAAGTTTGTCAAGCAAAACAAATTTTAGCACATAATTTCTAGAAACAGCGATTTTAGGCTGTTCATTGTCTTGAAATCAAAGTTAAAAGCACCATCTCGAGCCGCCTCGCCAACTTTTGCCCCTATGTAGCTATTATTTGCAACGCCATTAACTGAATTTTCATCTGTAATGGCAAAATATGCGTGTAGTTTGCTTTTGTGTATATGCCCAAAATTGCGACCGTTTGTTTTTAAGTAGTTGACAAATTTATCCACTTCATTTAGCACATTTTCAACATTGTTTTCTGCTAGATTTTCTATAAACAAATCTTCCAAAGTGCCGATTTTTGACTCTTCTGATAATGTTGGGAATAGCGTAAACGCAACCTTAATATTTTGGGAATAATTTGGCTTTAATCCCTCGGCTACATTGTGCGGTTTTTGTGGTATAGGAAAATTCGCCGTTTCCAACGCCGATTGGATTGATTGTATTGCGGCTTTGTGGTCAGTTTCGGAATCTCGTATTATTAGCAACGATTTTATTGAGTCATCATAGTTAGGGTCTTTCAAAATGCTTTTCAAAGCCCTATTTAACTCTTCATTGCCGCCGAAATTAACCGCTCTAAAATTTTCAAATTCATTTTCATTCCGTTTTTTTAGCCAGTCAAGATACCAAATAATGAAATAATAAGCATCTGCTCCCTCGCAAAGAATTATGTTTGGTTTATTCAGTTCTTCTGCCTTGCTTTTAGGTTTAGCCATTATCTAACCTCCCAACCAGTTTCTATCGAATAGTCTAACGTCTCAAAATCATAGACTTTTGCTTTAATGCCGTCTTTTCCCTTATCCAAACGCACGTACGCAAAAATATCTCCAAAGGTATCAATGTTTACGCTTTCGGCTGCACCTTGTATGCACTCATAGCTGTGTGTTGTCGCTATTACTTGACATTCATTTTCAACAGCCAACTTTGCTATTATTTGCTAAAGTTGAGGAAACAACGAATAATGCAACCCATTCTCCACCTCGTCAATCAGCAAAATGCACCCAGGGTTTACCAACAAAGTTAGTGCAATATGCAAAACTTTGCGTATTCCATCGCCCATTATGCTAATTGGCAACTTTTGGTTTTGCTTGGTTATATAAAGTTGTGGACGGCTATCGATTACCATTGTTGTAATATCGGTTATGTCGTCCCCGAAAATTTTTAGAATGTCGATTAATTTTTGTTTGTTGTTAGCTAAATCTAATGTACTAAAATTTTCAACAACTTGTTCGCCTGTTAGTAATATATTTGAGCTTAAATATCGCAAATGTTTCCTTTTTGGACGTTTATTTTTATCAATATTGTCCGTTCCATCTAAAAATACAGCAGACTTATCACTAATAATGTACGCTCCATGAAAAAGAAACGATTCTTGTGTAAAACGACAAGCTAGTGCATAGTTTTTGCCTGTTAAATCAAAATGGCTGCTAATTAAAAGTAAATTTCTATTTTGGATAATATAGTTTTCATTTTTTTCAATTGAAGAACAAATTTATCGTTCAGTTTTACCTCTAATTTTAATTCTGAATTTATGCCATAAAAAAGCGATTCCCATGTTTTATTTGGTGTTAAATTTAATCTTGAGATATTTGCAAAATTTTTTGTTGGCTCTCTAAAACTTCGCAAATTCAAAAAAACGTTAGAAGCCGCACAATGCTGAAACAAATACAAACCTTCCAAAATGGACGTTTTCCCAGTATTATTCTGCCCAGCAATTAGCGTTACAGGTTTCAGCTCCATAGTAAAATCCTTAAACCCACGAAAATTTTTCAAACTCAACTTGTTATACATAAAAAAGCCCTCCATATGGTTTTATTGCACAATTTTTAATGGCTTTATTATTACACAAATTTTGAGATTTGTCAACAAAAATTTAACAACCATAAAACCCACTAAAAAAGCGACAATAAAGCCGCCCTTTTTGGTGTTTCAAAATTCTTAATTGAAAATTGCAATTCGTTATGATTAAAAGCCCTAAATTTCTATGTACCCAAACATCTTCATACGCCTCTGAATTATCCTATAATTGGGATTCGCCGCCAAAATAATCTCTTTCATAACTTGCGGATCGTCTGGCTTGTGGTAGGTGCATAGCGATAGCAACGGCTGGTGCGTTTTTAGGATATTTGTTGCTCCGATTAGCATATTGCGTTCGAAGCCCTCAATGTCCGCTTTTATGAAGTCTATTTTGCTTATGTTTTCCTCTTTAACCCAGTCGTCTAGGCGCACGATTTTGGCTTGTGCTAACGTGGAGTTTACGCTGGCGTTGTCCACCGAAAATGTTGACGATGCGGAATGTCCGTGATAATGGTAAAATTCTAATATTTGGTTGACATCTCCCACGCCGAACGGCACGATTTTTATATTGCCTTTGTTGGATTCATGGGATTTATTGGATTTATCGGAGTTGTTTAATTGCACGGTTTTTGCTAAAATTTCTCGTGTTTCCTGCATTGGCTCGAAGGCGTATACGTTTGCTCCTTTTTTGCTTGCGTATGCCGAAAAAACGCCTATCCATGCACCTAAATCTAGCACGGTATCGTTTTGCTTGATTGTTATGTTGCAATTTTTGGCGGCATCGGAATAGCAATAAACGCCCTCAATTAGCTGTTTTTCTAGCTCGTCAACGTAACTTTTGGAGTAATCGTCATTGTTGTTTAGGTAAACGCCCAAAATATCCTTTACGCAAGAGTACAATTCGGATAGGTTGCCGTAATCGTCCGTTGCCAAGGTTGGCAGGTAAATTCCGCCGAAATTGTAGCTTTCGCCGCTGTGATATTTGGCGAGTTTTCTTTGGGCAAATTTGCCCGTTGTTTTTGTATCGTAATTTTTTAGCGGTTCAAAATTTTTGCCTGTTAAGTTGGCTAAAAATGTAGCTGTTCGCACAACAAATGCCCAAGCATCTTGCGGCGAAGAAATCTCTTGCAAGCGGTTGCTTGCGTGGCGGATAATTTTTTCCATGTTTTTGTTCATGCTTATATCTCCTTGTTTTGGCAGTTTTTGATGGTTTGTGATAATTTGTGCAATTTGTAAATTTTGCACAATAAAAAACACAAGCCGAAAATCATTCTCTTGGGAAGAATAGTTTTTTCGCTTGCGTTGTTTTTTTGATTGACAAAAATAGCCTAGTTAAGGCTTGCTTGCTTACTTGCTTGCTTGCTTGCTTGCTTGCTTGCTTGCTTGCTTGCTTGCTTGCTTCGCATTATGTATAAATCACAAAAAAGCATATTTGTCAATCCTTTCGAAAATATTTTTATTGCGACAATCATCATATCAAAGTGCAGAAGATTTGTCAAGCAAAATCCAAAAAAATTTAACTCATAATTTGTAGAAGTGTCAAACATAGGTTACAAAAAAATTTTAGTGATATAAAATGGCGAAAGCTAAAACATAATAGCTAAAAATTTTGCCTGTCTGCCGA
>WRKG01000065.1 GCA_009778185.1 Bacillota bacterium
AAAATCAAAACCTTGGGGCGCTGCCCCCCGCCTGCCGGCGGACAGGCAAACCCCGCTGGGTACGCGTACCCAGACCCGCATTTTGATTGAATTATTATGAGATGATTTTAGCATATTTTTTTACGGTTGGCAAGTAGGTATTTTGGATTTTATTGTTTAATGAAAATGTTACGTTTTGTGTGTAACGGGCGAACGACAACATTGTCAACCGTAGGGGCGGATATTATCCGCCCGTTTTTCTACAACAGCCTATTTTTCATTTTTTCGAATTATACCACATGGGTTTGTTGAAAAACAACTTTCAATCGTCAGCTGAATGAAAAATTGCATATACCCCTCCATCAATTTTAACAAAAAATGCGGGCGGATATTATCCGCCCCTACGAAAAATGCCAATATGACAAACAATAAAATCGCATTATAAACCCAACTACTAATCAGCATTACAAATCCTCTTGCAAATTTTCGATAACTTTTTTTGATAAAACTGCAACTTCGTCAAAATCGCCGCGCAATAGATATTCTTGTAATTCGTTTAGATTATTTTGCAAATCCGTTGGCAACCCTAATTTTGATAATTCTGCTAGTGTATCGGATGCGGTATTGTCAATGTCAAAATTTTCGCAAGCATTTATTATTAGAATAAGTTTGTCCTGTAGCAACATTTTGTCGTATTCTGCATTTTCTTTGACATATTCGTCAACCGCAAAACGCTTTGCTGTTTCGCTTAATTTTTCCAAAAATTTTGTTGTATTGGCTTTGACAAAGTCGATGTCATCGTTGCGTATAGCTTGCTCTAGTTCGGAGGCAAATTCGGCTAGTTCGTTTTGGCGAATGTTAAACAATGCACCTTTCATGGCGTGAACCGTGATTCTGTAGGTTTCCTTGTCGTTATCCGAGTATACATAATCTTTGTATAAATATTCTTTTTTGTGAATAGATTCCAAAATTGCTATACTTTTGTAAGCATCTCGTCGGAATAATTCGCCCAATAATGCGGAAATTTCCTCTTCCTCTTTGGCGGGGATTGAATCGTTGGCTAATGCAACTTTTCGCAAATCGGCTTCTGCTTTGGCTTGTTGCAACGTTTCGGCGGTCTGATTTTCCATTATAAAACGTTTGAGATATACATCTAAATGCTTTATATCGATTGGCTTTGAGATAAACCCGTCAAATCCGCTGTTCAAAAATAAATCGGCTTGACCAATAACTGCATTCGCCGTAAGCGCCACAATATAGCCGCTGTAACCCATTTTTCGAATCGCCAAAGTTGCGTCTATTCCGTTCATGCCAGGCATCATGTGATCCATAAAAATAATGTCGTACATTTCGCCACGTTCTATGCGGTCAACGGCTTTTTTGCCGCTATCGCAGGTTTCCACGGTAATACCGTAGGGCAAAAGCTGTCCTTTAGATACGTACAAATTAGTTTCAACATCGTCAACCACAAGAACTTTGCCGTATGGCATTGGTTCGTAATCGAAGTTGACAATTTTTTTGCTGATAAATGGGCTGTCTTCGTATTGTGCCAAACGTTCGGCGGTTTCCTTGCCGATAACGGCGTTGCCAACCTTTTTCATTGGCAAACGGATTGTAAAAACTGATCCCGCGCCGATTGTGCTGTACGCCTCAATAGAGCCTTCCATAAGGTTGACAATACTGCGAACTATGCTCATTCCCAAGCCTGTGCCTTCAATTTCGCGGTTTTCTAGCGTGTTAAACCGTTCATAATCGTTGCAAAGTGCATCCAGTTGTTCGGCGGACATTCCCTGCCCAGTATCGGAAACGCTCAACGCCAAAATTATGTCGTCTTTGCCGCCGTTTGGCATTTCTTCTGACCAACAAGAAAGCTCAACTTTGCCCTTTTCGGTGTATTTGAAAGCATTTGAGAGCAAATTGCTTAATATTTGATTTATCCGCACATCGTCGCCGTACAAAACAACGGGCAAATCTTCGCTTGGCGAAAGTTTGAACAAAATTTGCTTGCTGCCAAGTCGCATAATGTTCATTTGCACAATATCGTTGATAAGGCTGGCAATATCAAAATTCACAGATAAAATTTCCATTTTGCCCGCCTCAATTTTGGATAAATCCAAAATATCGTTGATAAGCCGCAAAAGGGAATGGGCGGAGTTGTAAATTTTGGCAAAAGCCTCTTCAACGTACGGAGAAAGTGCATCCGTTCGCAGTTGCATTTCGGATATTCCGATAATTGCGTTCATTGGCGTACGAATTTCGTGGCTCATATTGGCTAGGAAACGGCTTTTTGCGGCATTGTTGGCTTCGGCAATTTCTATTCGCCGCATATCTTCAATCATGCGTTTGATAGACCGCAAATCGTTGATATATGCGGCAACCACAAAATCGTTGTTATGTACAAGTCGCACAAAACTAATTTCGCACGGAATAACTTCGGCTTCGTCCTCCGCTTTGTCGGGCATTTGCAGCACCCATTCGATGTTAGAATGTCCAACATCGAGTGCAATTTTGTAATGTTCTTCCAAAATACGCAATCTTCGAGAAGAAATTCCTGCGCCGCTTTGAAATATTTTTTGGAAATTGTTCAAGCAATCCTCTTTGCCGATGCGTTTGAACAATTTTATGGCTTCGAGATTGCAATCGATTGCAACAAAATTTGCCCCAATCAAGAAACAAGCAAGCGGAGTAGAATCAAGCATAATTTGCACACGGTCGTTTGCTTCCTTTATTTTGGCTTGTGCTTTGTAATGTTCGCGTAAATCCAGCGAATAGGCTATATATGCGTGTTCGCTGTGATATTTCATGCGAACCAAACTAATATCGCGCGGGAACAACTCGCCGTTGACATCGTAATTTGTCCACTCATAATTTACAAAACCTTCGTCAAAAGCGGTTTGGAAAACTTTTTTTAGCAAATCGGCAGAAAGCGAGCCGTCTGGCTGATATTCGGGAATAACATTTGTGCGGAGCAGTTGATTTAGGTCTTTTGCGCGAAACATTTCCAAAAAAGCGTCATTGCAGTCGATGAAACGAATATCCTTATCCCAAAACGAGATTGCAAGCGGAGCCATTTCGTACATAGTTTTGGCGCGGATATTGGCATCGCTCATTTGCAATTCTACCGACTTTTCGCGGCGCAAATCCCGTATATAAGCGACAAAAGCGCGTTCATCGCGGTATTCGGTTTTAACGATAGTAATATCGCACGGAATAGGATTGCCGTAAACGTCCAAATGTTCCCATTCCATTTGATACGAGCCTTTTTCGCTGGCAATTTGCGAAACCGCCATTGCTTTTTCCCGAGATAAAGCACCGTCCGCTTGAAATTCTGGCGAAAATCGGTAAAAATCTTCTAATAAGATATGTTTATCCCGTTCGCCCAAACCGAACAAATTTAGAGCGGTTGAGTTGCAATCGATAAACTCGTTTTTGGCGTTGTAAAAAATAATTGCAGACGGAGCAATATCAAAAATGGTTTTGTTACGCAAATCGCGCTCACTTTTTGCGCGATTTGCGCATTCGGTCATATCGTGGGCAGAAACTAAAGCAATAACATCGTTATCCGATTTAATGCTACACATTTTTATGCTAACCGAACGCAATTCTAAGCCAGGCTTGCTATAAGCCAAAAGTTCAAACGAGACATCCCAAGAATTATCTTCAAAAATTTTGTTAAGTTGTTCCTCAAAAATGGCTCTAGGAGTTTTGCCGCTAGGTTGTGCGTTCGGGAAATTATTGTAAAATCCCATGCTAGGTGCGATTGTGTTTATTTCGGCAAATTCGAACATTCTGTAGGCTGCCGCATTCGCACAAATCAAATCCAAATTTTTATTCCAACACAAATAAGCCGTTGGCAGAATATCAAAAATCTGCATCGTGCTTTTATTTTCGCCCAAAAAATTATTCAAAACGCTATCAAAATTTGACAAATTTACACCTCCTAAAACCTAAAACCCAAAAACCAAAACCTCGGGCGCTGCCCCCGCCTGCCGGCGGGCAGGCGAACCCGCAAGGAACATCTTTAGTCCACTGGACTAAATT
>WRKG01000066.1 GCA_009778185.1 Bacillota bacterium
GTTTCAGGACATCGCCTTTTTGCAGGTTTACAAAATCACTTACCATTATGTTAGTTTTTCCGACTACTGCTGAAACCGGCACTAAGGCCTTTTCTAACTCGTCTTCAACACCTGTGCGGTATCGTTCAGCGTCATCGACGCTACGCTGGCTAAACCAGAAGCTGGTTTTCAGCTTATCCATAATCGGCTCTAGCACCATGTGCGGCAGGCAGAAGTTAAGATGCCCTTCGGCGCTGCCAATTTTTATGTGCAACAGCACTAATGCGACCATTTCGTTGGGCGACATAATTTGGGCAAATTGCGAGTTGGTTTCAAGCCGTTCTAGCCGCGGTTTTATTTTTATGACGGTTTCCCAAGCCTCGGGCAAGTGCGTTAGCATTTGGGAAATAATGCGCTCTAGTAGGATTGTTTCAATTTCGGAAAAATCGCGCATATTTTTTATACCAAAGCCTGGGCCGCCGAGTATTCTATCTATCATGGCGTATCCCATATTGTTGGACATTTCCACTAGCACAGTGCCTTTAAGTGGCGACCATTCTGTCATACCGAGGATAACAGGGTTCATCAAAGCCAGGTTAAAATCTTTATATAAAATTTGTTCCGAACTGGCGACTTCAAGTTCGACGGTAGTGCGCAAATAGCCAGTTAAGAAAGAGGACACAGTCCGCGAAAAGTTTTCAAAAATATTATTTAGGGTTCTAAGTTGTTCTTTGCTAAACTTTGACGGTAGCGAGAAGTTGTAAAGCCGTGCCTCTTTTGTTTCTACTACTGGTATTGCCGCCGCCGCGTCATCCGAGTTATCGCCTGTTAGCTGTGCCAGCAGGGCATCTATTTCGGCTTGCGATAGGACATCCCCCAATATTACCACCCCTTAAAATTTATTAGACAATACAATCTAAACGAACATCCATTCATAGAAGTCAACGGAAACGATCATATTGGTTCTAAATTCATTTTGAAATATTTCTAGCAGTTCGGCGCTTAGGGCTTCCATACCGCCTGGTGCTGCTAGTTCTTGGTGCGAGCGTGCACGTATGCGTTCAAGTGCAACCGAGCGCATAAAGATTGTTTGCTCGTTGATAAGGTCGCTAATGGCTGTTGAATCTGCCTCTTGGGTGTTATCATAGCCAACTACTACCTGTATGCGAACTGTTGAATCACGAGATGTTGTTTCGTTGATTACGTTCGTTATTATAGCTTCGCCTACTGGTACGCGGCTTATTTCGTCCGCTGCTAATACTCGGGGCGTTGTGTCAAATCCTGCTTGAAAAGCATCTTGCTGTATGCTGCCTATTGTGTTTAAGGCAAAAAATGTTACGCCAATAACAGTCGCCAACAGTGCCAGCAACAGCACGATTATCACTATCATCATCAAATTGCCTTTTTCCATAACATTCCCTCGTTTCTTTAATCATTTTCAAAACCCTAAAGTCAAAACCTTGGGGCGCTGCCCCAAACCCCGCAAGGACGCGCGCGCCCTTGACCCGCTTTTTGGTTTTTTGCTGTTTTGTAATATTTTGTTTGTTTTGCTTTTTGTTGCTTTTTGTTTTGTTTTGTTGTAAAATCACGGGCGAACCCGATTGTCGAACGGGCGGATAATATCCTCCCCTACAAGTTTTGTAGGATTTTTGTTTTGCGTTTCGTTCCCACTAATCCAACAACACCTGCAAATCCTGTTGCCGTGCGTAAACCAAAATTTCAACACGGCGGTTGTTGGCTCTGCCTTCGGCTGTGGCGTTTGTGTCGACGGGGCTAAACTCGCCGCGCCCATCGATTGTTAGCAAGCCGTTGGCTGGGCTAAATCCGTGTTCGTAAATTAGCCGCTGAATTACCGAGATTGACCTTGCCGCCGATAAGTGAAAGTTGCTTGGAAACTGGGCTGTATTTATCGGTACATCGTCGGTATGCCCTTGCACGGAGATTCGGTGGCCTTGCACATGATGCTCTCGTAAGGCTATTGCAACGTAGTCGATAAGTTCGATTGCCTCGGGTAGCAAAAAGGCTTGTCCTGTGTTAAACAGCATTGCCGCAGGAAACGTAATTGCCATGTATTCGCCCAAAGCATCTACTCGAATGCCGATTTCTTCAGCAATATCGTAGGGAGCCATGTACGTTTGGAAGGCATCCGCCATTGCTTGCATTTGCTGTTGACGATCGCCGACAGTATCTAGCACGTTTACGTCGTTTTGCGTGAGAGCGGCGGCGGCTTCGATTGCGGCTAATTGTTGTTGAATAACATCGGCTGCTTCGGTAACGTCGTCGGTTGCCTCGGCTGGCGGCATTGGCGGAGCTATCGCAGGCATAAAGCCCGAACCTTGGTTAAAGATAGTTCCCAGCGCGCCAGAAAGGAAGATATTTCGCCCAGCCATAGCCTCGGCGAACTCTCTAAAGCGGGATTCGTCCACCTGCGACATAGCGAAAAGTAGCACGAAAAAGCACATCAGCAAGCAGGACATATCCGAGAAAGTAGCCATCCACGCTGGAGAGCCAGCATCAACCTTTTTTGGTTTTTTTTGTTTTGCCATAATTTTCCTCCTTTAAGCGGATTATTCTGCAGCTCCGCCGCCAGCGCCTTCGCCAACACGATCGCGCATCATTGGTGCTAAGAACGACTTAAGTTTTTCTTCTATAATACGTGGGTTTTCGCCCGCTTGTATAGAAAGCATTCCCTCAATTAGGACGGTTTTAAGCAAAACTTCCTCTTTACTAACTAATCCCAACTTGCCAGAAAACGGATCGCCATAGAAGTTAGCAACAACACAACCATAGAAAGTTGTCAACAAAGCCATTCCCATAGCAGGGCCGATAGCTGCCATATCGTCCAGGTTTTGTAGCATAATGATAAGTCCGATAAGTGTACCCATCATACCCCAGGCGGGTGCAAATTTCGCAATTTTAGCGAAAACGTCGGCAACGTCATTGTGGCGTTCTTCTATATAGGCAAGTTCGGTTTCCATAATGCCTTTAACCAATTCGGGATCGGTACCGTCAACGATGAGCATAATTCCTTTTTTGAGGAACTCATCGTCCATGTTAGAAACGGTATCTTCAAGGGCAAGCACGCCCTCTTTACGAGCGGTATTTGCAAGCCCAACAATAGTGCCGATAGCTTCGGCAGGATCGCTTTTGGGTGGCTTAAGAACGATTTTATGGGCTTTCATAGCGGCGGTAAAATGCTCAAACGGAGCACCAATTAGTGATGATGCAAACGCACCACCGACAACCATAACGATAGACGGAATGTCAATCATAGCGCCAAACATAACCATATCAAATTCAATAGCCAACAAGATAGAGAAGATTAGTGAGAATGCACCCAAAGCTAAACCAATAAGAGTTCCCTTATCCAAAAATCATACCTCCTAAAAATAGGCAAAAAGCCTTAAAAAATTTATTTAGTTGCATTTAATTGCCGTTTATAAGCCACAATTTTTTCGAGGATAGAATCCACCGAGTCAGTAATAATCAGCTTGCGGCCAGTAGTCATGGTAATTGTGGTATCGGGGTTAGCCTCGATAAGTTCGATTAAATCGCAATTAACCACGGTTTCTTGCTGGTTAAGTTTAGTAACAGGAATCATTAAATCACCGTCCTTGTTGAAAAAATAGTTAAAACAGGCAATTAAACAGGGTTTTATTGAAAATCGATATAGTTCCTATTCAACTACCTTTGCTATTATATCATAAGTTGAAAAAAAAAACTATAGGGTAGAAAAAAATTTTTTGTTGGGTGGATTATGGGGTTAAAACGGCGAATTTTGGGCTTGGTAGGCGGATTTATCGAATGCGGTGCAAAATTTGCCGTTATCGGTGGGTTTTATTATCATGTGTTGCTGTTTGTAGGCGGTTTCGGAATCGCCGATATAAACCCAGCAATTTTTTTCGGCGTTAAATTGCCAGTCTCGTTCCCAGCGTTCGCGGCGGCTTTCTTTTATCATTTTTACGATGTATTCCATTTCTTCTTCTTCGGTCATTGTGGCTAGATTATCCCATTCGTTGTCTGTTCCTGTTAAAGCCGTTTGGGCTTTTTCGAAAGCAGATAATATTTCGGCTTTTTTTGTTTCTTTGGATATTTTAAGCATTTACCACCTCATAATTAAGCAAGTAATCCACGTTTGGGCTGTCTTCAAAATATAGTTCCGCTGATTCAAGCATATTTTTTTGGATTTCGTGGATTGTAT
>WRKG01000067.1 GCA_009778185.1 Bacillota bacterium
ACGCACCTGCCGCAACTGCTCCTGCGGGCGGCGCAACCGAAACAGCGACCGCTCCTGCAACCGATGCAGCAACCGAAACAACCGAAGTTGAAGCCGAAGAAGCCGCTCCTGCAAGCCCTGTGGGACATCAAGGGATTCACGAACCGCGCGATTTGGGCGGAAGAGTAATTCGGGTTTCGGGCTGGTTTGGCGAGTTGATTCCTGGCGTGTTTTCGGCAGAGCCCGATCCCGCCACCGAAGACAACTACTTTTTGGCACGGTTAATTTGGGATAACGCTCGCCGTGTTGAAGAGCAATTTAATGTAACTTTTGTAGAAACGAACATCCCATATGACGATACAGTCAGCGTTTTGACAACCGCAGTAATGGCGGGCAGTCCAGATTCCGATTTGCAGTTGCTAAACGGACACATGATAATGGCGGGAATTATGGGAAATCTCATTCAACCGCTTGATACGCTTAATTTGCCTGGCTCGGACACATTTGGGGCATCCATTTACGCACAACCGATGACCAACACAATGGGACATACATGGTCGTTTGCGATAAACGAGCCAGCCAACCACGGCGTAGGGCTTGGCGTAAATCTTAACATAATCAACGCAATCGGCGCACAAAATCCAGTGGATTTGTACAACGCTGGTCAATGGAACTGGGAAAACTTTCTTGACATAATGCGCACAGCCACACAGGACACAACGGGCAATCAAATATTAGACCAATTTGGCATTGCAGGCGTTCCTGGCGATATTGCGATTCACTTGGTGGCGGCAAACGATGGTAGAATGGTTGACGACGATTTGAATTATGGTTTTGACCATCCCAACACAATCGAAGCATTAGAATTTGTAGAAACGATTTTTACCGAGCGTTTGTGGCAATATGACGAAGGCACAGATTTAAGCGATTGGGGACACAATTTCAATATTTTCCGCGAGGGCAGAGCGGCATTTTGGCCAGCAATCGACTGGCAACTTTCCGAAGAAACTTTAGCTTTTGACTGGACGATTGTACCGTTCCCATTGGGACCAAGCAACACAACAGGCAGCACCTGGAGCAGCGGCTGGGAGCAATCCTGGACGATTCCAGTTGGCGTAGAAAATCCCGAAGATGTGCTAATGATAGTAGAAGAATTATTCGCATGGTCGGGCGAAGAGCCTGAATTGCTGACTGAGGGACAACTTGGTTGGTACAGAACAATTTTCAACAGTGAAGAAGACGTGCAACGGGCAATAAACAGCATAAACGGAACAATGGTAACCGATTTAGGACACAACATCAGCGAGTACGTTTGGATAATGGGCGGCTTTATTGACGCATTTTGGAACGGCACAGCTGGCGTTGCGGAAGTTGTTGAGGCTAATCGTGGTCCGCAACAGGAAATGTTGGATATTGCTTTGGGTAGGTAGATTTAGTTTAGACTATTGTAAAAAAGGGGCTTCGCAAACTCGAAGCCCCACATAATTGTTGCAAATCTAATACTTAATTAACTGCTAAAAATTCAAATGACACAAAAGTGTTACTTGACGAATTTTTTACCGCATATTATAATACAATGGTAAGTGGCGAAAAATAATTCTAAAAATCCTCATTTCGCCAATGGGGTAAAAGGAGAGATATTTATGAAATTTATGAAAGTCCTAACAAGTGTGCTAATGTTGATTGTAATGGGTATAACTCCCATATTTGCCGCAGAGCCGCACGAAAGATTGGTAACTTGGGCTATGCTAGAACCACATGGAACTAGAAATCAAAATATCACGTTGATTACTTACACTTATCAGCAAACTAGCGAAAATAGTGAACCTGTTCTTGTCAATCGTAGCGAAATAAATACTACTGGTATTACATTTAGTGGATCGCTAGGTTTTGACTTAGAAGGAAATCCAATGCCTACTGATAATCCTTTGTTTAACATGGCAGTACCTTTGAATAGTTTAGATTTTGTGCAAAATATCACTTTTTGGCCAGGTGATGAGACTTCGTTAAACAGAGCTATGCGAACCCCCGCTGTCGGCTTTGTAATCAGAGATGTTGTGGATGATGGGTGGTGGCTTGTGCGTAGTCGGGCAGATGATCCACTTTCACGTTATTCCACGAGAGGACCTTATTGGTCAGTTACAGGTTTTTTTGAAGATTTTGAAGAAACACAAAGTATTTTGAATAACTATTTGGGACATCCTACAGTTTGGAGTTGGCGAGCAGGAGGGGCACCAAGTATTCTGAATTGGGGAGCAAGTGCTAGAGACGTACGCCGTTCTGGTAGAGCCATGGGTGCATCTATACAAACCCCAGAACGAAGAGAATTAGAACGTACTGCAACAGACCGGTCTGCTGCTAATGCTAGGAGATTTAATCCTGTTTCTGCTCTTAGAATAGAAGATACACGAATAGTTGACGGCGTAACGATGGCACATATACAATTTTTGCAAAGTTTGCCAACTGTCGACCGCATAGAATTTGATGTTGACGCAAGAACTATAACCATTCATAGAATCGAATAACAAAATGATTGGTTATAAAGATAAATTTTAATTTGCAAAAAAGCCCTTGTAAATTTGCAGGGGCTTTTTTTTGATAAATTAGCAAAAATTTGAGATTTTATTCCGATAAATCTACATAAACAGCGATGTTTTTGATTTTGTCAAAATATAGTTCAAGTAAAATTTATTTAGAAAAAAATGTACCAAAATTCAAAAAGTTTCCGAGATTTTTATCAAATTTACTTGGTAATTTCTAGGTTTATAGTATTTTTCTTTGTGCTATGCTCGAACAATTGAAAAACAGGCTGTTATAAAAAACGAGCAGATAATATCTGCCCCTACAAATCGCCAAACGTAGGGGCGGATATTATCCGCCCGTTTTTTACATGAATATTTTTTGAATTTGTTCAAATATAGTGCAAAAAATATAATGCAAAAAATTATTTATATCGCAAAACCATATTTATCAAAATTCAAAATCAAAAAACTATTCCCCCAAAGTTTTCACAGTAATATTCCCAGCAACAACGCCATCCACCGAGGAAAACGAGATAATCTGCCCACCGCTCATGTTAAACCCCAAAAAACGCCCACTTTCATTCACAGGAATATCCAACAAAAACAGCGGCAATCCGTTTTCTTCACGAAATGTTACTCGGAGCGGATAATGGTGCGTGTTGCTGATTGTTATATCCGCATATGCGTGAAAATCTGGTTGCACCCAACTTCTGCCACTGTTGCCGATTGTATCGTTGTCTATCACAAAAAAGCCGTCCAAATTATCAAAATAATCGAGAATTTCCTCGCTGACATTTTCGGCATTCGAAAACGCTTGACTTTCGCCGATTATCTCATACATTTGCTCCATTGTTTCCACCAAAGTTACTATTTCAATTTGAGATACATCAAACTGTGGAAAGTTTACTTGAAATTGTTCTTGATTGCTCCGAAAACTGGGCGCTGTTTCGTCTGTTTTTGGTTGTATTATGCGAATTTGTGCGGTTGGTGCGTTTTCGGTGATTGTTGGCGATTCTGTTGTTATATCGGATTCGATTGTGTCCAAAATGTGCCAACTTGACGGATTTACCTCTGTAGTTGGTACATTTTCGGTAATTGTTGGCGATTCTGCTGTTATATAGGATTCGATTGTGTAAAAATTGTGCCAACTTGGCGGACGTACTTCCACGGTTGGCGTATTTTCGCCAGTTGCTTGCATTTCCGCATTGGATAATGGCAATATTTCGGAAATTTCCGTGATTTCGGCTATTTCAGCAGTTAGAACGTTATCCGTATTGGCAATATCTCGTACATTTTCCATATAAATTACGTAACCAAACAAGGCAACAATGGCAACCAAAGCAACGCCGCCGATTATGCCCATTGTTGCGAAACTTATCTCAAAAGTTTTTACAAAAAATTTTTTCATAAGTCCTCCTTTGGCGGAAAACCGCCCACGCACCACTGCGAGATTGATTTTACTAGAATTTATTTTTATTTTAGCATTTTTGGCAATCTTTGTCAAATTTTTGCTTTTGCAAATTGCAATAAAAAGGGCGAATTTACGCCCTTTGTTAGCTAAATTGTTAAGTTTAACAGCGAAACTTGCTCGCTGCTTGCCGTGTTGCCCCGCGCGACGTTTATTGATTGCATTAACTGATCTACCATGTTTTGTGTGCTGTTCAGTATTTGATTCCACCGCTCTTGGGGGTTGTTGATGCTGGCGAAACTGCCGTTGCCCGTG
>WRKG01000068.1 GCA_009778185.1 Bacillota bacterium
TTTACGATATTTTCGCAGGTGGATTAGCAATGACCGCAGAAGCGGCAATTTGCAACGTTCCCACCATTAGCAATGTATACGACAAGCGAATTTTGCCTATTTTGGAGTATCTTTTTTCCCTAGAATACAACCATCTCGACGTTTTGGTTGACTTACAAACATTTTACAAAATCCGTGATAAACCGCAAAAAAACGGCAAAGAGCATTTAATTTTGATGTGCAATAGTTTTGGTTACACCAGCCGCGAGTATGTATACGCAAAAGAAACGGCGGAAATTAAGCATAATTTAGCAATGGATATTTTGCGAAATCATGCAAGCCCCCAAAATTACAAGCAAACAGCGACTTACAAGCAAGTAGTGAAAAATTTGCAACGCTTGGAAAATGAGACCATCCAAGGTAGCCAGTGGGAAAATGGGCAAATTAAACAGGTAACCTTCCACAGTTGCCAGTTTAGCATTGAGCAACTGCAACGCTTGCAACAACTAGAACGCGTGCAACAGCTGCAATGTTTGCAACAGGTTGAACAAGTGCAAACATTGCAGTTGCAAAACCCGCTTGTCGGGGCAGGTAAAACGCAATTTTCGCAGTTAGATTTTGCCGATGTTGAAATAACAGCACCCAATGCAATTATCTATTGCGACCCTCCATATTATGGTTACATGAACTTAAAATATGACGGTTATATAGAAGAAACGGCGTTTGACTGGGCAAGGTTTTTAGATTGGTTAGATGTGGTTAAACGTTTAGATAATGTGCAAGCCGTTTATTTGAGTCATTATGGTAATCCTTTTTTGGATAGATTATTTGGCGAACCTTGCTTGGATTGCGGGTGTGGGAGTTTGTTGCAACGGGGGGGTAATCGTAGGGATTTGCTTACTCGGGAGATGGTTTATCGGGTAAAGTAGGGTAATTTTTTTTAGGGGATAATTGTTTTTTTTTGGTTGATAAAATAGGGTAGTTTTTGGATAAAAAGGGGGTAATTTTGGGGGTTACAAAGGGGGGGGTGTAACCCCCTTTTTTGTTGGGGGAAATAAAATTTGGCGCACATTTAGCGCACAGGTTATGAAAAATTTTGAAATTTTTGAACAAAATAAAAATTTTTTTAATATAAAATGGCGTTAAATTGATATTTTTTGAGTATTGAAAAATTTTGATAGCCTATTTATTGTATATATATATATATATATATAGTCAACGTCAAAAATTAGGATTTGTTGGGTAAATTTTGGTATTTGAAATGATTATGGAGGTTATTTTGGATATATCTATTATTTTCGTTGTTTTTCGTTTGTTTTTGATTGTTTTTGTAAATTTTAGGTTAGAAAGGTTGATTTTATAGGAAAAAATATTTTTTTGATTGGAAAAAAATATTTTTTGCAACAAAATAAAACAAATTTGTAACAAAATAAAATAAATTTATGTCGGAGAGAACGGGCGGACCCGCCCTGCTAGACGAGCGGATATTATCCGCCCATACGTTCGGCAATTTGTAGGGGCGAACGTCCTCGTTCGCCCACATTATACAAAACCGTTTGAAATACCAAAAAACGGTTAAAGCGGGGTAAACCAACGGCAATAATTCCTACAAACGAATACAAACGAACACCAACGGGCGATTTGTAGGGGCGGATAATATCCGCCCGCATTATACAAAACCGTTTGAAATACCAAAAAACGGTTAAAGCACGCTAAACCAACGGCAATAATTCCTACAAATGAACACAAACGAACACCAACGGGCGAACGGGGACGTTCGCCCCTACGCAATATTGTTGCCAAATAATTTATCACCAAATGAATTTTATCGTCATATAATTTGTTTTAGTGTTCACAAAATAAATATAAAGGTAAAATATTTGAAATTTTTCGCAAACAAAATTTTTCCCATTCTATTGACAAAACCCAAAAACCACAATACAATATAATGGGAAGAATTTGTTGCTTATCACAAATTCCAAAATATCGGCATTTTTACGCCATTTTAATGAACCAACATTGCCAAAAAATAGGCAACATTTATCCCAAAAGTCCGCAAAATTCCGCCCTTTACTACATCTGAAACCCTAAAATATTAAAAGTTATGGGGTCAAGGGGCGAAGTCCCTTGCGGGGTTCGGGGCAGTCTGCCCGTCGGCAGGCGGGCGCCCCGAGGTTTTAATTTTATTTTAAGGAGTGTTTCAAATGATTGAACAGCTATTTTGGCTGGGTATTGTAGGAGCATTAACGGCGTTAATATTTGCATTTGTGCAAGGCCGCAAAGTGCTTACTTATTCCGAGGGCAACGACAAAATGATCGAAATTGCCCAAGCTATCCGAACTGGCGCAAAGGCTTATTTGCGGCGGCAGTATCGGCTTGTTACTATTTTCTTTGCAGTAATGTTTGTTATTTTGTTGGTGCTGTCGCTCGTCGGCTTGGTAAATCCGTTTATTCCGTTCGCATTTGTGGTCGGCGGATTTTTCACTGGATTGTCGGGCTTTATTGGCATGACGATTGCCACCAACGCAAACGCACGCACGGCTCATGCCGCCAGCGAGAGCCTTAACAAAGGCTTGCGTGTTTCCTTCTCATCTGGCACGGTTATGGGATTTGTCGTGGCTGGGCTTGGCTTGCTTGATGTTACCGCTTGGTATCTGCTACTTGTGCACGTTTTCCAAGCTAGCACAGACGAAATCTCAACCACGATGATTACGTTCGGTATGGGCGTTGCTTGTATGGCGATGTTTTCGCGCGTTGGCGGCGGAATCTTCACAAAAGCCGCCGATGTTGGCGCTGACTTGGTCGGTAAAGTTGAGGCTGGCATTCCCGAGGACGATCCTCGCAATCCCGCAACAATAGCCGATAACGTGGGCGATAACGTGGGCGATGTCGCTGGCATGGGCGCAGATTTGTATGAATCCTATACAAACGCCATTGTTGCCACGTTCGCACTCGGCATTGGCGCAGGTTATGGCAGCTCTGGCTTGCTGTTGCCTATTTTGCTGGCTTCCGTGGGAATCGTTTCCTCGTTAATCGGCACTTTCGCCGTCAAAACCAAAGAGAAAGCCAACCAAAAAGAGTTGCTCCACGCATTGCACCGTGGAACGTTCATATCTGGCGGAATCTCGATTGCGGCATCTTTGCCGTTGACATTTTTCGTGGCAGATTTAGCCGGCCCAGAAATGGCGGCTAACACTTGGGGAATCTTCTTCTCTATCGTAATCGGCATTTTGACGGGCTTTTTGATTGGTTGGTTCACAGAATACTACACATCCGATACAAACAAGCCCACAAAAGATTTGGCGAAAACCACCGAAACAGGCTCTGCAACGGTAATGATTGGCGGCATCTCGCTGGGAATGTTCTCCACGCTTGGACCCGTTATCACGATTGTTGTTGCGGCTATGGCGAGTTTCTTTTTGAGCGGCGGCAACGTTTGGGTTGCAAACCCCAATGTTGGCGTGGATTCTCCGTACTTTTATGCGGGGCTTTACGGAATCGGCATTGCGGCGGTTGGAATGTTGGCAACTTTGAGCATTAACTTGGCTTGCGATGCGTTTGGTCCAGTTGCGGACAACGCTGGCGGAATCGCCGAAATGGCGGGCTTGCCGCACGAAGTTCGTGAACGCACGGATGCCTTGGATTCGCTAGGCAACACGACGGCGGCAACGGGCAAAGGCTTTGCAATCGGCTCGACGGCGTTTACGGCGCTGGCGCTGTTGGTTTCCTATGTAAGTTTGGGGCGCGACGCACTCGCCGCACAAGGCAGAACGCTTGATTTAAGCGTAACAAATCCGTCCGTTTTAATGGGAATTTTGCTCGGCTCGATGTTGATATTCTTCTTCGGCGCGTTGACAATTTCGGCGGTAAACCGTGCGGCACAAAGTATCGTTGTAGAGGTTCGGCGGCAGTTCCGAGAAATTAAAGGAATAATGGACGGCTCTGCAAAGCCCGATTATGCGGCTTGCGTTGACCTTTGCACTCGCAGCGCCCAAAAAGAGTTGCTTGCACCAGCGATAGTTGCAATTTTGTCGCCAATAGTAACTGGGATATTCTTCGGCGTTGCTGGCGTTGTCGGCTTGCTGACTGGGATAATCTCGGCAGGGTTTGCGATGGCGTTGTTTATGCTTGCATCTGGCGGTGCTTGGGATAACGCCAAAAAGTACATCGAAAGCGGACAATACGGCGGCAAAGGTTCTGACAACCACAAAGCGGCAGTTATCGGCGATACAGTCGGCGATCCGTTCAAGGATACGGCTGG
>WRKG01000069.1 GCA_009778185.1 Bacillota bacterium
GGGGAATTTTTATGACAATAAATGTTACAGAAAACGGCAACACTCGAGAAATACCAGTAGAAACCAACCAAACCGTACTTGCCGCTCTGCAAAAAAATGGAATTTTCGTCAAAACCGTTTGTGGTGGACACGGCATTTGCGGCAAGTGTATTCTGTCAATAGACGGCACTCCGCAACTGGCTTGTCAAACCCAAGTTGAGGACGGTATGTTTGTTATTGCCGAAGACATCGGCGAACTGGCTACTTCAACTGATAAACCTGCTTACGGCTTGGCTGTCAATCTTAACATTGCAAGCATTGCTATTGCTTTGGTTGACTTAACAACTGGTTCGGTTTTTAGCTACGATTTAGCCAACAAAAATCGGCTTAATTACGCCGAAATTATCAACGAGAAAAAACTGCTCGAGCCGAACGATCTAGCATCGTTGACCCGCAGCACGGTTGACGATATTTGCAAAGGCATTTTTCACGTGTGCCGCGAAGGACTTGTCCCTGCCGAAACTATCCGCACAATGATACTTTCTGGCAATACGACCATGATTCAAATTTTGATGGGCGTGTACAAAAAGCCGCAAAATTCGTTTTTGCCAAAATTTATCGATATGCAAACGCAACGATTCGGCGAAATCTTCCGCAAAGAGTTGCTTTCTTGTGATGTTATCGTTCTGCCGCAAATATCGGCTTATTTGTCAACCGATATTACAGCAAAATCTAATGCAAACGTTGAACGGGATTTTAGTATTCTCATAAACTTGGGAGCAAACGGCGAAGTTGCGTTGCTTTCCAGCGAGGCGATTGTCGGAGTGTCAACATCGATTAGCCCTGCTTTTGAGGCAAGTAACATCTCGCACGGCACAATGGGAATCGCTGGCGCAATAACAAAAGTCTCGTACGACAGCAAGGGAAAAAATTTCCATTGCAAAACGATAAAAGGGGAAGATCCCGTTGGAATTTGTGGTGCAGGTGCGGTTGACATTTTGGCACAGTTGTTAAATCACAATTTGGTAAATCAGGCGGGAATTTTGGAACATGACATAGAAATCGCCGAGGGAATAATGTTCACAAAGGACGACGTTTGGCAGTTGCAGCAAGCCAAAGCAACCGTTCGCACCGCAATCGAAATTTTGCTACTGGAAAATAATCTGAATTATGATAAAATAGATAATGTGTATTTAGTGGGAAATTTTGGCGACAAAATGAACATTGACAGCGCCATAACCATTGGTCTGTTGCCGAAAGAGTGGCTCGGCAAAGCAATAACCACCTTGCCAAACTCGCTAGAGGGCTGCATAGATATTTTGCAAAATCCCAAAAATTTGTATAAAATAATAAATATAACCCAAAAAGCACAGGAACTAAATTTGACCGACCACCCAAAATTTGAATTTCTTTCAAGTAAATTTATGAATTTTGGCGGCTCGGCAACATAGGGGGAAAAATTATGTTGTGTGAAAAATGCAACAGCAATCAGGCGACCGTTCATATGCAACAAGTTGTGAACGGCGAAAAAACCGAAATGCACCTTTGCCAAACCTGCTCGACAGGAATCGACGCAGCCGCCTCGATAGATGCCCTTTTTAATGGGCTACTCGGCTCGTTTTTGACTGGCGGCAGCGAAAAAAATAATCCGAAAATTGTGATAAATTACAAACCGTGTCCACGATGCGGCATGACATACGATACGTTTCGTAACGGTGGCGGAAAACTGGGTTGCGCCCACTGTTACAAAACGTTTACTCACGAACTTAATCCCATTTTGAAAAATGTGCAGGCAAGCGTTCGCCACGAGGGAAAATTTCCCCAAAAATCGGGACGAGATTTGTTCAAAAAACGTGAGGCGGTTCGCTTGCGCGGACTTATGCAAAAAGCCATCGATGACGAAAATTTTGAAGAGGCCGCTCGATTACGTGATGAAGTTCGTCTAATGGAAAATGTGGAAAATGTGGAAAACATGGGAAACACCGAAAATGCTAAAGAAATCCCAGCACCAGCAACGGAGGACAACAATGAATCTAACCTGGTATGACGACCCAAAAGCGGACGACAGCCCGATAATTTCGGCACGCGTGCGATTGGCTCGCAATATAAAAAAATATCCATTTAGGTCAAAATTGACAAGCGACCAAGCCACCGACATGATTTCTGAAGCGAACAACGCACTTTTTGCCGGGGCAAAAAAATGGTTGCATAAATTTTCAATGATTACGCACGATTTTCGCGGAAACATAAACAACGCAACTTTCGCCGAAAAACACATTATCAGCCGCGAGTTTATGAAAGACAACCTGCCGCGCGGGCTTATCCTGCAAGATGACGGAAATTTAAGCATAATGTTAAACGAAGAAGATCACATTCGCATACAAACCGTCAGCCCTGCGGACAACATAAATGCGTCGTGGCAAATCGCCAATAATATGGACAATCTGTTGGAAGAAAAGCTAGATTTCGCCTTTGACAAGGATTACGGCTATTTAACGGCTTGTCCCACGAACGTTGGCACGGGAATGCGCGCATCTTTTATGGTGCATTTGCCGCTGTTGGTCAAAACTGGTCAACTTAAAAATTTGCTATCGGCAATCAGCAAATTTGGCATCGCAATCCGTGGAATTTACGGCGAAGGCTCCGAATCGATGGGCGGCATTTTCCAAATATCCAACCAAATAACGCTCGGAAAATCGGAACAGGATATAATTCAAGCATTGCAAAGCGTAACCAGAAACGTTATTGACAAGGAGTTATGGTTGCGTAAAAAAATGCTAGAAAAGCACGAACTGGACATAAGCAACAACATTCACCGTGCGTACGGAATTTTGCGGTACAGCCGAAGAATTTCCCTAAAAGAGGCAATGGATATGTTGTCCGAATTGCGGTTAGGCTATTCTATGGGAATTTTGGATTTGCCCAAACCAAGGTTGACAATATATCGAATAATGACCGAAGTGCATCCTGGGCATATTTTGCAGATGTTCGATCCCAAGCTGACGGAAACGGAACAAGATGAAGCCCGTGCGGAATATCTGCGGTATCTTTTTGGCGAAGAGCAACATGAAGAAGAATCCGACGATTTCGATATGTAAATTGCAATATTTAATTATTTGCCAAAATTTACCACAAAGGAAGTGCTGTTATAAAAAATCGTTCTAATAATATGGAAGAAATATTAGCAACTCCGCCAAACAAGCTAGTTGAAAAGCTAGAAAATGGCGAGCTTTCCATTTTGCAAATGTTCGGCGTTAGTTATTTTGGTGCAATAAAAAGGTTGCTAAAAAATCCCACGAAAGCGGAAAAACTGCGATTTTCGGCGGTTTCTTCCTGGAAATTGCAGCTGTTTGTAATGAATTGGCTTGTTGGTCCAATGTGCCGATTTCTGTTGTGGTGCATTTTGGTTGGCGATAACAAAAAAAGCGAAAATTATTGGCAAAAAAAACGCCAAAAAGCCGTAAAATTAGGGCATATTTTGTTCCCAGACAAAATACAAGGCACAATAACGGCAACAGAAAGTCAAGGGCTAATTGTAGGGTTTAATCATCCCACTTTGCATGAGATTCTTAGCTTGATAACTTGGTCGTTGGAAAATTTTCCCAATAAGCGAAATAATTTTCCCACTAATTTACCGTGGTACGAAAGCGTTTGCACTTGTGCCGACAGCTTGCGAAACCTGGGAATTTGCATAGCGCCGCTGATAACGCAGGGCACATTTGCCAAACTGGAGAAAATCCATGAGGGCGACAGCGAAACCATAAAAGCAATGGCAAAAATATCTAATATATTGCTAAATAATTACTTGACAATAGCCACGGAATTTGATATTTGCGGCGATAACACGTTTTCCGCTCCGTCAGGCACAAGACAAGCCACAATTTTTGCCAACAAAGCCGCTTTTGACAACGACAATATTAAGCTGTTGCCAGTAATGAGCAGTCTTGCTCTAAAAATTGCACGTGCCAACAAAACGTCAACCTCGATATTTTTGCCAATAACGGTGATTCCGCCAAAATTTTGGCTAAAAAATATGCGCGGTTTACGGTTGCTAAATTCGTATCAATTAGTAATTGGCAAAGGTTTTTCGGTTGACGAAGTAAAAACTTTAGGCAGAAAAATAGATTATGCCTTTTTGCAAAGAATCGCCGAAAATGCACCAAAACGGCTGATTTATCCATAAAAATCGGATAAAAATCGGCATAGTTAAAATTAACGTAAATAAAAGGCGGGTCAAGGGCGCGCGCGTCCTTGCGGGTGTGGGCAGCCTGCCCGCC
>WRKG01000070.1 GCA_009778185.1 Bacillota bacterium
GCAGAGCAGAGCAGAGCAGAGCAGAGCAGAGCAGAGCAGAGCAGAGCAGAGCAGAGCAGAGCAGAGCAGAGCAGAGCAGAGCAGAGCAGAGCCTTTTTGTCAAACAGAGCAGAGCTTTCTTCTCAAACAGAGCAGTTCCGCCTTTTTGTCAAACAGAGCAGAATTTTCTTCTCAACCAAAGCCGCTCCGCTTTTCCGCCTTTTTGTCAAGCAAAACTTTCTGCCAAAAAAATCTTTACCAACTAAGCAGATTAAAATCTGCATTTTCGTCAACCCAAAAAACGGTTGACTTTCAACGCAAGCTAATAATAACTTTGTTGCAGATAGAAAATATTGCTTGCGTTTTTTTGTTTATAAATTCTCTACATGAAAATTATTTAAGGAGTGTTTAACATGAAGTTTAGAATGAGAATTATGTTTGAGTCTTGGTTTTTTGTGGGATTTTCGGCACTATTTTTTGTTTCGTTTATGGTAGTTGGAGTTGCCGCATTTTACATAAACCGCTATACAACCCTTGTATATCAAGTTACAAGTGCTTTGGGATATTTTTTGCCTTTGGCAATTTTGGGGCTTATTTTTTCGTTTATATTGGCTTCTGTTGTGTTATTTTACGTAAAACGGCGCATAAATTTTGTAATGCGGCGGGCACTTGCCGAAATGAAGAAATTCCCGTTTGGCAATACCGATTACAAAACCCGCAAAAACGCCAAAGCATCGGTGTTTGATTCGCTTTACGCATCTCTTTTTGAGGCAGTTGCAAAAAACCGCGAACTTTTTGAAGATATAAACAAAATGGTTGACGACCATAATATAGGATTTTACGACCAGTACATAGATGAAGGCAAATATGAGGCAGAAAACAAGCAATTTGTGCAAGGCATAAATCAAATGGTAGCAATGTACGTTGACGATTACATCGAACTGCTAAATACCTTCAAATCCTACAGCGAGGGCGATTTTACCGTAGGAGTGCGTACGTATCAAGAAAATTGGGCTTGGGCAAACAAAATAATGGCTGATTTGCAAAATAATTTTAAGTATCTCATAGAAGAAACTAGCATTTTAGCCGAAAACGCAAAGCACGGCAAATTTGACGTATACGCAAATGCACACGATTTTAAGGGCGAATGGGCAGATATGATAAAAAATTTGAACGATTTAATGACAAACATAAACGTTCCGCTTTCAGATGTAGAAAAAAATATTTTGTTGATGTCGCACGGCGATTTTACGCTGTTAGAAGGCAAATATCACGGCAAATTTGAGGTGCTGCAAGTTGCTTGCAATGTTGTCAACAATTTTATATACGCATATGTTCAAGAAATTTCTGAAATATTGGAAAAAATAAGCAAAGGCGATTTGGACATAACAATCCACAACGATTATTTGGGCTCTTTTGCACCGATAAAAGCGGCTATAAATGCGATAGTACAGGGCTTAAACTCGACAATGTCCGAACTGCAACAAGCATCATCTTTTGTAGCAGAAGGCGCGGCAGAAGTAGCAAGCGTTTCGCAAAAATTGGCAGCAGGCGCAACAACGCAAGCAAAATCGGTTGACGACCTCAACAATTTCATATTTTTAATGAACGATATAGCCGAACGTGCTGGCGAAAAAATGACTTTAACGGGCAATAATGCTCAACTTACGCAAACTTCTGTAAGCAACGCAAGCGATTCCGTTGAAAATTTGACAACCACAATGAACAGATTGCGAGTGTCAAGCGAAAATATATCTCGTATAAACGCAGTAATTACCAACATTGCGTTTCAAACAAATTTGCTTGCACTAAACGCATCGGTAGAAGCGGCACGTGCAGGCGAACATGGCAGAGGATTTTCCGTGGTTGCTGAAGAGGTTCGCAATTTAGCCACTCGCAGCCAAGAGTCCGCATCGGAAACCTCGACCATAGTAGTCGAAGACCTCGAAAATGTGGAAGACGGGCTTAAAATTACAGACGAAATTTTATCAATGTTTAGCACCATCGAAAACATTGTAAAAGAAATATCGCAAACCATGCAAGAAGTTACAAAAATAGCCCAAGAACAAATGCAATCTGTGCATAATGTATCAGAAAATATTCATGCAATTACAAGGGTTACAAATGATATTTCCGAAACCTCGCTAGCATCCTCCGCAGCCGCCGAAGAATTAAGTTCGCAATCCACGTTGCTACGAGATAAAATTGCATTTTTTAAGTTGAAGAGAACGTGATTTTTGAGGGCTTTACTAGATTTATAAAACAATTTTGAGTTGAATATTTATTTATTTTCATTGGGAACAGAAATTTCTGTTCCTGTTTTTTTGGGAAATATTGCATTTTTTAAGTTGATTTACTATAAAAGCGACAATACAAAAGCACCTAAAACGGTTCTCTCTGCATAACAAAATTTTTCTTATCCGACTTAAAATAAACTTGTGATAAAATATCCATGCCGATAATGCCGTGAAAAGAGTAATCTTCCCAGTCCAGCAGGTTTATGTTAAAATCGCTAACGGCAAACTCGCCACCGATTGCTAGGTTGGAAATTTTTACCATATCCAAATAAACCAGCCCCGAAACTGCTCACTTTGGGGTTGGGTCTTTTACTATATTGGTGTATTTTAAGGCTTGCAACTGCTTTCTTGATATAGCCGTTCGAGATGCACCTGTGTCGATTAGCAACATAATTTCTCTGAATGTAGCTTTATTTGGCGAAAATAAATGGCATTCTATTTTCATAGTTTCCCTAGATTTAATCGGTACTGACAAGAAGAAATTCAATTTCATCTTCCTCTCTAACCATTTTGTAAATTCCGCAACCCGGCAAGTGATCAGATGCAATAAATGCCTCATCTTCCGTATCATAAACGCCAAAAACTTCACAGCTAACAACATTTCCGTTACGCCATTCGCTGTTAATTGTAACCACCCATTTTTTGGGATAAATATCATACAAATCTTCACGTTTAACTCTCATAATCGCCCTCCTAAAATAATTGGATTTTTTTGTTGGGATTATAATACCACGTTACACAAATCTTGTCAAGCAAAATCAAAAAAATCCTCCCTCAACCGAGAGAGGATTTTCCCATTTACAAAAATTCCAAAAAATTTAACTTTAGCATTGACAAATTGATTTTTGTGATATATACTGTAATTACTCTAGTTTGGACTAGGGCAAAGGAATATTTATTTTTTCTATATAGCATATTTGCAGATTAACTAATTTGTCAAATGTTGAGAACATAGCTTTTTGACTTTGTTCTCATAAGAGAATATAGGAGGAAATTCCATGAAAACAATAAAATCAAAAAAATTATGCCTAACATCGTGCATTTTAGCCGTTGCGTTTATGTCGGCGTGTGCGGTGCAGGCTGCTGAAGATGTATTGCCTGTTGTCGAATCTGTAGAAGTTGCAACAGCCGAAGTTGAAAGCGTTGAAAGCTATGCAACAAATTTTGACGAAATCGCCAACTTTACAGATTTTACAGAAGAAACCGCCGAAACCTTACAACAAGCCGAACCTAACGAAGTTGTAATATTATATGATAGAACGCCCCGCAATCCTGCTCAATGGAATAGAGATATGCGTTCCGATCCGCTACGTCCTGCGAATGAAGAGGAATTATTGTGGATTCTTAGTGCTTGGGAAGAACAGTTAGAACGAGCAATCGAAGCAGAAAATTATGAAATGATTGAGATTGTACAGCAAGAAATCAACTTTATTCTTGAAAACCCTGAATCAATCACTTTTCCCGAATCATTTGACCTTCACGAAAGACCACAACCAGCATTTCCACAGCCGCCACGTTCGGAATGGCCGTCAGCATCACGCACAATAAACGGCAGAGGCGGCACACAAGAAACACCGTAAAACCTTATGAATAAACGAAACTTAAAACAGCGGTTGTTTGAAATCAATAATCGCTGTTTTTTGCTGTAATAAACCAACTGAACAAAAAATGCGGGCAAGTAATATCCGCCCCTACAAATTGCCAACCGTAGGGGCGGATATTATCCGTCCGTTTTTCTACAACAGCTTATTGTTAGATTATTCGAGTATAATTTTATAATAGAAAATTTTTCCAACAAAATCCTAACAAAAAAATCCTCCCTCAACCGAGAGAGGATTTTCCCATTTAATATTCCCAAAATCCTAAAACAGCGAAAACGCCGCAGTAACGCCAACAAAAACAATAGAAACCGTCAACGAAAGCGTTATCAACAAGTTAAACGAAGGACCAGCCGTATCCTTGAACGGATCGCCGACTGTATCGCCGATAACTGCCGCTTTGTGGTTGTCAGAACCTTTGCCGCCGTATTGTCC
>WRKG01000071.1 GCA_009778185.1 Bacillota bacterium
GGGGGGGGGGGATTCTATGAATCGAACCTCTACCGTGAAAATGCCGCCGAAATCGTACTACTGGACGCTTTCAACGCACGCCACGATTACCGAGTTTTGGAAAAAATGAACATTACCAAAACGGAAATATTCCGCAATAAAATATTCATGGATATTGGCTGTGGCGGCGGCGGTTATGCCGATTTTATCAATGGCGTTGCCGCAAAAGTTATCCTAATTGAGCCAAATAAAAGTTTTGCTGAACAGTTGCAACAAAAGGGCTACGAGGTGTTTTCCTACCTAGAGCAAGCCCTTGAAAAATACGCAAATTCCATTGATGTGATAACTTCATGGGACGTTATCGAACACGTAGAAAATCCGCAAAATCATATGCAAAATATTTGCGAATTGCTTGCATCTGGCGGAACGGCTTACATAGGCACTCCCAGCGATTTTCCTGTGTTGCGTACGCTACTCGGTGCTAAATTTGAAAACTTTCTGTTCATGCTAGAGCATCCATGGATATTTTCACGCAAAAGCCTGGAAATAATGGCGGAAAACTGCCGATTTTCGCAATCGCAAGCAGATGGGCAGGTAAAATGGGAAACAAAATTTTATCAGCGATATGGCATTGGCAACCTGCTTGCATGGCTGCATTTAGTGCAACCAAAAGGCGATATACAGTACAACTTCATCTCGCAACAGCTGGAAAGCCTATATAAAGCCGATATGGCAAGGGAGGAAACCGCCGATTACATCGTGATAGAAATAACAAAATAAAAGGAGCAACTAAAATGAATCCACGACTAATAGCCGAAGCAGGCTGCAACCACATGGGAGACATCTCCATTGCAAAAGAAATGATAAGAATGGCGGCAATATTTTGCAACGCCGATGTAATAAAGTTTCAAAAGCGCGAAAACAAAGAACTGCTGACCAACGAGCAATACAACGCCGTGCATCCCAATCCATGGAACTCGTACGGTGGTACATACGGCGAGCATCGAGAATTTTTAGAATTTACCGTTGACCAGCACAAAGAACTTATGTCAACCTGCGAAGAGTTCAACATAGGATACAGCACTTCCGTTTGGGATTTAACCTCTGCAAAAGGAATTGCGGGCATTAACCCTGCGTTTATAAAAATTCCGTCCGCTTGCAACAACCACTTTGAAATGCTTGGTTGGCTTTGCGGCAATTATGGCGGAGAAATCCACATTTCGCTGGGAATGACCACGCAAAAAGAGGAAGAAGAATTGGTAAACCTATTCGAAAAAGAACGCCGCAACAAAGATGTTGTGCTGTATAGTTGCACATCTGGCTATCCTGTGCCACCAGAGGATTTGTGCTTATTAGAAATTGTCCGTATAAAAAAGGCGTACGGCGAAACCGTAAAAGAAATCGGCTTTTCTGGGCATCACAACGGAATAGCCGCTGATATTGCCGCTTTTACACTAGGTGCAACGGTATTCGAACGGCATTTTACGCTAAATCGCACATGGAAAGGCACAGACCACGCCGCATCGCTAGAGCCTGACGGAATGCGGCGACTAAAGCGCGACCTTGTCAACGTTGAAAAATCGTTGCGTTACAAGGCAAACGAAATTTTGGAAATAGAGCAAGCGCAACGAGATAAGCTAAAATACAGGAAATCCGCCAATGTGTAGGGTGGCGTTTATTCCAGCGAGGGGCGGCAGCAAATCTATCAAGCTAAAAAATATAAAGGAAATATGCGGCAAACCGCTAATTTATTGGACGTTAGATGCCGCCGCTACTTGCACGGAAATAGATAAAATATATGTAGCAACCGACAGCGAAATTATAGCGGAAACGGTTCGCAATTATGGCAACCCAAAAGTTGTGGCAATCGGTCGCAATCCGCAAAATACAACTGATACAGCCACCACAGAATCCGCTATGCTAGAATTTGCCGAAAAATCCCAAATTATGGAAATTGGCAAAACTGGGGAAATCAAAGAAATCGAAGAATTTGACGAAATTGTGCTAATACAAGCAACATCTCCGCTATTAAAAGCCGAACATTTAACAGAGGGAATTAACCTAATGCAACAAGGATTTGACAGCGTTTTATCCGTTGTAAAGCAAAAGCGGTTTATTTGGCAAGAAAAAAACGGAATCACACAGCCTGTAAATTACGATTTTACAAAGCGTCCAATGCGGCAAAACTTTGACGGCTATTTAGTGGAAAACGGTGCATTTTACATTACATCACGAAAATCCCTGCTACAAAGCAAATGCCGAATAAGTGGCAAAATTGGATTGGTAGAAATGCCCGAAGAAAGCTACTTTGAAGTAGACGAGCCGTCCGATTGGGATATAATTGAACATTTTTTGCAGAAATCTCAAACAAAATCCCAAAAAGCAAAGCCGAATTTTTCCCAAATAAAAGCCCTTTTTACCGATTGCGACGGAGTAATGACGGACGGCGGAATGTACTACGGCGAAAGCGGCGAAGAGCTAAAAAAATTTAACACAAAAGACGGAATGGCGTTTGAACTTTTACGCAACAAGGGAATAATAACGGGCATAATTTCTGGCGAAAACTGTGCGTTATTGCGGCGACGAGCAGAAAAACTGAAAACAGACGAAATCCATTTAGGCATAAAGGACAAAAAAAGTCTAATGGAAAGCATTTTGCCAAAATATAACCTAAACTTCGCCGATATTGCCTACATAGGAGACGACATTAACGATATAGAATTGCTGAAATGCGTGGGTTTTGGCTGTTGCGTTGCCGATGCTGTTGAGCAAGTGAAACGAACCGCCGCATATATAACGGTTGCAAAAGGCGGCGGCGGTGCGGTTCGCGAAGTCGCCGAAAAAATTTTGCAATAAACTAAAGAAAGGTAAAAAACATGATAATATACTCAACAGAGCATTTTATGGGTTTTTCTCAAATGCTCACTTTACGCTTGACAAAACATAGCAACGAGCAAGCTGTTTTAATTTTTGTTTCAAATTACGACTCGCTACGTGTAAAACAACCATTTTTCGATAAATTAAAACAAACAGGTTTGTTTGACAAAATAATTACCCTTATTGAACTACCGCTAAAAGGGCTTACTGAAAGTCAAATAATCCAAAAAATATTAGCTGATTACACGCCTGTTTTGGAGCAACACGACATCAACTTACATAACGCAACTGCTATTTATGAATTTTGGGATTGGTATGCAAGTTTTGCGTTTCTTCTGAATTATCATAATATCCCATACATACAGCTAGAACCTCTGCCGAATAACATAAGCTATTTCTACGAACGTCCTTCGCAATTTGCCAAAAAAGGTTTTATTTCTAAAGATTATGAAAATTTATACAAAAAAATTTATAAGGTTGACAAACATAACAAACCCACAGGAAACATCATGCTATTTGAGGAAACAACTTTTTTTGACAACGCAAATTTAACAGAACAACAAAAGACATTTGTAGAAAAATTTGATTTTTACAAACAATTTAATTTGGTTGACGAGACGGATAAGCAGAAAATAATTTCGTGTTTTGATGTGGACATATCATTTTTGCAAAATAATCCTATTACTTTTTTATTGCCAAATAGTGCAGGGCTTACCTCTTTAATATCGCAAAAAAGCGGTGATTCTCTCAAAGATATTTTGTACACAGAAGAAAATTATGCGCAATGTTACATAACTTTGGTAGATTATTTTGCTAATCAATCCAATAAAATTGTGTATAATCCGCATCCCGACCAAGCCAAAGGATTAAAAGGAATAAACACATTCACAAATCGCAAAATTAAGCATTTTGATACAAATATGCCCGCCGAATTTTTGCAGTGGATTCCCAATTTTCGCATAAAACAGGCACTTTCGGTAAAATCGTCTAGTACGGAAAAGTTGCATAGCATAATCGATGAAAACATTAGTTTAGATTGGGGAGTTGTGCAAGCCTACAACATTATGGACAGGCTTTTCGTAATGCAAAAAATTGTTAGCAACCTAGACAATCACACAAACATAAAATTTTATGGAATTGCCGACAAAGCTTGCGAAACCTTATACAAATGCAATTTTGAAAACTATTTAACCAAAAATTTTATTATGCTAAAAAGTTGCAAAAATTTAGAGTTGCTAAACAGCGATGTTTGTTTTGTCAACTCTAAAATAAATGCTGCTGAACCTATCTCAAATCAAAATTTTATTTTGGATATGCTAGAAAAATCCCAGCCAAACAGCATTGTATTTTTTACGAACATTTTCAACGAAAGTGCCTTTGTACCGCTGTTGTTGAGCAGAAAATTTTTGCTAGATTTTATTGTGCCGATTCAAATAAATCGCACTCCGCTAGATGACGGCGAACAAGTGGGAG
>WRKG01000072.1 GCA_009778185.1 Bacillota bacterium
CTTGCGGCGGCATGGGCTTTTAGTACGTCTTTTTGTCCTTTTTTGACTACTGTAAGAAATTTGTCGTAAACTTTATCTTCATATCTTTTTTTGACTGCATAACTGGTATGCGTTTTTCTTTTTGGCTTTTCAGATGTCATAAAATCAGCTCCTTTATTTTGTCCAATCCACTATCGTCAATCCGTCTATCTGGTTGAAATGCTTTGTATTATTGGTTACAAGTGTGTAATTATGGATTATACAAAAGGCGGCGATTAAAATATCGGCATCTCCTATCGTAATTCCCATTTTACGCAAATCTGACCAAATAAGGGCGGCACAATCCCATACTTCTTCTGTAACTTCTATCAATGCGAACTCTTCACGCATATAGGCATATCCAGCCTGTTTTTTTGGCGTGGCTCGATGATTAAACCCCTTTTTTATCTCGTAATTGACAATCGAGAGGATAACCACGCTGTGGTTTGCTTTTTGGGTTTCGCCCAGTCGCTTGCTTGGCAACGGCTCTAAATTTAGCAAGTCAATTATCACGTTTGTATCCAGGGCAAAAGTCATAATATTTCCCTCGATAGGTTGCTACGTGGAAAATCGGATATATTGAGCCGTTCTTCTTCGCTGTCTGTTAGGATTGTTGCTAGTTTGGACTCCCATGTGTTTGTTTCATTAGCAATGTTTTTAGTGGCTTTATCCCTTTCAAGCCCCTCGTCTATACAGCGGTTGACAAATCCGTTGAGCGACTCCCCCCTTGCGGCGGCGTGGGCTTTTAGGATTTCTTTTTTGCCTTTCATACTGATAATTTCCATTCTGTCATATGTTTTGGCATTATATTTCCTAACTGCTTTTTTTTGAGATTCACTTATTGGCATAATTTAACCACCTTTCTATTTTATTATTATATCAAAAATGACTAATTACGTAAATATATTTTTTTGAAAATAAATAAAAAAATTTTTTCAAAACACTTGACATATCATTACGTAAGTAGTATAATGTATTTACAGTCAAGTGAACGCCAATAAACAAAGGCGAAAATCAACAAAAAATATTTTCAAAAAAATTTTCAAAAACACTTGACATATCATTACGTAAGTAGTATAATGTATTTACAGTAAAAAACCAACAACCGAAAAAGCCAACGAACCTAGAAAAAACAGCGGAAATGTGGGATATGCGAGTCCTTAATTGCCTAAATGCAAGGCTAGACCATTGAAGCGTGTTAATCCAGGGGAAAGTACAAAAATCAGACATAAAGCAACGAAGCCGATAAGTTTCTTGACAGCAAAAATTACTGTAAACAGCACCAAATGCACTAATAGCAACAAAAAAAGCAATGCACCACTTATGCACCACTAAAATGTAACATAAATTTAATATTACCATAGAACACAGGCGACAGCCTAGGAGGTAAAAAATGAAAAATTTAACAATCGGTGTAAAATCTTACACAATTCAAATGAACCACAAAGATGGTAGCACAAATTATATACCATTTTTTGAGGAAGACGGCGAAATATTAAACGCTTATATCAACTCAGTAAACTATAAAATGCCGTTAAACCAATATTTAAGCAATTCGGACATCACTTCACACGAAATAGTTGAAGTCCGCGAACCTGTTGAAATAAAGAACGCTACAAGATTTGTAAAAGCCTTGCAAGAACGCCACGAGTTTATCGAATGGCAAAATGGCAACATAAACACAGCGTTTTACAAGCCTTTGACGGAATGTGAGGCAATAATGCTACTAAAAAAATTCTTTCTTAATTGCAAAGGCAAAACGCCAAAAAAAACAGCTACAGAAATTTACGAAATGGCTACATTTTCATATACCAGCTATGAAACAATACCTGGAGTACATGAATATAACAACTCATTTTTAGAAGAAATTAGGACAGTTTAAGAGAGGAGCGGTCAAAATGACAGCACAAGAATTACAAGGCAAATTAAGGGAATTTAAGGAATATTCCCGCATGATAGAGGAGTTAGAAGACTTAAAAGACTCCGTAGCCGATATAATCAAAGCCTACATGACAGAAACAGGCGAAAGCAAGCTGATAACAGGCGAAAGCAAGCTGATAACAGGCGAGTATAAAGTTAGCTACACCGACCAAAAGCGTGAAACACTCAACAAAAAACGCCTTGAACAAGATTTAGGCGATTTGAGTGAATACACCAAAACCACGCAGTACAAGGCGTTAAGAGTTAGTTAGCTAGTATAAACATCTAACCAGTAAGAGCGGCGGACGGATTAAGAGCCGCCTGTCTGCCGACAGGCAGGCCGCTCCATAGGAAACAAAAAAGTTTTATTTCCCTTGAAAATATGCTATAATACACAAAAGGGGGAAATTAAATGACATATCAAGAATATTGGCGGAAAGCCGACCTTGAACAAATAAAAGTGCAAAAATTAGTCAACCAAGCAATCGCAGACCTGCCAACCTGTCTGCCGACAGGCAGGTGGAATTACAGCAAACCATTACAATTTTTCCGCCAAACGGCGAATTTTTATCGAAACGAAAAATCAACCGTCTGCACCGTAAAATTGACAAATGGAAACAGCAGGACTATTGGATTTCACAGGAACTAGTTGCAAAAAGCCAATTTTTTAGACGGAAAACAGTTCACATAAATATACGTGATGTCTTTGAAACCTTAATTTTGGCGATTTTTATACAAAATTATTACGAATTAGCACAATCAGTAATGCCCATTTATGAGGAAATTTTTCGTGAGAAATTTCGCCAGCTAACAGGCAAAGAATTTCCAACGAACGAAGAACTGCCTTATAATTGGCGAACTTCGCTACCAACTGGCACAACTTTTCTTGGGATGTTGTTGCGTGAAGCGGCGTATCGAGCAGGGCTAGTTTCTCGCCAAATCGCTGGGCTTTATGACGATATGGAAGATGTTGAAGACGAGTTTTTAATTCAAAAAGAATTAGGACGAGCCAAAAACGCCTTACTTATGCCAAGAAAAAACAAAGGATTTCACGGCATTTTAGACACAATAATGAGTTTTTGCGTAGGTTTTGCCGTGATGTACGCCACCGCAAAAAATTATTTTACTAAATACAAATTTCACGCCGTGGTGGACGACCGCACAACCGAAACGTGCTTGTCGCTGAACGATACAATTTTCCGCGGAACAGATGCCATTTTGGGCGTTAATGTTCCGCCGATTATCGAACCACCTCACGCTTGTCGTTCATGGATTGAGGTTTACACAGATGAAAAAAGTTTTGACGAAAACCTTGACAAAAACTCAAGCGGTGATATAATTAAAGAAAGTAACATAGAAATCCCAAAATCGGCGGACGAAACGCCTACCGAAAACATTACCGAAACCGAAAAAGGACACTTAGCACATTTGGAAACAACCAAAGATTTGGAAGATTATGCTCGCAAAAAATGGGGAGTCGAAAACGTCAACCTTAATGGGCTTGATGTTAATGCTGTTCGTGGCACTTTTGAGAGTATGGACAAGGCTTTTGAAATTTGGCCCGAATTGAAAGGGCAGGTTCATGGGATTGGACAAGTGCGGAACATGGCTCTGATGACAACACATATTCCAGCTAATTCTACCGAAAAAACTATAAATTTCAACCCTGCACCTTACAGGCAATCTAGCAATGATTATAACGCTGTTAAAAATCTTAATAGAGATTACTCTCGCAGAGTTGCCAGCGGATTTTTTCCGCAAAATACAACTTGGAAAGATAGTGGAGTACACGAATTGGGGCATATAGCACATTATTTACTCGAAGAACGAAAACCCAACATGACAGTTGATAAAATTGTAAATGATGCTTGGAATAGAGTTAAAAACCGATATACATCTGATATTACACAACCAGAAGCCATTCAACAAATATCCACTTATTCAACCTATCGATTTGAAGACACAATAGCAGAGGCTTTTAATGATGTATTTGTGAATGAAAAAAATGCACAGCCGTTAAGTCGTGAAATTGTTGAAATTATACAGGAGGGACTACGATGAAAAACTACACAAGAACATCGGATGAATATATGTTACCACCCGAAGAATTTACGGACGAAAATTGCTTTAATATGTTGGGAATCACAAAAGAACGATATACCCAAGAATACAACAGCTACCACGAATTTTGCCATTGGCTAAGCGATTCCCCAAGTAATCATGCTTTTAACATAAAGCAAAGAGGGTTAAAATCAGACACGCCACCTAGAATAACAAAAATTTTTAACGATTTTTTAAGGCTTTATGAAGACGAATACGGAGCAGATTATTGGGAAACCGCTACCGCTCCAACAGGATTTTAACCAATAAAATACCGAACAACCAAATAACCACCCAGAGCCAAGAGCCGTACAACACATTTATTGTGTTGCACGGCTTTTATTGCTAAAAATCCGAAATAAAACGAGCCGCCTGTCGCCCGCCTACCGCGGGCAGGGCAGACAGGCAGGCC
>WRKG01000073.1 GCA_009778185.1 Bacillota bacterium
TGTACGCACGGATTTGCTCCGCCAAATGGGGAATGAAATCCGCCGCTGTTCGCACCTGTAATTGCGGCACTTCGCCGTTAATTGTGATGATTCCGCCGGTGCTAACGCCGCCGATTCCCACGCCGTCGCAAGCCGTCAAAGCCAGTAAAAACACCAAACACAGCGGTAAAAATAATTTTTTCATATGTACCTCCTTAAAATCGTCCGCAAAAGGCGAACGTTCCATTACTTTATTAAATTTACCACAAATATTTTTGCGTGTCAAATTTTTTTGAAAAATAAAAATCGAGAATTTTTTTTGAAAAAGCCTTGACAAACGGCAACCCGCATTATATAATGTAAAAGTACCAAAATCCAAAATTCAAAACTGAAAGGCAAGGTGCAAAAATGACCAAAAAACCAACCTACACAACCTATCAAAACACAACCTACTTGCTAAAATCTGCGTGGCGCTGGAACAAGCCCACAATACTGCTGATAATTGCCCAAATGACAATAATAGTGGCGATTTCCACCGTGTGGATTTTTCTGCCCGCAACCGTGGTGGAGCGTATTTTAAGCCAAGCAACCGCCCAAAATCTCGCCCTCACAATCGCCGCTTTTACCGCCGTGTTGCTTATCCTGGGCGGCTTGCAAGAATGGGTGCAAACCTTTCAACCGCTGTATTTTCAGATGTTCAACACTCGCACAATTTTTCAAATTCGAGATAAAGTGATTGACACTGATTACGCAAACCTGGAAACCCAGGAATTTACGGACTCGAAGGCAAAGGCACAAAGTTTTATGTACCAAACAAACAGCATATTTTGGCATATTCAAGGGATTGGGACGAATATTCTCGGATTTATCGTCTACCTAATATTGCTGGCGGCGGTTAATCCGCTGATTGTGCTACTTTCGGCGGCAACAACGCTGTCGGGGCTGTTTGCACGCAACTGGGCGAATCGCTGGCGACACCGCAACGACCACATCGAGGCGGCGTTCAACAAGCGTATTTTCAACATAAATTTCAACGGGCAACAATACGGCATCGGAAAAGATGTTCGCCTGTACCAAATGTTGCCGTGGATTCAAGGCATTTTTGACGAAAGCATAAAAAGTGCATATAAATTCACGCAACAGGCGGAAACTCGGCAATGGGTCGCCGATATTGTCGGTGCGGCGGGAAATCTCGTTTTGAACAGCATTGTCTACATTTACCTAATTTGGCAGGTTTTGGAGGGCAATTTGACTGTGGACGCTTTTTTGCTAATGGTTGCCGCTGTTTTCGGCTTTTCTGGCTGGCTTTCTGGGATTTTGAACGGGTTCGCCGAGTTGAGCAATTTTAGCTTGAGATTCTGCCGTATTCGTGAGTTTTTGGCGTTTCCCGATTCATTCAAGCGAGAGGATGGCGAACCGATTGAACCGCAAAATATCCTGTATTCGCTGAAAATGGAGAACGTCCGCTTGCGGTACAGCGGTGCAAACGAGGACACGCTGCAAAATATCAATTTAGAAATAAAGGCTGGCGAAAATATCGCAATCGTGGGCGTAAACGGAGCAGGCAAAACCTCGCTTGTCAAGCTGCTTTGCGGCTTTTATGACCCAACGGACGGCGTTGTTCGGCTAAATGGCAGAGATATTCGGGATTACAACCGAAAGGATTACTATCGGCTATTTACGGCGGTTTTTCAAGATTTCAATATTCTTCCCAATACGATTGCAGAAAATATTGCACAAAACGTTGAAAATATTGACTTTGACCGTGTAAAAAGTTGCTTAGATTTGGCGGAACTTTCCGAGAAAATCGCAACTTTTGAGAGCGGCGTAAATTCAAATATGTTAAAAGAAATCCATTTGGACGGCGTTGTGCTGTCTGGCGGCGAAACGCAACGGCTGATGTTGGCACGAGCATTGTATAAAAATGCGCCAATTCTCATAATGGATGAACCCACCGCCGCATTAGACCCAATCGCCGAAAGTCGCCTATATGAGCGTTACAACGAACTTACTCGTGGGCGAACTTCGATTTACATTTCTCACAGGCTTGCATCAACAAGATTTTGCGACCGCATTATTTTGCTTGATAAAAAGGGAATTTCGGAAATGGGTACGCATGAGGAATTGTTGGCAAAAGGCGGCAAATATGCAGAATTATTCGAGATTCAGAGCAAGTATTATCGAGAAAATTTGGAAACTGCATAAATATACATAAAATAAGAGAGGTACAAAATGCAAACAAATATACCAATAAAACAGCAATTTCAGTACATTCTGCGAGCATTTCGCATATTGCAACAATTTCCTAAGCGGATAATTTTATCGTCGCTTTTGGCTATTTTAGTGCAAACTCCGCTACCGTTTGTGCAAATTTGGTTTTCGGCACAGCTTATCAACGAATTGGTCGGCGAGCGTGATGTGGAGCGGCTTGCGTGGCTTGTTGTCTGGCTTGTGGGAATCAACTTTCTTTCTCATATTTTAGAAATGTTGACACAACGCTGGCAAACCTACTGTTTCAGCCAAAATCACGCTCTAATTTACAATGTGCTGACCAACAAAATGATGCAGATGGATTTGGCAGATTTGGAAAATCCCGAGATTCAACTGGAATATTCGTCAATTCGCGACCATATTACTTCGGGAGCAACCGCTGGGCGTGGCGTTTTGGCGGTGCTAAGTTCGTCAATGGCGATTGTTGAGGGCGTTCTGCGAGTGGGCTTATCCGTGGCGTTTGCGTTTACGCTGTTTACGTTGCCTGTGCCGCTTGATTCGCCGCTTATTTGGCTGGACTCGCCCATTATCGTGGCGGCATTGTTCGGCATAATCGGTTTCGACATTTTTTTAGTGCCGTATATCCGCACAAAAGCGGACAAATACGGGATAAAATCCGCCGATATTTTCCAAACGGAGCAGCGATTTATGAATTTTTATTTGTGGACAATGCTGGGATTTAATGAGCGTGCAAAGGATATTCGCATATACGACCAAAAACGCATGATAAATAAAACAGCAGACCATAATTTACTAAATATGGCGAAATGGCGACCATTTTTCCGTATAGCCGCCAAAATAAAGATTTTGGGAAGAATTATCTCGATTTTTGCGTACGGTGTTTTGTATTTGTATGTAGCAATGAAAGCGGTTGCAGGAGCATTCGGAGTGGGAAATATCGTACAATACGTGGGAGCAATTACGCAATTTAGTAGCGGTTTAGGCAGTATTATGGTAAATATCGGAATAATTCATAATAATTCGCCATTTTTGGATAGATTTTACAAGTTCATGGATATTCCGACAAAAATCGACAGCGGCGGAATTCATGTAAATTCTATAAAAAAAGAGCCGCAAAACGCCGAAAAATCGGCAAAATCTCGTTACGATTTAGAATTTCACAACGTATCATTCAAATATCCAGAAAATGAGAATTTTGCGATACGAAATCTGAATTTCAAAATAGCGACAGGACGGCGTTTAGCGGTGGTTGGCATGAACGGCAGCGGCAAAACTACTATGATAAAACTGCTGTGCAGACTGTACGAGCCAACCGAGGGAAAAATCACCTTAAACGGAGTCGACATTTCCGAGTACGATTATAAAGATTATCTGAAAATTTTCTCGGTAGTTTTCCAAGATTTTACGATATTCAGCTTTCGGCTAGGCGAAAACGTGGCAATATCAAGTAATTACGACCGCCAAAAAGTGCAGGAAGTTTTAGAAAAAGCAGGATTTGGCGAACGGTTGGAGAAAATGCCGCACGGACTTGACACATATTTATACAAGTGGTTTGAAGAGGACGGCGTGGAGATTTCGGGCGGCGAGGCACAGAAAGTGATGTTGGCGAGGGCGTTGTACAAGGATTCGCCGCTGGTTATCTTGGACGAGCCGACCGCCGCATTAGACCCAATCGCCGAACACGAGTTATACACCCGTTTTGACCAGTTAATCGGCAGAAAAACTAGTGTTTACATATCTCACAGGCTGTCGTCGTGCCGTTTTTGCGATGATATAGCGGTTTTTCACGATGGGCGGCTGATTCAACAGGGTACACACGAAGAGTTGCTTGCGGTGGAGAACGGGAAATATCACGAACTTTGGACGGCACAGGCACAATATTATGCGTGATTTTGGCGAAAAACAAAGGATTTTATAGCAAATCAATATGAAAAAATGGGTGGATAATATTCGCCCATTTTTCATGTATCAATTTATTTTTAAGTTATTCGAGGATATACTACGAAATTTTGCTGGTTGTCAAAATTTTATGAAAAAATTTTTGAGAAATACTTGACAAGCGGCAAACAATGTGGTATTATAGAAATATAAATTGATGCGGCGGTTGCGTACCCACAAAACCCCCATTTTACGGCAAAATTCGAGCAATTCAAACAGGAGGACTTATGCAAAACAGAATAATTTCCCTATTTTCGGGGGCTGGCGGACTTGATTTGGGGTTTATCGGCGGATTTGATTATTTAGGCAAAAATTACGCCAAAAACTCATTTG
>WRKG01000074.1 GCA_009778185.1 Bacillota bacterium
AGCTTGGAAGGCTGGTGTTCTACCATTGAACTACACCCGCACAGCTGTTTGCCGTTCCACAACTCATACATATAGTATATTACAGGGTTTTGCTTTTGTCAAGGGGTTTGGGAAAATTTTTTTGGGAAATTGTAAATTCTTGTGAAATATTGGTTTTATTGGGGTTAATAGGATTTAGCAAATGTTAAATTTTCAAATATATTTTATGCTAAAAAATTTTTTCATGGACATTTGAGGACACAAAAAGACAAATACAGAAAATTTATGTGCCAAATTATGTGCCAAATTTTCACAAAAAAATCCACTTGTATGTTGACAGATAACCACCATACAGGCAATATGTAATAATATTTTTGTGTTTTTGTTGTTACTTTTAACATCTATTTCGGAATTATTATTTTATTCCAAAAAACCTTGTTGGCAATTCAAGCAAAAATAATTTTACATAACTGGCTACCAAAAATATTCCATCTATGTTATACTGGAAATATACAGCAATAAGTTAGAAGGGGTGGTATAGTTGGATAAAAAATTAGCTAAATTACAAACTGCGAAAGAAGTTTTAACATACTTAAACTTAACAACTGTTCCTATAGCAGTTGAAAAAATTTGCGATGCCCTAGACATAGCAATAATAGAAGACGATTTAACTTATTTGGAGAAAAAACATGGGAACGAAATAGCGGGATTGATATATTTGGATGCAAAAAAAGATATAAGAGCCATCTTTGTAAATGAAAAAGACCCGTTTCCTCGTCAGCGGTTTACTGTAGCCCATGAATTAGGTCATTTTTTTCTGCATTTAACCGATAAAGAAGATGGTGTTTTTGTTAGCTTTCGTTCACTTAAAAGCCCACAAGAAACGGAGGCTAATAAATTTGCAAGCGATTTGCTTATGCCTGCCGCTTTGCTAAAGGAAGAGCACAAAAAAGCATTTATTGCTACTGCGGAATATTTTGCAGAACTTTTTGAAGTGTCCAGAAAAGCAATGCAAATTCGATTAAATTACTTGGGATTGAATTATGTCTGATCCGTCCAGCTCGCCTGTCGAACGGGCAAATAAAAACGTGAAAAAGAAACGCAACCACAAAGTTATCGAGGTTGACGAAAATAGAGTAAATGACAACGTAAAAATAATATTAGAGAGCCGCACTGATGAAGAGCCGTCTGCTGATTTGACAGTTGGCGATTTGCACACAAATATTTTAAGAGAAATTTTCAAAAGCACTACCGAGATTAAAAATTTAGCAATCGCAGACGAAGAATTAAAAGCCCGTAACAGAGAATGGTTCAAAAAGGTTTTTGTAAGTTTTTCTTTTGCGTTATTAGCAATACTTATTGTTATTATTCTTGTCGAAACTTTTACAGACTACAGCTTACCGCTAGGCTTGTTGTTCATTTTTATAACCATGGTTTTGTCAAATGTTTTTGGCATAATAATGCTTATGGTCAAATATATGAACAATTCCGAATATCTAAAAATAATAGATACCATCTCCAAAGGTTTATTGGATTATCTTGCAAAAACTTCAGCAAAATCGGACGAGGAAAAATAACAATAAACCCCTGTCTATCTAGCCTGTCTGCCAATAGACAAGAATTTAACAGCCCCCACTCAAAATGGAGGCGGGGGCAAGCGAAAAAATCATTAAGATAGCTATCTTTTAATGTAAGAATTAGCCAAACGTCTTTCCTCGCCGATGGTTGTTGTATAATATCGCTCTTCGATGCCATAAAGCAACTCTTTTAAGTTGCTTTCACTAGATATTATAAACTGACCATTATCAAACGGTATATTAGGGCAATAATTTCGTATGTAGTTAGATAAATATTTAATTTCCATTGCAGAAAGCCCACTCAATATTTCTAATGCCGCCGAAATTCTTCTCCTATTTTGGACTTTCACATTGTTTGAAGAAAATCCAGCTGATAGCCGTATAAAATTTTTGCCTAAAAAATTTATAACCTCTGTTTCGGTGGCTTCTCTAAACAAAACATCAATACCAACGAAAATTTTGGTTATATCGTTAAGATTTCTAAAATAAAGCGTATCATTGCTCTTGTGGTATATGGCATCTGGAAGATTTTTTATTGTTAGCACATGACTATTAAAAAGTTTGCTAAAAGGCTTAAAACTTTGCTTATTTTCAATCTCTAAAATATCGCCAAATACAATCATTTTTTGCTTTATCTGCTTTGCAGGTGTTATCCGTTGAAAACAAAATATATCGCCAAATACGCTAAAAATATACTCAATTTTGCCTAAATCTTGTTGCTTAAAAGCCGTAAAGTCTATTGATAAGATAGGGCTTCTTAGAATATTTAAGCAATATGGACGTTCGGAAAATGAAGAAAGTTTATACCATTCATTTTCGTCCACCAAGGTTTCTGAAGTGTACTCTATGTTGTCAGTATAATAATTAGGCAAATTAAAAATTTCTTCGTCCGATATTAGTATTTTGCGATACTTATCAGAATCGTCTTTTGTATCAAGTGAGGCAACAAGCAGTATATTCAAATTAAACGCTCCTTTTCAATAAAAGTGGTGTTGTTAATTCTTCGCAAGTGTTCAAGCTGTATGTTTTTAGGGGTTTTTAGTTCTTTTTTGCATATTACTATATGTTTAACGCCATTGTTGGTTACAACGTAATAACAATGATAGCCAAAAATCAAATATAGAGGGTTAAAAAATTGCCATCGTGCAAAAACAAGAACACAAAAAACAAGAAACCCTGCAATAAACAGTTGCGACATAGTTCCCACTGAAAATGCCAAAACAATAAAAGAAAAATATATAGGCAAAAATACAGTATCTGCGTTTTCTATTGATTTTACTTCATAAATTGGCATTTCTTTGCCCAAATAGGAAGTTAATATTAGGCTAATTGTTCCGAATAAAATGCAGATAAAAAAACTCCCTAATATAAGCAAAATCGTCGATACACTGTAGTGAAAAGACCAACTTTGTTTAATGATAAAAATAGGAAATAACCAAATAACTATGGAAAAAGCCTTAAGTACCCTAAAAAGTTTATTAGCCATAATTCTACACACTTTCATTCTTATTACACTACTACTATAACTAAGTATAAAATATATTTTCGGCTTTTTCAATGTTTTTTTGCAAAAAAATGTCCGCCTGTCGGCAGACATGGCAGACACATACCAGCCAACAAAGCGGAAGACAGACAAATTTAACATATAAAATGTATCTTTGTCAACTTGATTTATTTTTTGTAACTAAATCCACGGCGACCTTTCATTTCTTGTTTTATATCCTTAATCGATGGAATAAATATTAAATTACCGTCAACTACTTTTTGACTAGCTAGCCAATATGCAAAATCTTTCAACGAGATAAATATTTTTCTGCCTATTCGTTTGTGGGATATTTTGTTTTTGCCATTGTTTTTGCGTGAAAAATGCTTGCTTGCATATTTTCGATTTATCCCAAAATATTGTGCATACTCGTCAAGAGTAAGTTCGTGCTTGTTAGGGAAAATTTCTTTTAGGATTGCCAATTCTTCATTTATTGCGATGCTTGCGGTTGTCATATTTTTTGCTCCTTTCTTATTTCGATTGGCTGATTGTTGAAAATATCTTCTGTGCCTTCGTATTTGCCAAATAGCCAATCAATTTGAAACAATCTGCTGTTTAAGTCCACAACAGATTTTATTTGTACATATTTCCGTCCTGCTATGGATATTTCCGAAAAATTAGGGTAATTATCGTAAATTTGCCAAGTATCTAAAATTTTGTCTATCTCGCTTGGTTCAAATTGCTGACCTGTGTCAATCATTTGTAAGATTTCTTGTGGGTTCATTTTTATTCCTCGCTTTCTATTGGGAGCAACTCAGGATTATCATGGATATTGCCGATAATTTCAACATTCGCAATACCTGTTGTACTAATTGTGTTAATCAATTCCCAAAAATTGTCTAAACCGTTGTTTCCTGTAACGTTTTGAACGTCTATTATAAATTGCCCATGTTGCCAAATAATTATGCCTAGCATATATTTTTCAGCTATTTTATCGTAAATTTTGACTATATCGCCCTCGAAAACTAGGTTGCCGTTTTCGTCTTTTACGCCTGTGCAACGTCCAACTGTTACGGGATCAACAGGCAATGATGTAAAAAACGATGTTTCGGGACGAGAGCTATAAATAAATTGTATACACCATTGAATTTTTTCAATGCTAGAGGGGAAAAACCCTCTCATTAGGTCGCCTTTCCGCCAAATTTCGCCCTCGCTTTTCCCACGGAACAAATAATCATCTCTCATATTTTAGCCCTCGCTTTCTATTAACAGCAACTCGGGGTTATCGTGGATATTGCCGATTACCGCCCAATGGTTCGCATTTTCATTGTATAAAATGCTCAAATCATACAAACAATCCGTAGGAATGCCTGTCTTTGTTGGAAACCCTTTTGCTGATGTAACTTTCCTGCCTTTGGAACCCACGTGATACAAAAATTTGTAGGCAAATCCACATATTGGTAA
>WRKG01000075.1 GCA_009778185.1 Bacillota bacterium
TGTTGCTGATTTTTATGACGTATACGTCTGTTAATCATATTAGTTTTCTCAATTATATTGGGTTGCACCCGTTGGAGGCTAGTTTTGGGAGGGCTTTAGCGGTTTTTGTGGTTGGAGTGATTGTTGCGGCTTTTGGGATTTGGAAGAGGGTTTCTTGGAGATAATTTTTTGAAATTATTTGAGATTTTGGGTAGATTGATTTTGAGAAATTGGCGGAATTTTGTGCAAGTTGTATGTTTTTTGCCATTTTCTCAAAAAAAATTGTTATATTTGCTGAAATTAAAAAAATCAAATATTTTTTGCAAAAATAATTGTTTTTTTCTAAAAAAATATGCTATAATTTTCATATAATCAAAATTAGAAAGTTGCCACGGCAACAAAGGAGGAAGAATCATGGTAAAATCAAACGATACGCCCTTGCAAGACATATTAAAGGGTATCGCCGCCGCCAAAATACAACTACCCGATTTTCAACGTGGTTGGGTTTGGGACGATGAGCGGATTTGCGGACTTATCGCCAGTATAACGTCTTCGTATCCAGTCGGAGCGTTGATGTTTTTGGAGTACAACAAGGATGAGGTGCGGTTCAAATCTCGCACGTTTACGAATGTCCCTGAAAGTCAGCAACAGCCTGAAACACTTGTATTGGACGGACAGCAACGACTCACGAGTATTTTTTGTGCAATGTACAGTCAGTTGCCAGTTCCCACGGAAATCTCGAAAAATCGCAAAGCCAAGCAGTTTTATTATATCGATATTGAGAAATCTCTGAATTCCGAGTTTGATCGCATTGATGCAATTATCTCTGTTTCGGAAGATAGGTTGATACGAGAGGATTTTGGGCGTGTGATTGTAACAGATTTGAGCAGTCGAGAGGGCGAATTTGCGGCACATATGTTTCCGCTAAATCTCGTATTTGACAGCATTGCATTAGACGAATGGCAGTACGAATATCAGAATTTTCACAGCAAAGATTCCGAGATTGTCAAGCGTTCGTGGACGTTCAAAAAAGAAGTTTTGTACCCAATATTGCAATACAGATTGCCGATTATCGAATTAGACCGCAGCACGCCAAAAGAGGCAGTTTGTCAAGTTTTTGAGAACGTGAACACAGGCGGTGTGCCGTTGACAATTTTCGAGTTAATCACGGCAACTTTTGCGGCGGACGATTTCGGTTTGCGTGAAGATTGGCGTGTGCACTCCGAGAAAATGTTGCAAGCGGACGGCACATTTGACCTACTTTCGGTGGTAGCAGCAAACGACTTTTTGTCGGCGATAACGCTATTGGCACAACAGAAAAAAGGAAAAACGTTGTCCGCAAAACGCCGAGATGTGCTAAATTTAGCACTTGCAGATTACAAAAATCATGCAAACGCTCTTACAGATGGATTTATCAGAGCGGCACGATTCATTGTTCAGCAGGGGATTTTAACGCCTAAAAATTTGCCGTATACCACGCAATTTGTGCCGTTGTCGGTGCTTATGACAATTTTGGGCGACCGTGCAGACGATGGCGTTGTCCGAGAAAAATTACAAATTTGGTATTGGTGCGGCATATTTGGCGAGATGTACGGCTCGGCGAATGAAACACGCTACGCAAGCGATATATCGGGCGTTTTGGCGTGGTTGGACGGCGGCGAAGAGCCTAACACAGTAAACCGTGCGGTTTTTCAGCCACAACGCTTGTTATCGTTGCAAACACGCAATAGTGCGGCATACAGGGGCATTTTGGCGTTAATTTTGAACGCTGGTGCACGAGATTTTATCAGCGGCGATAAAATGGATTTTGCAAATTATACGGCAACTGGCGTGGATATTCATCATATTTTTCCGAAAAAACATTGCGAAAATGAGGGTTATCTGTGGCAAAAATGGAATAGCGTTGTCAACAAAACGCCCATTTCGTACCGCACAAACAGAATAATTGGCGGCGTTGCACCGAGTGCTTATCTTGCAAATATTGAGAAAAATGTCTCCGCCGAACATTTGGACGAGAATTTGCGAACTCACGGAATTGATGTTTCTGCACTTCGAGCAGACGATTTTAACGGATTTTTTGGGCTTAGGGCGAGGTTTTTAATTGGGTTGATTGGGCAAGCTATGGGGAAAAAGGTTGCTAATTTAGGTAGTGAGGAGATTTTGGAGATTTTTGGGGTTTCGTTGGAGTGAGGTTTGTATTTTTGAAAAAAGGGCTGAAAAATTCAGCCCTTTTTCAATTTTTATATTATTTTCGCCATAATCGCCCACATCAACCGTTCAGAATCCGCCAAACCCTATTTTCAAATTTTTATCATTTTGCTCAAATATTCCTGCTCCGAAACCGTGATTATTTCGGTATTATAAGGCGGTTCGGCACTAGCACATTTTAGTTTTATAGCATTGCCGTCCCATTCGTGAAAATCAATGTCTTCATATTTATCATAGCCACCAATCAGCGTTGCCAAATCCAAATATCCGTCAAATTGCCGCATAGGGTCGTTGATTTTAACTAAAAAAACTCCGCTCGGACAAGCCCAGTAGCAACCGCCAACCGCAAACATATTCCCCAAATTGAAATGAATATCCGTTACAATAAAGGTTTCTTCAAAGGTTTCACGATTTTCAGCGGTATCCTTGCCGCTATCCCAAAATGAACATTGTGGAAAATAATCAAATGTTTTACAAGATTTTATGTCAAAAACGCTATACCCATACAAATCCGTTTTGTAAAAAATATACTCCGAACCATTTGGATAAACTATTTTATCACAAAAAAATGGGTGGCTATATATGCTGAAATACTCAAAAAGCAGCACGTTATTTTCATATACGGCGTTGTGGGTGCAAAAACGCCCTGAATATTGTGAATTTTCCGATGGAACTTCATAATCCGTTACTATCCGTCGCAAATCTCCGCTCATCCGCTCTACTTCCGCTATTTTGTTCGCTGGCTTAAAAACCAAATCAATTGTTTCGTTCTTGTATTTTGTGTATTTTTCGGAATATGCGAAATTTGTTAGATTTTTCATAAATTTTCCTCCAATTTTTTAAGGCTATTTTGTTGATTTTTTCGTTTGGCATAGCCTTTTCATTTGAATTTTACAATCTCGTTAGTGCAGGTGCGTACCTGTGAAAGTCCAATAAATTGCAATTTCAGCACCGACTTTTACTATAATATCACTTATTTATAAATTTGTCAAGTTTTAACAGAAAATTTTCTATAATTCCCAAAATCACAGCCTATAACCCTATACTTCGGCTGCTAATTACCAGTTTTTATGCAGTTGATACGCCTTTATGCAAAGCGTACAAAAACAATCAGTAAAGTTTACAAAAGTAAAATCTTGTATGAGTTAGCCAACATTAAACGATAACTTATAAACAATAATCGGATAAGCAATTAACTCAAACATTAAACTATACCAAATAACGTAGGTTATACCAAATAACGTAGGTTCCATTTAAGGACTGGTTGGCTGACCATTTCTACCACAAGGGAAATTCATCATTTTTGTGCAAATTGTATATTATAACGTCGAATTTCAATCAACTTCTATCATATTTGTCAAATTGGTGCGGTCGATTGCGACCTGCAAAGCGGCGATTGTCTCCTGCACCCACTGCAATTTTGCTTGACATTCCTTTATGTCGTAATTTAATGCGGTGTATTCAATAACGCCATTAACAGTGGAACGCCTTGTAATTGGCTCTTGTTGGGCTAATCGCCTAAGCGTGTACAGCTGGTTGTTCAGTTGTGCCATGTAAACAAGGCACTCGCCCAATGTCATGTCAAACTCCGCTATTGTGGTTGTGGCGTTGGAATAGTTAAGCAAACGCTTGTATTTGCGGACTTCTGCGTTAATTTCGTCTATCTTTTTGCGTGTGCTTGCGAAGTTGTAGCCGTTGTCAAATTTATCTTTTTCCGTTTGGTATGTAACCGCATAAATACGCATTTCTTCGGCTTCTACCTCGTTTTTTTGTTGCTCCAACAGCTTAATTTTTTTCATAATTTCTGTGTTGCAAATTTTCATAAGAATGTCCTCCGTTTCAAAGTCTGTAATTATGATAACATGGCGGTTTAGCCTTGTCAAGACTTTTTACAAAATTTCAAAAAAAATCCGCAAGACAAATTTACACATTGTATAACACAATCATAACATAATCGCAAAACGCAATATACACTCATATTTCAGCCGTTTTTTTACACATTCAACACATCTTTGTACAAATTGCATAAAATTCCACAAAAAACCCACCAAAATTTTAGCAAATCTGCCGAATTTTCAAAACCACCAACTCCAATCCACCAGCCAATCCCCAACAAACCCCATTTCCAAGCCATTTTCCCAGCAAAAAAATTTTTTTCCAACCCCCTTGACAAACCCAACCGAACCAACTATAATGTACTTATACAGTAAGTACACACCTAACGACACCCAAAAAACCCCAACTTTACGCCATTCTTCAAAAATATCGCCCAAAACCGCCCACAAAGCGGCTTGCGGACGTTGAAAGGGGGAATTAAGTGGATATTATCATAAGTAGCAGCTCCAGCAA
>WRKG01000076.1 GCA_009778185.1 Bacillota bacterium
TTGAAATCAATGACGATTTTGGTCGAGATTTGTATAAGGCAGATGTGGATAATTATTTAGTAACTATGCAAAATATGCGTGCCTTGCAAAATCACAGTATTACAAACCTAGATATTAGGCAAGGTAGCGAACCTGATTCGGTTGTAATGACGGCATTAGTTCAGCCAACGGACGTAATGGAACGACTATTTTTGACCTGCCCGCTCGGCAGGCGGGCCGTAAATGTATCAACAGGCGTATTTTTGTTTAATTAGGGCGTTTTTGCGTCTTTAGAGAGGAGTTTTAAGCTATGAATTTAACAGTTCAGTATGATATTTGGGATACGATAGACCTGTCTGCCGACAGGCAGGCGGCTCGCAATCGCTGATTTACACGATTGCAGAAGACGGCACAAAAATTAGGCGTGGCGAAATAACCGAAATGTCGCTTGACGTAGGTAGGTCGGTGGAAACGATAAATAGTCAAGGGCAAAATTCGGCAGGAAAAAAGCCAGGATTGCCTGAAGCTACAGGCACGATGACATATCGCATTGGCCAGGAACAAGACCAATGGGGACGGTTAGTTTTAGGGCCGCCACGCACAAACGGCGGCAGAGTTCGCCCAGAGCGGTTTACAATTTTGGCAACCTTATTTGATAGAGAAGTTCCTCACGCTAGCAAAAGGGTTTTGAAGTTGCATAATTGTTGGGTTAGCAATGCAACAATCCCAATTACAGCGGTTGACGAGGCTGTTTTAACAGGCACGGCGACCATTCAAGTTGAGTGGGTTGAGTATTTAGATCACTTTAATCCGTTGCCGCCAGGTCAGCAAATTGGGGCAACACCGCCTTTGGTTTTGGGTAGGTAAATTTGCACGAAAAAATTATAAATAAAGGCAGAGACTTTGTTAAAAGTCTCTGCACTCAAAAATTATAGAGAGGAGTTAAAGCAATGAGAAAATCAACAACAAAAAGAAAATCGTCCAAAATGGTAAAAAGTTGGAAACAACTTAATCCAGATGAACGTTTTTCGAGGGTTACGACCGCAATAATTGCTGCTTATTACGTTCGCGAACTGTTAAATCCTTTGTTTAATTTACTTTGGTGCTACTTGTTGAAATTATTATAACAAAGATAGGAGAGTGCGTCAATAGTGAAACGAAGAAAAAAATGCAAAAAGTTATACTAAATAGGTGGACATATAACCTTATGTTGATTTTGATTATTTTACAGTTTGTACTAAACGTAATGCGATTATAGGTTATAAACATTGTCAACCATTAAATTAAAATCACTAGAAAAAAAGGAGAATAACCATGAACAATCTAAAATTAGCAGATTTTTACAAAAACAAGCGTAACAGCGAGAAACGCAAAGAAATAACGCTTGAGGTAGAAATAAACGGCGAAAAAACTACCAAAACGATGTTAATATCAAAGTTTATAATGCTAGATAAACCGCCAAGTTACGTTGGTTCTAAGTCAAAAATTGAAACCAACAAACGAATTTACGAAATGATGCTTAACCATGTTTTTGACGTTGACACAGGTCAACCGCTTTTTAACCCCATTGATATAATGGAAGGCGGATTTTCCTCGCCAGAGGAATTTTTTCGCGAAGTAGTGCCGTTAAATTTTATTTTGGAATTAGCAGCCGAAATTACCGAATTTAGCGGATTAAAACCTCGTCAAGAAGAAATTGACGACATAAAAAACTAATCCGCTCTGCACACAGAGAGGGCGAAGATGCTGATAAAATCGCAGGTTACGCCCATCTGTATGCAGAGGAAAACGTTGCGGCATTGAGGTTTTTTTGGAAATGCCCGAATATGTGCAAAACATGAACATCGCACATCTAAACGTAATAGCTGAACGCCGAGATAAAGAATACAAAGCCTTAAAAAATAAGTAGGGGCGGATATTATCCGCCCGTAAGGATAGTAAAACCGAAAAGGGGGAACAACCATGGCAGATTTAAGATTTGATCTAGAGATTGAAAACAATGGCTCTATAAAAGCGTTAAACGAAGTAGCCGACACGATTGACGATTTAGCGGATTCGTTTGACCAATTTAACGATTCGTTTGATATGTTTGACCATTTTGACCACATCGCAGATAGCGTAGTTGCGGCAGATAATGCTTTAGCTGCCATGGTTGGCACTGTTTCTGAAAATGTAAGCTATCAAAAAGACTTGACAAATAATATGGAACGCACGGTTGACCTTGCAAACGCCGCCGCAAGTGCAATTAAGGACATCGAAAAGCCATTAAAAGAACTTAAAAATACTTCTGAACAACTTGATTTATTTGGCGATTCGGTTGATTCTGTCGATTTGCTTGTTGACAAAACTGAATCCTTGTTGAAAACCTATGAAAAACAAGCAGATTTGCGAGAACATAGTTATAAAAAGTTGAAAAAATTTGAAGATGTCATAACAGGAGTTGACAAACAAACAAAATCGTTGACAAAGCAGCAAAAAGCCTACTATGAAACTCTTGCGAAAAGTGTGAACGCTACAAATGCCTTGGTTCATAGCACTTCTGACTTAAACGACTTGATAAACAATAACGCAGCTGTAACAAATTCTGTTGAAGTGGCAAAAAAATTAGCCCATGAGCATGATTATTGGTTGCAAGTAACCGATGCTGTGGTAAATCACACAGAAGTCCTGCAAATAGGCTTTGACAAAATGGGCAATTTTGCCGTTCCTTTGGAAATGGTCTCGCAAACTTTTAGCGAAATGGAAGAAAATTTGTCAATCGTCAACGAAACGATGCGAAAATCAGTCGAACACTTTGACAGGTTCGGCGAAAATGCACAGCAAGCGATGCTTTATTTGCAAGATGCTCCCGTCGAAAAAATTAGCTATCTCGCTGAAAACATGAAAAAGTTGGAAGAATCAAGCAAAAGTTGGAAAACAACTTGGCAAGATTTGCATACGTCGATTCAACCAATAGTTGACATAAAAAACACAGATGTAGACAAGTTGCAAAAATTTCAAAAGTACCTTGACAAATCAACAGAATCTGCAAGCGAAACGGCAAGCGAAGTTGACAACATTGGAACAGCCAGCGGTGGCATTTTAAGCCGAGTTGCACGAGTAACCACAGAATTTGGCGGTTGGGGAGCGGCAATAGTTGTTGCAAACAACGCATTAAGTTTGGTGCAACAAGCGGTTGGGGCAATAACTAGCAGAATGAGCAGTTTTACAACAGTTGCACGCGAAAATATGGCATCTCATGTGCGGCTTGCCCAAGTTATCAACAACGTTGCAAGCTATTCTGACGATACCCGAGCCATTTTTGAGGATTTAACCAATCACGCACGAGAGTTTAGTCAAGCGACAGGAATAGGCGAAACCGAGTTGCAAGCGGGATTATACACGCTTTCTGCGTTTACGCAAGATTTGGAAACATCGAAAAATTTAATGGAAAGCCTTGCAAACCTTGCAATGGGACTGTCTCCGAATATGACTGTATCGGTTGACAAAATGCAAAAGTACGGGCAAGCCATAGCCGAGGCGGTTGCTGGCGGCACAGGAATGCACTTGCGGCGTTTGCCAGTGGCTTTTTCGGATGCTGAATCGGAGTTGTTCAAATTAGCCGATACAGCCACTCGAACGCAAATGATAATTGACGGCATAGAACGCCAGTTTGGCGGACTTGCTAATGCAATGGGGCAAACTCCAACAGGAGTAATTGACCGCGCAAACAATGCAATGGGCGATTTTAAGGATTCCATTGGCAGAACAGCGTTAGCGTTTCAGGCAAGTTTTAAGTCGGTATTTTTGGCGTTTGCACCTGCTATACAACAGGGTTTAGACAGGCTTTTGGCAGGTATAAAGACGGCGATAATTAACAATATGGATACAATTCGTACGGTAATATCGTCTGCATTTGGCGTATTTTTTACGGTTAAACGGATTGTCAAAAATGTTTTTGGCGTAATTCCGCAAGTTGTGGGTGCTGCAATTAACTTTGTGCAAACACTTTTTGGCAACGTAACAACAAGCATTAGCGAAAATTTGTCAACAATAGTTTCTCGGTTTAAGACGCTAGGAATCGTTGTCGGTGCGGTTGTTATTCCCAAAATTGTGATTGCAGTTCAAAAATTGATTGCGCAGATGTTGCTAAAAATCAAGGTTGCAATGCTTTCTGCTACAAAATGGCTTGTTGCTTGGGCGTTAAAATTAAAGCCAATAACCTTGATAATAGCGGCAATCGGCTTGTTAAGGAAAGCAGTGGTACATTTTGCGGACGATTCGGGTACAGCAATGGATTTTGTCAAGGGGCTTTTCTTCGATTTACTCGACCTAGTTTTGGCAGTTGTCAACGGTGCAATCAACGCATTTTTAGGGTTGGCAAACTTTTTAGCAGGAGTATTTCGCGATCCAGTAGGAGCAGTAATCGACCTATTTAGAACGCTAGGAACAAGCATTTTATGGATTTTAGAGCCAATAACAAGCATACTAGACCGCATTTTGGGAACAAGCCTATCAAGCGGAATAGCAAGCCTACGCAACGGCTTAAACACATGGGCAGACAATAAACTAGCTGCCCGTGGCTATGAGCC
>WRKG01000077.1 GCA_009778185.1 Bacillota bacterium
AAAAACGAATCGCGCATAAATACGGGATCTAGCCAATCGCCGTCATCGGGGCGTAATTGATATTGCAAGCGTACGCCGCTGGCTGTGTTGCCCAAAATTTCGGATAACGTGGCAAATTCTAGCGGAGCCTCAAAACTTATCATAATTTCGGTTTGGCGATCAAAATCTTCGCGACCGCTTTCGATACGCAAATTGCGTGGCGAACTTGCTATTGTGGTTGTAACCGTAACATTTGCCCAAACCGAATACGTTTGGAACGTGCCACTTGGACCTACAACTGTTCTAACCACACGAACATAGTAAAAATACAGCGTATTTGCCGAAAGCGAGCCATCCCACAATCTTATGGGCGTTGCGTTTGCGGCGGATAAAATTTCCATAAGGTTGGGTTCGCCGCCCCATTCCGAGCCAGCCCACGATTGCAAAGCAGAGCCGCTGGTTCTTGCACCGATAATTTCGGTGTGTGCGCCACTAACAGAGTTCCAAAGTTGGGCGAAAGGTACACGATTATTAAGATGTTCCTCCGACATTTGATTATCCCGTGTACGAATAATTTCGTATTCCAAGGTTTCAGTGTAAGTTTCGGGCAACAACATCGGTTGAATCCTGTTCCAGTACAAAATTACCGAGTTGCGTGTAATCGAGCCTTCTTCCACGTTCAAATCGACCGATGGCGGTTCGCGGTCAACTCCGTCAGGTACTTCTGGATCGTCGGGCATTAAAATTCCGCCAAGGTTCGACAGGAAAGATGCCTCTTCGATAGGAAAATCTTCGTTATCTTCCAAATTTTGCGTAGCAACAAAATCTACGTAAACAAAGTAAGATTGATTTTTGTCGAGTCCGTCAATCGTATAAGAAACCGTGTATAAAGCGCCGCCAGTAGTAACGGCATCCCATTGAGCGGTATTCAAACGCAAGCCAGTTATTGCGACAACATTACCGTTTCGCAAGGCGTTGCGGGCTTCGATTGACAAGTTAAAATTATCGTTATTTATGTTGGATACAAGTATTCTGTTGTTTGCACCAGGAGTATCAATGCTTTCGCCAATTATCGGCGGAGTTGCATTGCTTGCATCGGCAACAACCGAGGCGGCACGTCGAGGAATGTGATGTCCTTCGCCTTGCGTTGCACGAATATTAGAAAAATCGTCTCGCATAAAATCTTCGTCTTGCGAGATGTAAATTGTCATTTCAAAATCAAAAGGATTTTCGCCCTCGTACGGCAATAATCCGAACGATTGCGAAAGATAAGTGCGTAACTGCGAACCAGGAATCTCCCAAGTTAAATCAAAGGAAACTCTGTCTTCTTCGTCGCCCAAAGCGGCGGTAGTTACAACAGGATTGCTAATAACTAAATTTTGCGGTGGCGGAACTCGTGGCGTATCAAAATCGCTTATCGAAAAGCTGTCAAATTCTGATGCAGCCACTTGTATATCATCGTTGCCAGCAACTATCATTGCTTGCACGTTCATAAAGTACACGGCAGGAAAGCGAATTCCGCGCGGCGGCACAATACTAACAGTCGGCGCAGGAGCTCCCGAATGCAACTGATGATATGTATTTATTCTAAAAAATACGTCTGCCATGTAACTGCTTAGCACAGGATTAACTATTGGCGGAGATTGCCCAGTTGTTAGCATTTGCAAGCCATCCAAAGTGCTGACTCCGTTCGCATCGGGCGTTATCGGATTATTGTTGTTATCCATGAGAACGTACGAAACGCTAGCAACGCCCGCTTCTGTGGTAAAAGTTACTTGTACTCTTGCAAATAGCTCGGTGGTTGGCGGTAATTCGTCATTTTCGACAGGCGTAAGTGTCCAACTTAAATCGTAATAAATAACGAGATTTCCGTCTGCATCGCCAAGCCGTTCATGCAAATTATGAATCAAATCGTATGTGCCAATATCCCAAGTTGTACGCAACTCGGCAACGCCCTCTTCACGTAAAACGTTACCTTGATTGGGCGTGTGATCTTCCAAATTAACCGTAAAAAGTTGCGGAGTACGTAAAGTTAAATCGTTCTCCGAACCTCTAAACCAAAGCACTTGCGAACGCAAAGCATTGTCGGGAATACGCCCAGCTAAAATTTCGTTTCGTTCAAATTCTGTAAGCTGCTGCTCGAGCGGCAAAAAGAACACTTGAAAATAGCGACCTGTAGCGGCTAAAACATTGCCACGAACAGGCACAGGGCTTGGTGCTTGCCCCGCATTTACCACTGGCGAAACAGAAACAAACGGCAACTGCAAAGGATCGCCCATAAGAAAAGTTGGATCCGCGCCTTCAATTACAATGTAAACACCAGTATGTTGATAATTGGTTTTAATATCGACAAAATATTGTCCGTCAATTATGCTAATTCCGTAGTGTAACAGCGTGTAAGTTGGCGGCAAAATGCTACCTCTGTTTGGGTTTGCCATACTACCAACCGTATCACGATCGGGGCTAGCAACAGGCAACAAAGTTAAAGTAGAAGTACCGTTGTAAAACAAGCTAGGCAACCAAGGATCGCCATCGCCAATTTCTAGTTCAAGCCGAATAAAAGGAGCGTTTGCGGCATCGTAAAAAACTTCAGCATTACGAACGCTAAATCCCGAACCCGACATTGGATAAACGTTATTTTCGTTAAAATTAGGATCAAAAACATCGTCTAATCGCAAAGTAAAGGAATGCCTGTTTCCGCTTAAAATTAAGCTAGCGTTTGATAAAACTTCGGCATAATCGGGAACCTCAACGCCTTCGCCAGCAATGGTTGGAACGCCAAATTCCATAATAAAGCCCAAAGGCTCTTCTGGATTAGCTGGCCAACGAGGAAACTCATTAGGGATAATTCCGCCAGGAAGTACAAAATCGTCAACTTCGGGCGGTTGTGCCATCGCATAAGGAAAACGGCTGTGATGAATAATGTTTTGCGTTGCACGAGCATTAAAATGAGTTGGCGAATCGGGATCACCTGCGAATCGGTCGCCCAAATATGGGCCAACTTGATCGCCCGCATTAGCAAAAGGTTGCACAGTAATGGGGCTAAATCCTAAGTTAAACGTTGAATCGGTCGAGTTATCTTCGTCAGGAATCCAGGGCGGTTCGGTATTATTTGGGTCGTCGGGATCGTAACCTGGGTTTGGCAAAAGCCCGCGTAATGTCATAGTATAAACATAACCAGGTTCAAAGCCAGAGGAGGCAAAATTGAAATTTTCGCCGTCAAAGAAAAAATGCAATTCTCTGAAAAAGTAGCGTATCGAGAAACCGCCATTTGTAGGAATCAAAAAGCTAGGTGGCTCGTTGTTTCCAGGTTCGCCCCAAACAATACCAGTCAAAGCAGGACCAGTAGTTTGCATAGGACGAATAAAAGAGGGATCCAAATACTGGTCAATAGGAAACCAATCTCCCTCGGATGGTGCGTGAAATACCTCGTAATTGCCATCAGACGGCATTGGAGAACCGCCTTGACCTTGCCTAAAATCAATATCGTGAGTAACGTTGATAGTGTCAAAGCCACGTTGAACAAATACGATTAAATCCCAGCCTTCGTGTGTTCTAACTCGCATCTCGTAAACGCCGCCTATCGGCACGGGAAACTGTGCGAAAATTTGATTAGAGTTTTGTCCGCCCACAACGGGAACCCAGTTTACTACACCTGTTTCTATTCCCTGGGTTAAATCCACAGTAAGATTGGGACCAGCCGCCTGCAAAGTTGCTATTGCAGGGCTTGCAAACGGAACAATCAAATTGAACAACATAATAATCGCCATGTAAAGACTAATTTTCTTCTTAAAACTCAATAAAAAGCCTCCTTCTTGTGAGAAATTAAAGCCTACAGCTTATAATAATTTATCGGCTGTTAAGACAGTTTTTATTATAGCATAAAAAACTTTTTTAGTAAAATTTTATTTGGATTTTGGCGAAATGTTCGAAAATGATTGATTTTATAAAATATAAAAATTTGACAAAATCCAAACCATGATATACAATATATTTCACACTAATTTTTGATAATTTTTTGGAGGTTGATTTTATGATTAGAATGCTTGATTCAGATAATTTTGACGAGGTAGTTAGCAATAGCAAAGTACCTGTTTTAGTGGATTTTTATGCTGAGTGGTGTAATCCCTGCAAAAGAATTGTGCCATCGCTAGAAGAAATAGCCGAAGAACACGCTGATTCTGTGTTGGTATGTCAAGTAAATGTTGACGAAAGCCACGATTTAGCGACCGCTTTTCAAGTAATGAGTATTCCCAATGTAATATCGTTCAAAAACGGCGAATTTTACAAACGTGTTGTTGGCGCAGTTTCCAAAGACGAACTTCTCGATTTGGTTAAATAAGAATAAATTTTTGGGCGGATATTTTCCGCCCATTTTTTTAGTTGGTTATAATTTCTGTTTCCGCAACTGCCCTTGCGTACATCTCCTGCAAAATGGGATGTTTCCCCTCCATTTTGGCAACCGCCGCCGCATTTGGTTTGGTTTCGGGATGTTTCGGCACAAAAACCGTACAGCAATCTTCATAAGGGCGAATCGATATATCAAAAGTGCCGATTTGCTCGGCAATCTTGATAA
>WRKG01000078.1 GCA_009778185.1 Bacillota bacterium
TTTCGTTGACAATGTCGTCAAATACGCAACGCCCAGTTTCTCGGCATTTTTGGCAACTTACGCAACCACGAATTTCCTTGTTGCCAATTTGGATAATTTCGGTGGCGATTCCGCCCTCTTTTAGCGTTTTTTCAACCTCCGAAAGGGCTGTAAATGTGCAACCGTTCGCATTTGGACTGCCGTTTATTAGTAATGCTTTCATTGAGATTCCTCCTGTTAAATTTTCAAAATATTCAAAATTGTAAATTTCTTACCAAAGGATTGTATCATGTTTTTTGCCGTTTTGCAAGATTTAATTTCAATTCAAATAATTTATTGCAAGATAAAAATGTTCCCTTACAAAATTACAATGATTAGGATAATTTTGCGTGGGAAATTTGTTTGTAGTTTGTTAAACATTGGCTTGCAAATTTTTTACCCATTCAATCGGTTGTTTTAGAATTTTAGCGATTTGTTGTATGGTAAAGCCCTCTTCTAGCATTGTGTGGGCGGTTTCGATTTTGATTTCTGCCAAACCTCTATCAAACCCTTTTTCCTCGCCAATTTCTATTAAAACCTCAACAGCCATATTTCCCTCTAATAACATTTTTATACCTCGGCTTGCAAATTTTTAACCCATTCAATCGGTTGCTTTAGAATTTTAGCGATTTGCTGTATGTTAAAACCTTCTTCTAGCATTGTGTGGGCGGTTTCAATTTTGCTTTCTGCCAAACCTTCTGCCTTGCCTTCGGCCTTACCTTCTGCCTTACCTTCTGCCTTGCCTTCTGCCTTACCTTCTGCCTTGCCTCTATCAAACCCTTTTTCCTCGCCCATTTCTATTAAAACCTCAACAGCCATATTTCCCTCTAATAACATTTTTATACCTCGGCTTGCAAATTTTTAACCCAGTCAATCGGCTGCTTTAGAATTTTAGCAATTTGCTGTATGTTAAAACCTTCTTCTAGCATTGTGTGGGCGGTTGCGACTTTGCCTTCTGCCAAACCTTCTGCCTTGCCTTCTGCCTTACCTTCTGCCTTACCTTCTGCCTTACCTCTATCAAACCCTTTTTCCTCGCCAATTTCTATTAAAACCTCAACAGCCATATTTCCCTCTAATAACATTCTATTTTCCTCCAATACTCTGCGAAACTCCTCTTTGTTGGCAATTTTGCCTAACTGCATTATCAACATCGTTCGCAATTTTTCCGCCTTTTGGGGAGTTTCTGTCATTTTTGTTGTCAACCGTATGGCAGATGTGAATAATTCCGCCATTGTTTTGCCGCTTTTGCTACTGTAAAATGGTAAATATAGTAGTTCTAGTTCGTTTATCGACTCGCCTTTTTCTAGCTTTTCGGCTATGTTTGCGATTGCCGCATCGCCGTCTCTGTCTTTTAGACATATTATTGTCGGCTTAAAGGTTATCGAGTCATTTTTGTATTCCGTTATCGTTGGACGGTCAAGCGTGATTATTACCGTTGTAAACGGAATTTTGTGCTTTTTGGACATCTCCAAATTGTATATTGCAAAGCGAATCATATCCGCAAGATATAATTTAACCTGCATTTCAAAGTGAGCGCCATGGTTAGTTGACAGCAAAAACACCAAATCGGCGAACGCTTTTCTTGCCTTAATTTCTGTGATTTCGGTGCTTAAAATTTCTGTTATTTTGCCGACCAACGAAACGTCCAAAAATTCCAACGATTTTCCTTTGTATATTTCCAAACTTTCCTTTAATACGTGATCTTTGCCGTGCCATAGGTTTATATTGTGCATGAATTTCTCCTTGCTAAATGTCTTGATAAAATTATAACATACGTTTTTTGGAATTGCAAATTTTGCATTTGCAAATTATCCCAAACTATCACGATATTTTTTAGCAAAATTTTTTATGTATTCTGTTTCGTTGGCTGTCAATCTGTAAAATTCCGCCAAATAATCGTCGATTTTATCAATCGTTGTGCGGCAAAATTTATGCTTATATTCAAACGCCGTCTGTTTGCTGTTTATTTCAACTTTCGTATTTTCCAACTCCGTTTCAAGCTGAATTGCCAATGTTTGCAACTCGCTAGATTGCAAACATTGCATATTTATGCGAAAAGTTGACAATTCTTTTTTTGTGATATGCCAGCAATCCGAAACAACCACCCAATGCCACCAAAATAGCGAAGAATTAAGGATTGCCAACATTCCCCATTTGTTTTGCTCGGCAATGGCAAATGTTTTGTATTCCTTGGATTTTTGAGACATGGAAAACGCTTTTATCCAAAAAAATGCACGCATATTTTTTTACCTCTCCAAGCTATCCAAATATTCCTCAAAAGCCCCAATTTCCTTAAAATTCAGCTTGTATTTTAACGGTGCAATTTTCAAAAATTCTACAGCATCGACTCCAACTTTTAACAACATTTCATAGGTTAAAATTGTGCCTTCTTCCAGTCGCAAAACATCACGCAAAAGCCATTTTCCAAGGGCTTTGTTGGGATTACTCATTATTGCCTTGCCACCGTCTTGACATATTTTCATAGATAGAATTTTTCCACTAGGTAATTCCACTTCAAACGGAGTTTCTCGTAATGGAAAGAAATTTTCGTATTTTTCTTTGACATATTTGTTGAACGGAATATAAACCTCGTTAAAGTCTCGTTTTCTACCGCCAGAGTTCCATATATTTAGGCCACTTTTTGGCTTTACAACTTTGCCCTGTTGGAGGTCTCTGGAATACAGTGGAATTATCGCCGATTCAACAAATGTAATTTCTTCTATTTGCCCATTTTGCAAATTTTCTAACTCGTCTAGCGGATTTTCCAAAATATCCACTTCAACAAATTTGAAACATTCATTAAACGTAAATTTTTTGAACAGAGTGCTTTTTGTTGAATCAAATTTGTACTGTTCAATACCGTCCGTAAAAAACGTGGCTTTACTCTCTTTTTTCTTTGGCAATAGCACGATTTTATCAATATCAATAAATTTCATCTCTTCTTCGCACAAATAAAAGCCCTCTTCGTCCCTTAAAATGCAATGATAAAACAATTCGTTAATTTCATATACATCTAAAGTAAGCTGTAATCTAGCGTTCCGCAATTCCGCAACCATTTTTGCCCTTTGCAATTTATCTAAACCGCTGTATAACTGCTGCTGCTTGTTAAATTCTGCTATTTTCTGCGTATGGCTGTTGGCACGAAAAGTTTTTATTCCAATGCCATTGTTCCGCAATTTAGCATCCGCCGAAACGTCAGCCCTAGCCAAGTTATTTGCCTTAAAACTCTTGCAATAAATCATTTCCGTGGCTCTGTAGTGAATAAAAGGCACTGCATCATCGCTAAATAAGCGTGAAAGTGAACCAACCAATTTTAGTGATTTTACGTATTTTTCAACGTCCATCATGTGATAATTTATCTTTTTTGCGTTAAAATTTTCAATCATTGATTTTTAACCGCCTTTTTAATGGATTCTGCAATTCGCTTTATTACTGGTACTGTAACCGAGTTTCCAACCTGTTTGTAAATGTGGCTATCGGCAATATTTTTGGGGATTTCAAAATTTTGCGGAAATCCCTGTAAATTTAGACATTCTCTAGGCGTAAGTTTGCGGATATTGTTATCGTTATCCAAAATCAACGGTACATTATGTCCGCCTGTTCCCATGTTTGCGGTCAAGGTAGGGCAAACGCCAGATTTATTTTCACGAACGTAAACGCGCCGAAACTGATATATCGATTTTTTGCTTGTTATGTTTTCTTTCAACATTTCATACGATTTTTTATCTTCGTGATAATAATATTTGTGATACACTTTCAAATTTCGTGAAATTAGCTTGTCAATCGTGTTTGTTAAAGGAATTTTTTGTGGCCAGACAAATCGTTGTAAGGTCTCCTTATCCAAAAACGCAACTATATAAATGCGTTCACGATTCTGCGGAACATTGCCAAAATCCATGGAATTAAGCACTTCCGCCGTCAAGTGATAGCCCAATTTTTTGAGTTCGCTTTTTATGACCTTGAATGTGTTTCCATTATCGTGAGAATATAAATTTTTAACGTTTTCAAGTAACAAAATTTTGGGCAATTTGTCCAATTCTTCCATTTCAGTCAACAGCCTAATTATTTGAAAGAACAAGTTGCCTCTATCGTCTTCAAAGCCCTTTCTGTAACCTGCAACCGAAAAAGCCTGGCAAGGAAAGCCACCTGTCAAGACTTCCACAGCGGGAATGTCAGCCCCCTTTATTTTACAGATGTCGTCCACAATCAGACGAGTCTTCTTGTGGTTAAGGTTAAAAGTTTTAGCGGCGTTTATATCAATTTCATTTGCCCAAATAGGTGTAAATTCGGCTTGTTCAAAGCCCAAATCAATGCCACCTATGCCAGCAAATAGGCTTGCGAGTTTCATAAATTTCGCTCCTTTCATAATATCTTATCATTATTATACAATACAGTTGCCATTGATTGCAATAATTATTATTGCAATCGGTGGTTACGCCGTATTTTGCGTGATTTTCAGCAAAATATTTTTCAAGGTTGATATTCTTCCCTAAAACATCGGCAAAAAGCCGAGTTGCGTTTACAGCTTGCTCAAAATTTGTGTCCTGTTTCGTGA
>WRKG01000079.1 GCA_009778185.1 Bacillota bacterium
AAATTCCTATAACGATGTAGCGGACGATATTATTGTTATGGCGGTAACATCTGTTGCAGATAGCAAACCCTATTCTGTGCCGTTTACAAATGACGACCTGGCGAATGGCGTGTTAAAAGTGCCGTCAAATATCCGTGCTGACAAAATATACACGCTTTCGCAGGATATTGTGTTAAAATATTTTGGTAGTGTAAAATTAGAGATTTTGGAAAAGGCTAAAAACAGGCTATTGAAATTGATTGATGTGTAATCGGCTAGTTCTAGCAAATCCAAAAATAGCAACGATTCTAAAAAAACAAACCAAAAAAAGGAGCAAAAACCATGAACAAACCAAAATTCGAAACCCAAAACCCAACCACCGAAAACCTAAAAAAAATATCCAACCTATTCCCAGGAGTAATAACAGACGGAAAACTAAACATCAACCTACTACGCACAATGCTAGGCGAAGAAGTTTTCAACGACGAAGTCTACGAATTTACCTGAGTAGGCAAACGCGCCGCCATTGCCGAAGCTGCTCGCTCTATCCGCAAAACCCTCCGCCCTTGCGTGCAGGAAAGCAAAAACTGGAACACAACCGAAAACCTTTACATTGAGGGCGATAACCTCGATGTGCTGAAATTACTGTAAGAAAGCTATCTCGGCAAAATAAAAATGGTGTATATCGATCCGCCATATAACACAGGCAACGATTTTATTTACAACGATAATTTCTCAAAAAGCCATAAAAATTATGAGAATGATACAGGTGTTTATGACGATGAGGGCGAACGCCTTTTCAAAAATACCGAAACAAATGGGCGCTTTCATTCCGATTGATGCAGCATGATTTATCCTCGGTTGGTTTTGGCGAGAAATATGCTAAGCAATGACGGCGTGATTTTTATCAGCATTGATGACAACGAAGTCGCACAATTACGCAAAATTTGCGATGAGATTTTTGGAGAGAGCAATTTTGTCGCACAAATAATTTGGAAGAAGAAAAATGTTGTACAAAACGATGCTAAATTTATGTCAACAGACCATGAATATTTATTATGCTATGCAAAAAGTGCAGACAACTTAAAATTTAATTTGTTGCCACGAACAAAAGAGCAAGAAGAACGTTACCAAAATCCCGATAATGACCAGCGTGGAAGTTGGACAAGCGTTGCACTACAAGCCAAAAGTGGCAGCAAAACGTACGAAGTTACATTTACAAATGGAGTTAGCTGGAAACCAGTTGAGGGAACATATCCAATGCTCTCAAAAGAAAGTTTACTAACCGCTTACGATGAGGGCAGACTTTTGTTTGGTAAAGACGAACTAACGTTCCACGATTGAAAAAGTATCTTTCAGAAGTTAAAGATGGCGTGCTATCAAATACAGTTTGGCTTAACGAAATGGTCGGTTCGACACAACTTGCCAAAGAACACTTAAAGAAAATCCTTGAAAACAACGTGTTTGACACTCCTAAACCTATAAGAGTATATAAAAAGAATGTTGCAATTATCCACCACCAACAACGATATTATCCTCGACTTCTTCAGCGGCAGTGCCACAACCGCCCAAGCCGTAATGTAACTAAACGACGAAGACAACGGCAATATCGTTCGGCGAATTGACGGCAGAGATTCCTCCGTGGAGTTCGCAAACGGCAAAAAGCTATTCGCAGGGGACGTTATCGGCACAGTCAGCGAGGAGCAGTTGCACCGCATTCAAATACGAGAAACCATTCTCTCGCACATCGAGCGAGAGCGACAGCTTTTCGCAAAAGGCGTGAAAGTTTTGTCGCTGTTCTTCATTGACGAAGTGGCGAAATACAAGCAATATGACGGCACGGGCAACGCAAAAGGCGGCATTTACGCCGATATTTTTGAGGAAAAATACAAATCTATTATCGGCGATATGCGGCTTGCCACTGATTCACAGGATTATCTTGCATATCTTGACGGAATTTCCGCCGCACGAACGCACGCAGGTTATTTCTCGGTTGACAAAAAAAGCGGCAAAATGCTGGACAGCAAACTCGGCAACAAAAAAGAGCAAGCCTCCGACGATGCCGCCGCTTACGATCTAATTATGAAAGATAAGGAACGTCTGCTTGACCGCCGTGAGCCTGTACGGTTCATATTTTCGCATTCCGCATTGCGTGAGGGCTGGGATAATCCGAATGTGTTTCAAATTTGCACACTAAAGCAAAGCGGAAGTGATGTTCGCAAGCGGCAAGAAGTCGGGCGCGGGCTGCGGCTTGCGGTAAATCAGAGCGGCGAACGCATGGACGAAACGCTGTTATCTCGTGAGGAAGTGTATAATATCAACATTTTGACGGTTATCGCAAACGAAAGCTATGACGATTTTGCGAAAGGGCTGCAAAGCGAAATTGCCGAAACGGTCGCCGATCGCCCACGCAAAGTAGAGTCGCAACTGTTCGTCGAAAAGTTCGGCGAGGAAACCGCTATTGTAATTCACGAGAATCTTATCCAAAACGGCTATGTAAAACGTGGCGAACTTACCGAAAAATATTACCAAGATAAGCAAAACGGCACGATTGAAATCCCAGAAGAAACCGCCGTACAAGCCGCCGAAATTATCGCCGTTCTCGATTCCATTTACGATGCGAACGCCAACAAGCCCGAAAACGCTCGCAAAAATAACGTCAACATTACGCTTGACAAAAGCAAGCTGTACAGCAAGGCGTTTCAAGCGTTGTGGTCGCAAATTAACCGAAAAAGCTACTATAGCTACTATAATAGTAGCTTTTATAGTAGATTTTGCCGAAGATGAATTGGTGGAAAAAATCCGTCAAGGAATTGAACGCCAAATTGCGTGTTTCCAAGATTTATTTCAAAGTAGAAACTGGCGAGCAGACGAAAAATATTGAATCCAAAGAGCAGTTGCAGGAAGGCTCTGCTTTTGCCCGTAGCAATACATCGAGAGAAAAAAACGTGCAATACGCAACTGCCCGCCTACCGAATGGACAGGAAGCAAGTTCTTCCGTGAAATACGATCTTGTCGGCAAAATTGCGGCGGAAACAGGGATAACTCGAAAAGCGGCGGTAAAAATTTTGTGCGGTTTGGATAAAGCCGTTTTTGACCAATTTGCAGATAATCCTGAAGAATACATTATTCGTGCCGCCAAAATAATAAATGAGCAGAAAGCCACGGCGATTATCGAGCATTAGTCCGAGTTTTATTTTTTCCAGTTTGGCTAGGTGCTTTTGTTCGGCGGTTATGCGGTTGTCGGCGGCGGTTAGGATTTCGGCGATTCGCTGTTGTTCGGCGAGCGGTGGAGCAAAAATTACTTGATTTTCAATCGATTCTATCTTCATTCCGAAACGTGTCATGCCAGTTGCCATTACACCAAAATAATTTTTGCAATTTTGCGTTTGTAATGCGAACATAACAAATTTTCCGCTATATTTATCTTTGAACGGTCGAAGCATCGCCAAATGATAACCGCATACAAGACTTTTGGGATTACCGCACACAACCGCTGGAATACCAATATCGTTTGGCGTTTCGGAATCTTTCGTAAATATCACGTCTCCATCACGCAAAGCAAAACGCTTAAATTCCGAGGATTTTACAGAACCTTTTGAAAATGGCAAATCGTCCGTTATATAACGATTATTGTAAACGTCCATGTAATTACACAATCTAACAGGTATCTCATTTTGATGTATGTGCTTATCCACTCCACTTACTATAATTTTCCCAACTTTTATTAGTTTCGTTGGTTTTCCATTCCCCAACAAATCCTGCAAAAGCCCCAACTTAACCGCCGTATATTTTTCAAGCAAGGCACGGCTGGCGGTTATTGCTTTATCGGCTGTTGTTAGGATTTCGGCTATTTTTTGTTGTTCGATTATGGAAGTTGGGATTTTGAATTTTAGTTCTCTAATGATTTTTTGGCTAATATTTGATTGTCCTGCACCGCTCCCCAACTCGATTATTTTAGCACGAGAATAAAGCAACAAATGATACATAAATAGCGAGTCAATATCTTCGTTGAAAAACAAAGCACAACAGGCTTGATTTGTGGTTGCTTCAATATCTAAAATGCCAAGTTTTCCGATAGTTGCACCGTACATCGCCATTAAAATTGTACCTTTGGGAAATAATTTTGCCGAGGAATTGTAAAGTGCCTCAACGGTTATTTTCTCTATCGTATCGTTTATATAATTGTCGTTTAATTCGCTAGTTGTAACCCATGGTATGTTGCCAGTAAAATAACTAGGTATTGCTCTTGACGGCGTACCACCTGAACTGGTGTTGCCAATCTCCGAAATCTTTTTTTCTATCCACTCACTCAAAATAACCCAACTCCTTCAAAAATTTATCCAAGCAAACCTCCGCCGAATTGCGGCTTTCCGCCAACATTTCCGCCGAAACCGTATATTTATCCCACAGCCGCAAAATGTCTTTTACAACTTTGTCAACTTCCGCAACAAGATATTTTTCCAGTTCGGCAAAAAAGCCGTCCTGCAAAAGAGCCATAACAAGCGATTCGCATTGCTTTTCTGTTAATTTGGTGCGAATTTGGTCAATTTTATCTTGCAAATTTTCTTGTGCAATTTTTAAGGCTTTGGCAGCGGCGGATTTCTCCGCTTTTAAGGCTTTTAACTTTTTCAAAGATTTC
>WRKG01000080.1 GCA_009778185.1 Bacillota bacterium
TGGCACAAATTATGGCGTTGAGTTTTTGGGCGATTGACCAGAAAAATCACAGCGAGGCTTGGCAAAAATATTTGCGATTGCTCTCGTTGGCTGGCACAAAAACTTTCGTGGACTTGATTGAAGATGCTGGCTTGCCTACGCCGTTTGTTGCGGATAATTTGAAGTTGGTTTCTGATGCCGCTTTGGAATGGTTGGATAAACGGAAATAGTGAGTTGTTTGTGTTTTGTGTGTGGAGTTTGACCACTTCATTTTGGGAATAACGTGGAACAACCGAAAAAACCGATTAAATTTGGTTTTTAGCCGAAACGCAGGAAGAATGGCTGATTTGGCAAACGGTGTTATAATTTTTTTGGAAGAACGGGAATATTTTGCTAAGTTATAGGGCAAAGTGTGCGGCAAGATTGAATTACTTTGTACACGGTTAAAAATGTCAAAAAAATAGCAGAAGAACTATCTCTAACAGACGAATATGTTACAGAAGTTCTACGAGAAAAGGCTTATTTAAGCTAAACGGCACTTATTATACCTAAAAATTGCAATATTGATATTAAAAATTAGCAAACGAACGGCAAAAACCTGCTATCGTCCGTTTGCTAATTTTTTCCCCAATATATTTGCCTTTCCTATACCACCTCGGACTAACTCCCATAACCCTCTTAGACGGATATTTGAGTTAGTGGATCTTTTGCAACTAAAATAAATTTGGCGACTGGCATATTTTTTGCAAGTTGTCAATTTTTTTGGAATTTTTTGGACGAATATTTTCAAAAAAATTTGCACTCCCAAAATAAAAATGATATAATACAAAAGAGGTGGAAAAAATGAGCAAAACTAGCGACAAAATGCACTATTTGGGAAGTATGGTGCTAAACAACCAAAAAGTTATCCACATTAGCCCAATGTACGATATATTTTTGCAGTACGCTTTCAAGGATAACACAGGCGGCGACGTTCTGGCAAAGGCAACGAACATCTTCATAACAGAGTTAAAATTTATGGAGGGAACTTTCGCCCATATGCCCAAAATTGAGGGCGAAGTTTCGGTTGACACGCAATACGCCTATATAATATCAAAAGAAAGCAAAGGTGCACCACGCACCCAGGACTTAAAATTAACCAGTCAAAAACGGCGAACCTTTATTGAACTTCAAAATCAAATCAACAAAAAGGCGAATGTAATAAAAAGAGCGTTTGACTACTTCATTTTGGGGATAACGTGGAACAACCGAGAAGAAACCGACCAAATTTGGTTTTTAGCCGAAACGCAGGAAGAGATTCTCAATGGGCGAAACATCAATGTTTATGCTATATGTAGCGTGTTTACTGGAGAACTTTATCCCATTCAGCCCAAAATGATGTTTGTGGATTTAAGCAGAATCGCTGAAAGTGGCATAACGCCTGAAGCACGAGAGTTGGCACAATATTTGTTGGGTCAAAGAAGTAAATCGGATTTGGAGGAAGTAAGCGAGATAATTGCTTTCTTTAATGAGCGTTTTGAGGAGTTTCGGGAAGATAAGGAGGTGAAAGATGTTATGGATTTTTGGGAAGAACGAGAGTATTTTGCTAAGTTAGAGGGCAAAATTGAAGGTAAAATCGAAGGTAAAATCGAAGGTAAAATCGAAGGCGAAATAAACACACTTTATAAGCGGCTAAAAATGACGATAAAAGAAATAGCCGAAGAACTATCCTTGACGGACGACTATGTTACAGAAGTCCTACAGGAAGAAGGCTTGATTGGATGAACGGTGTTATGAGTTTTTGGGAGGAACGAGAGTATTTTGCTAAGTTAGAGGGCAAAGAGCGTGGTAAGATTGAATTACTTTATATGCGGCTAAAAATGACGATAAAAGAAATAGCCGAAGAACTATCCCTGACGGACGACTATGTTACAAAAGTCCTACAGGAAGAAGGATTGATTGGATGAACGGTGTTATGAGTTTTTGGGAGGAACGGGAATATTTTGCGGAAATGCGTGGCGAAATCAAAGGCAAAATTGAATTACTTTATACACGGCTAAAAATGTCAACAAAATAAATAGCCAAATAAATAGCCAAAGAATTATCCCTAACGAACGACTACGTTACAAAAATTCTAAAAAAAAGGCTTATTAAGCCAAACATCACGTATACCCGATTAACTTAAAAATAAACTGGTACAGAAAAAATGGGCGGACTCGTCGGACGGGCGGATAATATCCGCCCCTACGTTATCCGACAAAAAATCAAACTACCATATAAAAACGCAATATTATCTCCAACCATATTCATCTAAAATATCCATATCGAGTTGCAGTTCATTTGCGATTATTGCCGTTACGTCGCGGATATTCCCTTTTAAGGTTTGAGATATTTTCTTATTCGTATTATAAAAAATTTGATAATTTTCATAACTTGGAGGATAGCCATGTTCGCCTTTCATGGGCTTTTCGCCGAAACTATAGCCAACTTTTGCCGTTATTCCTGCCGAAAAGTAGGCAGAATGACCGCTTTCTGTCATTTCTTCCTCCGTTAAAAATCTACCAAACCAATATTGCGATTCCAAAGTTTTGCCCTCTAAATTTTTTGCGTTTTTGATAAACGCAGAGCCGCCATTTTGCGTGAACGTATTCGGATAAAGTTTTTCTAAATTGATAACTTCAACTAAATCTAATTGCGAGTGATCCGCAAAAATAATTACTGGATTTTCCCCCCAAGCGTTCAGCAATCTTCCCAAATTTTCGTCAAGTGCTTTTTTGGCGGGTTCTGTGCCAGTGCTACCAAAATTATGACAAAAATCGTCATATGCAATTAGGTGGACAAGCATTAAATCAATTTTTTTGGTTGCCAAAAGGTCGCAAGCGACGGTTGTGGTAAAATTGTCCAAATTTGGCTGTTTTATGCCATCTAGCAAATGTTTATGTTTCAAAAAAGTTTTTAGCTGAAAAAATTTGCTACCATATTTTAAGTTGCAAATAACTTGATTTTCGCCAGTCTGCTTGTGATATTCTGGAATATGATAATCGATTTTACCGCCGCAAGAAACAGGCCACAAAAAGGCTGCCGTCTTGAGATTTTTATCTTTGGCGGCATCCCAAAGTGTTTTGTGCTTAAAAAGGCTCGCCATTTGTGCCCACGGAGCAGCAGAATCGCTCCGAGTTGCGTCAATATAATTCGAAATAATACCGTGAACGCTCGGCACTTTTCCCGTGCTTATCGTTGCATGAATCGGATAAGTGCTTGACAAAGCCACGGTGCTAACGTTGTTTCGGTAAAATCCGTTCGCCTTAAAAGCGGCTATATTAGGATATTTTTCCGCTTCCGCCGCCATACTTTCGTAGGCTATATCGCCCACGCCGTCAAAACTAATCGCCAAAATCGGCATAATTATCCTCCATTTTTGGCAACATATAAATCGCAGTTGTCAAAATTCTCATCACATTTTTCTGGATTATTGCAAATTGCGGTCGGTGTGGCATAACCAAAAGTTGCGGTAATTTTTTCGTTGTAAAATTTGCACGAAACGCAAGCGATGGGCGTTTTGAAATTTTCGTTTTCGCTGCCTTGGATGTTCGCAAGCAAATGATTGTTAAAATGGTCTAAAGTTGATTTTTTCATGGTTTCACCTCACAAATATTTTTGATTATTATATCATATTTTCGAGTTGTAACTATTTATAAATTCGAATAATTTCAAAACAGATTGATATATTGAAACATACGATTTAGAAAAAACGGGCGAACCTGCCAATTCGACAGGCAAGTCCGCCCCTACGTTTGCAGTAGCCACTACTTTTTCCCAGCCAACTCCCGTTCAATCCAATCAGCAACGCCGTCTTCATTATTGCCCAACGTAACCTCATTGCAAATATCCTTAATTTCCTGGCGAGAGTTGCCCATTGCGATAGCCACCGCCGCATATTCTAGCATTGCGACATCATTATAACTATCTCCAACCGCCGCCGTTTCGGAATGTGCCACGCCCAAACTTTCGGCAACTTTGCCCAAAGCTATTCCCTTGGTTGCGCCTGGTGCTACAAACTCAAATAATTCTGGACGTGTTACGTGGCAATTTACTCTGCCGCCAAAATGGCGAGGCATTTCCTGTTGATGCACCAAAACTTGCTCGGGATAATCCATCCACAATATTTTGGTTACGCCCTCCGCTGCCACCGCGCGAATATCTTCCTCATCCCAAAGCCGCTCCGATTTTGCGTTTGTGGCGTTTTCGTAATATTGAATGTATTTGTTGTTTTCTGTGGCGTATAATTTTTCGTTTGCCCACAGCAAAACCCGCACATCTCGCTCTTTGCCCATTGCGCAAATTTCGGGAACAACTGCGGGATCTAGCGTGAACCGCGCGAACAACTCCCGCTGGGAACGGTGCATTATCGCCGCCGCTCCGTTGTACACGATAAACGGCATATCCTCTTCCAAAAAATTTGTCACCATATCCATTGCCAACAACGGTCGCCCTGTCGCTGGCACAAAATATCGCCCGTCCGCTATCCACGCCTTTATCGCCGCTTGCGTACGCTCCGATACGGTCATGTCGTCTCGCAATAATGTGCCGTCCATGTCCGCCGCTAAAATTTTAATGTTTCTCATTTGTATATCTCCGTTCCGTTAGAGCGAACGTAATTTCTGTACAGCTCCAAAATTTT
>WRKG01000081.1 GCA_009778185.1 Bacillota bacterium
ACAGGTCTTAACAGACAGGTCTTAACAGACAGGTCTTAACAGACAGGTCTTAACAGACAGGTCTTAACAGACAGGTCTTAACAGACAGGTCTTAACACAGGCCTCAAAAAGGTATTTTTGTTATACAAAAATACTCAACACCACGATAACTATACGCAAAAAATTTGGGTCTGTTTTTGTTTGTGCAAAAACATCTCAAATCATCAAATCAACCCATTTTAATTTATTAAAACCACCGCAAAATAAACTATGCGGGTCACCTGCCCGCCGGCAGGCGGGAGGGCGCGCGCGTCCTTGCGGGTGTGGGCAGAGCCCACGGTTTTGGTTTTAGAAAGCAGGTGATTTTATGCAACAAACAAGCGTGATGAAGCCAACCTTTTCCCTGCAAAACACGCTAAAAAACAAGGTTTTGCCCAACTGGGAACTCTACCTGTTTTGCCTTGCGGGAATCGTCATCACAATCATTTTCCATTATGTACCACTTTATGGGATTCAAATAGCGTTCCGTGATTTTGTCCCAAGGCTGGGCATAACTGGCAGTCAGTGGATTGGCATGGCACATTTTGAGCGATTTTTCAACTCGCCGCTTGCCATGCGTACTATCGAAAACACCCTCATTTTGAGCTTTTATCAGCTTATTGCAGGGTTTCCAATTCCTATCCTTTTGGCGTTAATGCTGAACTCCTTCCGCCACGAACGCTACAGAAAAGTTATCCAAACCGTAACGTATGCTCCGCACTTTATTTCGGTTGTTGTTATGACTGGTATGATTTTGCTGTTTTTGTCTCCTAGTGCAGGAATCGTCAACACAATTTTGCAAGCACTTGGAATGCAGCCTGTCAACTTTATGGCGGATGCATCTATTTGGCGGCACATTTTCGTTTGGTCTGGCGTTTGGCAGGGAATGGGCTTTTCCTCGGTGCTGTATTTTGCTACACTTTCTGGGATAAGCCCAGAATACTACGAAGCCGCCAAAGTGGACGGTGCAACCAAGTTACAAATGATGCGACACATCGAAATTCCAATGCTTGTGCCAATGATGACTATGATGCTTATTCTGGCGTTTGGTAGTCTTATGTCCGTCAGCTTTGAGCGAGTTTTGGCTCTCCAAAACGACCTAAACATGAGCGTTTCGGAAGTTATCGGCACGTACACTTATCGAGTTGGCTTGCTGCAAAACGATATGGGATTTTCTGCAGCAATAGGTTTGTTCAATTCGGCTGTCAATGCGGTTTTGTTGATAGTTGTCAACTTTATCACTGGCAAATTTTTCGGCCGTTCGCTATTCTAGGAGGTATTTATGAAATCTAAAAAAACTGCAATAGACCGCTCGCTGGAAGATAAAATTTTTGACGGCGTAGTTTTTACCGTCCTTACGATACTTTTCCTGCTGGTGGCTTATCCGTTGTACTTTGTAATTATTGCATCCGTTAGCGATCCGCACGCTGTTTCTTCTGGAGATGTTGTGCTTTTTCCAATCGGCTTCACATTGGACGGCTATACGGAAGTTTTTGCAACAGGAACAGTCATGCGCGGCTTTTTCAACTCTCTTTATTACACGGCGGTTGGCGTGTTGATAAATTTGGTCGTAACAATTCCCACGGCGTACGCTCTCGCGCGGGACGACTTTTACGGCAAAAAGCCGATTATGATATTTTATCTAATCACAATGTTCGTCAGCGGCGGACTTATCCCAACTTATATGGTTGTCATGAATATGGGAATGCTCAACACGGTTTGGGCGCTGACGGTTCCAGGCGCAATCGGCGTGTTTAATTTGATAGTTTGTCGCACATTTTTTGTAACGAACCTTCCGCCAGAGTTGCTAGAAGCCGCCAAAATGGACGGTTGCGGCAACACAAGATTTTTCATTAGCATTGTGCTACCGTTATCGGCGGCAATAATCGCCGTGCAAGTGCTATTTAACGGCGTTGCTCACTGGAACTCGTTCTTTAGTGCGTTAATCTACATTTCGGAGCGTGCGCGGTGGCCGCTACAGCTGGAGCTGCGTAACATCCTTATAAACAACACGCTAATGCAAGAGGCAGCTGGCATGATAGCAACAACGCCAGAGGCAATCGCCGAACGCCAGCGGTTGGAGGCTTTAATGGATATGATGCGATATTCCTTGATAATAGTAGCATCCATTCCAGTTTTGATAATGTATCCGTTTATACAGCGACATTTTGTAAAGGGCGTAACATTCGGCTCTGTAAAGGGCTAAATTTTAGGAGGATTTTATGAAATATACAAGAAAATTTTTGGGATTTTTTGCAATTTTGGCGGCAGCGAGTTTAGCGGCTTGCGGCGGCGGCGGAGCATCTGGCGAAACAGGCACAGATGCGGTTGCAGCTTTGCAACAATTAGAAGTAGAAACAGCGGATGACGGACGAGAAATCCGCGGAAATATGTATTTAGAGGGCTTGCCATTGGTACGCGAGCGTGAATCTTTCACGATTTTTGCGGACGATGCAGGAACTCCTGAAGAAAAAGTAATGTTTCAAATTTGGGCAGAGGAAACTGGTGTTGATGTCAACCTCGAGTTAATGCCGCATCCTGGCGTAATTGAGCGGTTTAACATAATGTTAAATGCTGGCGATTATCCTGATTTAATCGGCGGCTGGCTGTTGAACGATGCACGGCTAATGGAAATTGCCCTGCGCGACAGAATAGCGATTCCGATTGGCGACTTAATAGCGGAGTACGCACCGAACATTGACAGCGTGTTAAATCTGCCGTCCGTTCGTGAAACGATGACGTTACCAGACGGACAAATTTACACGATTCCGTTTGTTGCGGGCGAACCGTTGGTAGTTTTTGCTCCGTGGATAAACACAACTTGGCTTGACAATTTGGGATTAGATATGCCAACCACGGTTGACGAGTTTACGGACGTTTTGCGTGCTTTCCGAGATAACGATCCGCGCGGCGACGGCGTTTCGGTAATTCCAATGTCTGTTGACCCACAAAATTACACAATAACAAATATGGTTGGATATTGGGGATTAAATGCGGCGGCACAAGCTCCGTTTCCTTATTATGCGTACGTTGACGGACAATTTGTGTTCGCGCCAGCCGAGCCAGAGTTCCGTGAAATGATGACGTGGTTCGCAGGATTATGGGCGGAAGGCTTGTTAGACCCAGAAATGTTTACGCAAGACCGCTCATTATGGGGAGCAAACGGCAGAAACAACTTGATTGGCGTAACGACAGCTTATGGTCCTGGCGATTTCTCGGATGCTTTTGAAGAAACGTTGCCAAGCGGAGAAGTAATTCGCCGTCATCATTTTGAGCCGTTGCCAGTTTTGCAAGCAAATGCGAACGTAACGCCAGTTTGGCGGAGAAATTCCGACCAAGTCGGCACAAACCGTGAGGGCTTTCCAGTAGGAGCAACCACATTTAGAACACAAGCATTTATCACGGATAATGCGACAAATCCGCCGTTGATATTGCGTTTCTTCGATCACATTTTCGAGTTGGAAAATTCTGTGCAAACGCAATGGGGACCAATCGGTCAACGGATTGAGCGATTGGCGGATGGTTCGCTAATGCCAGTTCCTGACGAGTTGCTTTCGCAAGAGCAACAAGATACGTACAGTTGGGGAAGAGTATTTGTGCAATCGTTGCCAAGGTTTGTGCCTCCAGGTTTTGAGTTGCCGCCGCCAGAGGGTTCGATTCGCCAGTTGGACGATTTAGGCATTTTGAGCAATTTATATTTGCCATATTTAACGCCGAACGCTCCACGTGCGTGGATTCCCAGCGAGAACTTAACGGAATTTTCGCAACTTAGCACAGATATTGCCAGCAGTTACATGGTAGAATTTATTGCAAATGCAACAGTTGGCAACATTGATATTACCGACGATGCCGTTTGGGAGCAGCATTTGGCAAGCCTTAATTCTCTCGGCGTTGATAGAATGACGCAAATGATTAACGATGCTATAAATAATTAGAATTGGGAAATTGTAGGGGAAATCGTCCTGATTTTCTTAAATCTCGATTTTCTGAAATTTACCACAGGCGACCAGTTTTTTGTCTTTTTGTCAAGGATAAAAAATTGGTCGTTTCTACGTTTTTTCAAATATTATTAACACGTATTTTTTGGAATTTCAAACAAAATTTGAAAAAATTTTCCTCAACAGAAAGGATGTTCCAATTTTTCATAATTCATTAGATTTTCCCCAAACTCTTCATACCAATATCTATCCGCCATGTTGATTTTTTCTATAAAAATTTCGTTTTTGCTGTACCAGTGGAGCGGTGCATAATTTGCTAAATCTTCATGTTTTGACATTGAATAAAATTGCAAATTGTCAAAATCAATGTACAATCTGGGAATAAATCTCCAAAAAACTTCCTGTGGATGATATTCGGAATGTAACGCCAATTCCTCTCGCAATTCGGCTACCGTGATTTTTTTCATATGCTGTAAATTCTGCAATTCCGCCAAAAATTCGTGGGCGTTGGTTTCGTCTATCGATTTTGCTGAACGATAGCGTTCAATCGTTTCATTTCTACGCTCTTCCGACCACCACCAATTATATTTATCCCGGTTTGCAATAACATCTCTTCCGTACCGCTCCACATCAAAAAATAACTCGGTAAAATAGGCTAAATACCAAGCAAATTCGTTATCCAATTTTATTCCCACGATGTAAACA
>WRKG01000082.1 GCA_009778185.1 Bacillota bacterium
GAACCGCGCCGCCCATAACGGCTTGGTTGTTTTCGATAATTCCGCCGTCCATAAAAAAGTGTCCTTGGTTTTGGACGAGGATTGCTCCGCCGTTGGTTGTGCTTGTGTTATTTACGATGCGTCCGCCAGTTAAAAGGCGGAAAGTTGCGGCGGAAACATGAGCAGGAGCGTTAGCAGCAGGAGCGGTTGTTGGATTGATAGAAACGCCGCCAGCATTTGTATGAGTGTTGTTAGCACGAGTTAAAGTTAGCGTGCTATCGCCGTTTCCTGCAATTTGCAAATGGGTAAATCCAGTAAGAGAGAAGTGTCGTTGGTTGTTGGCGGTTACAGTGATTGTGCGGTTGCCGCCCACTGGGACAAGTCGAATGTGTCTACCGTTATTTGCCCCTGTATCTATAAGGTTAAACACGCTGCTAATCGTGAGGTCAACAGAAATGCCGACAATCCAGGGGTTTTCTGGGGACATTCCTGCACCTGCAGGGGCTTGATTTATAGCCCATTGCAAACTGCCAACAGGTGCTGGATTTTGGTTGTTACCGTTAGTGCTAGTAACCATACGGTTGACAACAGTAGGCGAGCCAATAGTATTATTACCAGCGGCATCGCCCGAACCAGTAACAACAAGAGCAGGTGGACCTTCGTCAGTAAGGTTAAAACTAGCAGGAACAGGGTTATTAAGCTGAATAATAACAGTATCGGTAGCAGCAAAGGCATCGAGAGCAATAGAGGTAACAAAAACGGTAAAGGCAACGAAAAAAGCAAGAAAGCGTTTAGAAGAGATAGCTTTTTTTAGGAATAATTTTTTTGCGGAGGTAGAAAAAGTGGTTGAAGTTGGAGTGATGTTTTGGTTTGGCGGAGTGCTTGCACGTTTTGGTATGTACTGGGGTTTTTTGTTTTTGCCAAACATAGGGAGAACTCCTTTCGTGGTTATGAAATATTTAATGGGTTTATTTTATCGGAAAATTGGGGGTTTGTCAAATTTATTTTGAGTTGGGATATTTTTAGGTGGTTGGTGGGAGATTGGCGGGAATGTTTGTTTGTATGATTGGCGATTCGTAGGGGCAGATATTATCCGCCTGTCTTTCTACAAGATTATCCACCCGATATAATACATTCGATTATTTTTCAGATAATGAAATTATCCAAAAATAAAACAACCGCCCATAGTTTGGAACGGTTGTTTTGTTTTCATAATATTGAATACAAATTTTAAGCAAATTTATTTTATTTGAGAAATTATTTCTCAATTCCCAAATATTCCACAACATTGTTGTAGCAAATATCTTCCATAATTTTTTTCAAACGGGGCATATCATTGGGAAACTCGCCATTGTCAACCCAATCGGCGATAACTTGTGCCAAAATGCGCCGAAAATACTCGTGCCGCGGATACGACATAAAGCTGCGTGAATCGGTCAACATTCCGATAAACCGTGCTAGCATTCCGCAATCGGCTAAAGTTCGCAAATGCTTTTGCATTCCCAATTTTGTATCGTTGAACCACCAAGCACTGCCCCATTGCATTTTTCCTTTTATGCCGCCACCTTGAAAATTGCCAATCATGGTTGCCAACATTGTATCAGCTGTCGGATTTAGTGCATACAAGATAGTTTTCGGTAGGGCGTTTTCCATTTCGAGGGCATCCAATAATTTTGCCAGCGGGCGCGAAAAACTTTCATCCGACATAGAATCGTAACCTGTATCTGCGCCTAATTTTTGTATCATTAGCGTATTGTTGTTGCGTTGTGCGCCCATGTGCAACTGCATTGCCCAACCTCTAGCGTTGTAGGCTTTGCCTAGCCAAACCATTAAATCTGTTTGGTAGATTAACGCTGCATTTTGGTCAATTTTGCCGCCGCTTAAGGCTTTTTGCAAAATTGCATCCGCTTCTTGCGGGATTCCTGGTTGTTGCACAAAAACTGGCGGATCTAGTGCATTATCGGAACAACGACAGCCCATCTCGTGGAAGAAATCTAGCCGATTGTTTAGTGCTTTGTGTAAAGTATCTCGATTTGTGATGTTTACGCCGCTTGCAGTGGATAGCGTTTTGATGTACTCCACAAAATTTGGCGATGTAATATCTTGTACTTTTGACGGACGGAAAGTTGGCTGTATTAACGGCAATTTGCTATCGTGCTTGCGATTTTCTATCATTTGCTTGTGATATTGCAAATCGTCGGCGGGATCGTCCGTTGTGCCGATTTGTGCCACGTGAAACTTTTTGAATATGTTCCAAGCCGAGAAATCGCCCTTTGCAATTATTGCGTTGCAATGTGCGTAAATTTTGCCCGATAAATCGCCTGTTATTGGACCATCATAATCAAAATAACGCCGCATTTCTAGGTGCGTCCAATGATACAATGGACTTCCAATGCAGTCCTCGATTGTTGCACACCAATAATGAAACTTTTCGTCATCCCCAGCATCGCCAGTAATGTATTTTTCGTCAACGCCGTTTGCTCGCATTAGCCGCCATTTGTAGTGATCGCCGCCGAGTGCTAAATCTGTGATGTTGGTAAAATGCTTATCTTCGGCGATTTCCTTGGGAATCAAATGGCAATGATAATCCACTATTGGCAAGTTTTTAACGTGATTGAACAGTGTTATTGCCGTTTCGCTGTTTAGCAAAAATTTGTCGTCCATAAATTCTTTCATAAAAATTCTCCTTAAATGTAAATTAAATCTGCATTGCAGAATGTCTACTTTTACTTTAGCATATACTTTGCGAAAAAGCAATAATAATTTATCTTGACAAAATTTGCCAAAACAAGTAAATTTTCGAAATGCTAAAAAAGGGCAAATTTAGCTATTTGCCCTTTTTAGTTGATTTTACTGCTTATTTCTTTCCATTTCTGCAATTTTTTGCTTATATGCAGAGTTTTCCAAAATATCTGTTGCGTTCGAAACATCGCCGACAAAAATTTTAGCATCTTCCACGTTGCTAACGCTTGCGACTATTGCGTTGTAAGCATCTTCCACACTTTCCGAGCGAACCAATATTTCTTTCATTTGATTGATTATTATTTTGGTTTCGGCGGATAATGGCGTGTTATTTGGCGAGATTGTGCTTATTGTCGGATTATTTAAGCCGTTTAATATTGTTATACTTTCGGTTGACTTACTGGGATTGCCCAAATTATTGGCAGAATTTACTTTGGCGGTTTTGCCCAAATTGCGAGCATTTTTTACTATATTGTCAATTTCGGTTTGAGAAATTATATCGTCGTTTTCTTTGCCGTCATTGTAGAGATTTTTCAAATATTCTTGGTTGTACTGCGATGTTGCCGCAAACGAGTTTCGCACCATATCGATTAGCGTTTCCGCTTGAAATGGCTTGGCTACAAAAAATTTTGCACCATATTTTAGAGTTTCCGCTACAACAACCGTTTTTGCCAAAGCGGTTAATATAATCACGTTTGCGGCGGAATCGTGGGCTATTATCGATTTTAGTGCCTCGATGCCGTCCATTTGCGGCATTACCACGTTTAACACAACTGCTCCAGGCTGAAATTGCTTGTACATTTGCAAGGCTTGCTCGCCGTTTTCTGCTTCGCCGATTATCTCGTAGCCCGATTTTTCCAATATATCCTTTAACATCATGCGCATAAAAGCCGCATCGTCAACTATTAAAACTTTTTTGTTCATTTGTTCGTCCTCCCACGGGGTAATTTTTTTGGATAATTTATCCATAATTTTTTGATTGCGTTTATTTTGTTGCGTAAGATCGGCGTGTTTTAGCCGATAAACTTCATTTAGCTGGGAATCGTTTTTTGTCAACATTGTTTTTATTTCTTTTAACGAAAACCCAAAATCTTTTAGTTCTAAAATTCGTACGAGCGTAACCGCTTGCAACGGAACATAATAGCGATAGCCCGTTTCGTCAGATATTTGCGTGGGCTTTAGCAAGCCGATTTCATCGTAATATCGCAAAGTATCTGTGGTTAAGCCGACCATTTTTGACAACGCTCCTATAGAAACTAGGTTTTTACTGGATTTTGTAATCATGTGAACCTCCTTAAAACCGTGGGCCCCCGCCTGCCGGCGGACAGGCTGCCCACACCCGCAAGGACGCGCGCGCCCTCCCGCCTGCCTGCGGGCAGGTGACCCGCATTTTTTATTAACTTAGATTATTGTAATATTAGTGTAAACGTTGGAGTAAGTCTAAAGTCAAGCGTTTTTGAAAAAATTTTTTGATTTTGTTCAAAAGATTTTTGTAGCTTAATTTTGGTGCATGATAGCGGTAGCAAGTTTCGTCAAACGATTGTGTTGCCCTAAACAAGCCGACTTTTTCGTAATATTGCAATCGCATACAAGTGGCGTTGTCTGTAACTAAAAATTTTTTATACATAATATCCTCCTGTGATTTTTTCGCTAGATTTACTGTAAAATCAACCAACTAATATTAGTGTAAACGTTGGAGCAACTCCAAAGTCAAGCGTTTTTGAAAAAAATTTTTTATTTTTTGAAAATTTTTTCATAAAAAAAGAATTGCCATTTTGACAACTCTTTTTTGGAAACTATTTTTTCCCCTCAAAAAAATCCAAAGCAAGCGGCAAACATTCTTCCCAAAACTTCCAATTATGCTCGCCGTCCCATTCTTTGTACGTGAAATCTATCGGTAGAGCCTTTGCGTGTTCGTTAAATTTGCGGTTTTCTTCTATTAAAAAGTCGTCAACGCCGCAAGTTACCAATAGCCGAATTTGCT
>WRKG01000083.1 GCA_009778185.1 Bacillota bacterium
TTGCTGCGATGTCATACCAGACGCTGCCGTCCATAGTGAACGCATCATAATAATTTCCTCCTTATTTACATAACAAGACCTTGGGGCCCTGCCCCAAACCCCGCAAGGACGCGCGCGCCCTTGACCCGCATATTTTATCTTCTTGCTATTTCGTTTACTGCTCTGCCTAGGGTTTCGTCGTGGAGTTGCACAAGGCGCGAGTTTGCTTCGTAGGCTCTGGAGAGGGCTATAAGTTCAACCATTTCGCGGACTGGCGAAACGTTGGAGTTTTCCAAAAAGCCTTGTTGCACTGTACCTGTAAAATCTATCATTTGAGATTCTTCGGTGGTTGTCCAGTAACTGCCCCTTGTTTTGCGGAGCGATTCCAGATTTTCAAAGTTTACTATTCTGATTGTGTCAACGTATTCTTCGTTTACGAAAATTTGACCAGCTTGGTCGATTGTTATTGTTCCGACAGGCACATTTATTGGTGCTCCGCCTTGATTTTGCACTATTGCGCCCATCATATCGATAAGAGTGCCATCCGACGACAGCGTAAAAGCACCTGCACGGCTAAATTGCTCTTGTTGAGTGCCGTCTTGGTTGGTAACGGTTAATGCAAAAAATCCGTTATCGATGATGGCTAAATCTAGCGGACTGCCTGTTTCGTGAATACCGCCAGTTTCAAAATCGGTAAAAACTTCGTCAATAAACACGCCTTGTCCCAATGCACCGACTGGACCCGTCGAGCCCATAAGCCGAATAATGCCAGTTACAGCGGGATCGTTTAGGCGAAGTCCTAATCTATCGGAAAATGCCTGTGCCGCAACAGAATCTCGTTTGAAAGACGTTGTATTAACGTTTGCAAGATTGTTGGAAACTACGTCCATTCGTTGCATTTGGGTTGTCATTCCCAAAGCTGAAGTATATAAACCACGTAACATTACAAAACCTCCTTTTTATATCATTTCTTTTGGATTAACTTTGCCTTGCGAAACGTATTCGATATATTTGCCAGTGCCGACAGCTACGCAAGTAACGGCATCTTCGGCGACTTGTGTGTGAATGCCAGTTTTTTCTTTTATTAGCTTATCCAAGCCGTAAAGCAAAGCACCGCCGCCAGTCATAACGATTCCACGGTCGGCAATATCCGAGGCAAGTTCGGGCGGAGTTTTTTCTAGTACCATATAAACGGACTCGATTATGTTGGTAACAGGTTCTAGCAAAGCCTCTTGCATTTCCTCCGAGCTTACGTTGATTTTTTTGGGCAACCCTGTAATAAGGTTACGTCCAGTAATATCCATGCTTGCAGAAACCGCGCGACCGTACGCTGTGCCAACGCTAATTTTCAGCTCTTCGGCGGTACGTTCGCCAATGAGAACATTGTGCTTTTTACGCATATATCTAACGATTGCATCGTCAAAGTTATCGCCAGCCACTTTTAGCGAATGGCTAACAACGGTGTCGCCGAGCGAAATAACGGCAACGTCGGTTGTTCCGCCGCCAATGTCAACTATCATGCTACCGCAAGCACGGGCAATATCTATGCCAGCGCCGATTGCAGCCGCGATTGGCTCTTCGATGACGAAAACTTGCCTGGCTCCTGCCTGGCGAGTTGCATCTTCCACAGCACGGCGCTCAACTTCGGTTACGCTAGACGGCACACAAACAGCAATGCGCGGTTTGCGCATTAGTGGCCGTCCAACAGCTTTATTTATGAAATATTTTAGCATTTTTTCGGTTATTCCATAATCAGAAATAACGCCTTGTCGCAACGGACGTATTGCGGTAATGTTGCCAGGAGTACGTCCTAACATACTGCGTGCTTCTTCGCCGACTGCCAAAATTGTGTTGTTGTTTTTGTTAATTGCAACAACAGACGGCTCTTGTAATACTGTCCCCTGCCCTTTTATATACACTAGCACAGTTGCTGTGCCTAAATCGATTCCAATATCAGCCATAAATGTATTCCCTTCTATAGTTACTATATCGGTTACAAAATCCCTAATAATAATATCTTAATTAACGAATAATTGCAAGTGTTCACAAAAAATTTACAAAATAAAAATTTTTATACTTTATTATATCTTAAAAAAATTTTTATGGCAAGTAAAACAAGAAAAATCTAGTGCCAAAAACAAGTTTAACAAATAAGCAAAAAAATGCTAAAATAAAATATGATGATAAAAATAAATGAGAAACAAGAAATAAAATCGCCAAAATGCAGAGATAAAATAACACAAAACAGGAGTAAAAACACCATGAAAAATCAATCCAAAAAAGTAAAAAATCGATTAGCAAGTTCTTTAACGGCGGAAAATAGCGAAATTTTGCCTTTTTTGCCATTTTTATTACAAGATTTTTGGGAACTTGGCAGCGAACCGCACATAATTATCGATTTAATTAAAAAACACACAAATTTGAACGAAAACGCAAGAATTTTAGATTTAGGTTGCGGCAAAGGAGCAGTATCAATTCAAATTGCTGAAAAATTGCAAATTACAGTACGTGGAATCGACTTAATGCCATCATTCATAGCATTCGCACAAGAAAAAGCCAAACAGCTAAATGTTTCCAACTTGTGCAACTTTTCCATTAGCGATATAAATAATTTTGGCAATAAACAGCACGATTGCGTTATTTTAGGGGCTGTTGGAGCAATTTGCGGAACTTACCCAAAAACATTTCGCAAGCTAACAACTTTGACAAAAAAAGGTGGTTACATAATAATAGACGATGCCTACATCGAAACAGAATCCACCAAAACAGCCTATAATAGCTATGTTCCATATTTAACGCAACAACAATGGAACAATCTTTTGCAAAAGTTTAATCTAAAAATAATTGCAATAGATTACAACGAAAATCCGCAAAATAACAAAAACCTCGACAGCACCGCAGGAATCGCCGCACTTTCCAAACGTGCCAATCAGCTATCTAAAGCCTATCCAGATAAATCCGAATTATTTGAAAATTATTTGATTAGTCAAAAAAATGAATATGATGATATTGATAACAATATAATTTGTGCAACTTGGCTGTTGCAAAAACAATGATATACTAAATCAAACAGCAAAATAAGCTCGCCAAAAGACGAGCAGAATTTCACTATATTTAATATTACTATCTTTTAGAAAACTGTGGTGCACGTCTTGCGCCTTTTAAGCCGTACTTTTTGCGTTCTTTCATGCGAGGATCGCGAGTTAAAAAGCCAGCTTTTTTTAGCGGTTGACGAAAATCTATATCAGCTTTTAATAATGCACGAGATATTCCGTGCCGTATTGCACCAGCTTGACCAGTGTAGCCACCACCAAACACATTTACTTTTATGTCAAATTTGCCTAAAGTATCGGTTAATTCGAGTGGTTGGCGGATAATCAGTTTTAGGGTTTCAAAATCGAAGTAATCGTCAATATCCCGTTTATTTACTGTAACTACGCCAGTTCCTGGCATAAGATAAACTCGTGCTACCGAGCTTTTTCTACGTCCAGTGCCATAATACATTGCTGCAGCCATATTTTTTCTCCTTTCAGCAGATTATTTTTTGTTATTTAGATTGTCATTACTTCAGGCTTTTGCGCCTCGTGCTTATGGTTAGCGCCAGCGTAAACGTGGAATTTGGAAAACATTTTTTTGCCCAGATTGTTCTTGGGCAACATTCCCTTAACTGCGTGGCTAATAACTCGTTCTGGTTTATTTTTCAGCATATCTTTCAACGAAGTTTCTTTTCTGCCGCCAATGTAGCCAGTGTATCTAACATAAGTTTTATTTTCTAGTTTTTTGCCCGTTACTTTAACTTTTTCGGCATTGATAACAATAACGTAATCGCCAACATCAGTATTTGGGCTGTAAATTGGCTTGTGTTTGCCACGCAAAACATGGGCAATTTGGCTAGATAACCGCCCTAAAGTTTGTCCTTCTGCATCGATTACATACCATTTGCGTTCAACTTCTAGGGGTTTTGTGATAAATGTAGTACGCACCGTTTTTCCCTCCTCTGTACAACAAATTTTGCCTTTCTTAAATACAGCTAAAATTATAACACACAATTTTATAAAATACAAACATTTTTTTGAGTATAACATTTTTTTGGTGTATAATAATAATTGCAAAACTGCAAAGGGAGGATTTAACTATGAACCGAAAAATTCGTAAACACAAAAAGCTAATTGCTGGCATAATTGCCGCTGTTTTGGCGTTTGTCATGTTATTTAGTGTTGCAGTACCGTTTATGTTCTAAATTTTAGAGAGGAAATTTTAATTATGTTAGATGCAAAAGAGTTACGCAAAAATTTTGACACGCTAAAAACCGCTCTAGCGCGCCGTGGACAAGATTACAATTTAGACAACTTTTTAACGCTGGATAAATCTCGGCGAGATATTATTGGCAACCTGGAAACCAAAAAAGCCCGCCAAAACGCCGTCAGCAAAGAGATTCCCAAGCTAAAGCAGGAAAAACAAGATACCACCGCAATAATGACCGAAATGAAAGAACTTTCCGCCGAAATCAAGGAATTAGAGCCGCAAATTCGCGCAATCGAAGAGCAAATTGAAACGTTGTTGCTAAATATTCCCAATATTCCTAGCGAAAACACGCCAACAGGCACAACCGAAGACGACAACCAGGAAATTCGCAAATGGGGCAACGCAACCGCCTTCAATTTTACACCAAAACCTCACTGGGAATTAGGCGAAACTTTGGGAATATTAGATCCCACAACCGCCGCAAAAACAACTGGTTCAAGGTTTATGCTCT
>WRKG01000084.1 GCA_009778185.1 Bacillota bacterium
CGGTTGACATTTCTAGGTCGGGGGGATTGTCGATTATGCAATAGTCGTAATTTTCTTGTATGCTTTTTAGGGCGTTTTTGAGCCTGTATTCGCGCGGATTTAGCAGGTCTTGATTTATTATTCGGCTGGCGTTCATTGTGTTCATATTGGACGATATTAGGTGTAAATTTGCGTATTGCGTTTTTAGTATTTGCGATGCGACGGGTTGTTCGTTAATTAAAATTTCTGTGATGCCAGCGGTTGCGGGATTGTGTAGGTCGAAAAACTTGGTTGTACTGGCTTGTTTGTCGGTATCGATTAGTAGGGTGCGTTGATTGTGGGTTGTTGCTAGGTTGTAGGCTAGGTTGACGGCGGTTATGGTTTTGCCTACTCCGCCCTTTAGGTTTAGGATGCTAGTTGTTTTCATGGTTGACATCTCCTTTTGTAAGTTTAGTAATGATATTTTTGTATTCCTCGGCTGATGTTAGGTTTACAAGTAGAATTTCGCCGATATTGCCTATAACAACGCCGTTGTTTATGAAATCTTTTGAGAGCGGTATTTGTTGTTCAAAGTTAGCTAAAACGTCGGTATTTTCGGCAAAATCATTATAGACTGCAAATAGTTTATCGTCTTTTAGTATAATATCTTTGTTGTAGATTGGCGTTTGATTTTCGTCCATGTAGCCTGTGTTGCGTGATGCGGTTTCTACTTTGATTAGCGGGTTGGTGTGGGTTTCGAAGTTTATTAACGTAAATTCGCCTTTTTGGTTTAGTGTTACGGCTTGACCGTATGCCCATTCGTTGGTTAATGTTAAGGCTTTGAAATTATTTGGGGTCATGGTTGACATTCTCCTTTCATTTACCATACCGACTGAGTTTTTCTTCGAGTTCTTCGACCAGAATAAGCGCCTCGGTATATATTTCATCGTATTCTGCAATTACTTGTTTTTGGTGTAAGTAATCTGGACATTTAGCATTTTTGCCATTTCGCAAATAAATTTCGTTTAACTCCAAACTTGCAAATTTTTTGCGAATACCATAGTAAATTACTTTTTTGCGCAAATTATATAATGTGAAGTTGTCTGCAACGCTTTCATGTGTAGAAAGCAAAGATTTATTATTTTCGTTATCTACGAGTTCATCGAATATACAGTCGACTTCATGGGCATATCTATGTATGTTCATAAAAAACTCGTAAGTAATTTTTAGTTCTTTGTTTTTATTGTGTTCTGTCAATCTCATTTTGTAACCTCCGTGGGACTTTTTGCCCGTTCTGTTTTTATTTTTAATTGCTTTTGTTAAAATTTATTTCTTGATTATGCTTTGCATTGGTGCGTATGCACCAATTTTTTTGGACGTACGTCCAAAATTTTGTCCGCTACGCGGTCAATAAACAAAATATAAATATATCGATGATCGCGTTGCGATAAAAAAGCGTTGCTTTTTTGGATACCAAAATCCAAAACCCCTTGCCATTAACCACTTCCAGTACCTTTACCTATACCATTACCCTATACCAATACCAAAAAGGGCTGGTAGCAAACAGCAACATTTGCAAATTTTGCTGGTAGCAAAATTTTTTGCAAAAGTAAACAACCGCTGTAAATTAGGGTTTTTTAATAACTATTCATTTTCCCTTTTTACAAAAATTTGTTGATATTTATCTTTGGTTTTCGATCCCCCCTTTCCCCCTGCTTGCCTTTTTTTCTTGAACCTCGATATATCGTTCGTATTGCTTTTTGTGCTCGATATACATTGATTTTGCCATGCCAGTGAGTTCCATCGGTTGTATATCATGTTCTTCGCATAAATTGGGGTATAAGTCTATTAAACGTTGACGGAAAAAATCTTGAAAGTCTTGTGCGTTCATCGCTATATAGTAAGCCGCGCTGTCCATATGCAGAATATCACATATGTAATGATTTTTTTCTTTGTCAACCTTGACATTTTTGTTTTTATCCATTATAATCTCCTTGTCTGATATTGGCATGGGGGCGGTTTTTTCCGCCCACCGTGCCTTTTATTTTATTATTGTTAGTTTAATATTGATATTTTACGTACTTTACCATATTCGGGGTCTGCCCGTGGGTTGTTGTTTGTTTTTGGCGGTTTTTTGTGTTGACTATTTGTCAAGTACGATATTAAAACGTCTATGTCAACCAAAGTTTTTTGTCCGACTTTTACTGAAGGTAACTCGCCCGATTTTGTTAAACGGTATAAAATACTTTGTGTTAAGCTGTTATTAGGGTCGAGGGTTTTTAGTTCTTTTATAGCTTCTGGTATCGTTCGCATTTTCGGTAATTTTAACGATGGTTTTGTTAGTGTATTGGCTATGTCGATTTGTAGTTGATGTAGTAATGCATCGCTATCTAGTTTGTATTGGGTTATTAGTGCTTGGATTTTTTGTGTCATTTGGGTTGCTCCTTTCTATACTATCTATAAGTCTAGCATGAGTTATAATTCCCTTAATTAAGTATTTGGTGGGCATATCCAAAACCTTAAAACCTTCTACAATATCGTCAAGCCCAAATTCAGCTAGTTTAATTTCGTCAACTATTTTCTTTGTTAAAATCATTTTTTTCACCTCTTTTTTTGTTGAGTTGATTATAAACATAGTATAAGTTAATATTCTACTTTTGTCAAGACTTTTGAAAAAAAATTTTGTTGTTTTTCAACTTTTTTTGTGTTAGAATGTTTTTGAGGTGATTTATTATGAATGAACGTATAAAAGAGTTAAGAGAATATTTGATTTTAACTCAATTAGAATTTTCTAAACATTTACAAATTCAGCGTTCCCATCTTTCGCAAATAGAAAGTGGTAAGGTAAACATAACTGACCGTATGATTTCCAACATATGTACAGCGTTTAATGTAAATGAGCAATGGTTGCGAACAGGTAGCGGAAAAATGTTTTTGCCAGAAGATAATAACGCATTTAATGAATGGGCAAAAAAACATCAGCTTGATGATTTTGACAAATCTATAATGCAAGAATATTGTATGTTATCAAAGGCAACGAGAGACTTTGTAAAAGAAATTATTAAAAGTGTTTCGGCAATAAGTATCAATGCAAACGGTACAAAGACTGAACAATTAACTCCTGACGAACAAGAGGTATTAGCAGCGTACCGAGCCGAGCAAACAAAAGAAGCCGCAAAAGCAGCGGAACGAGAAAGAAAAGTAAAAAACTATGCAGAAGCCCTAAAACGAGCAGACGAAATAGAAGAAAGCCTAGAAAAAGGGGACGAATTACCTACATCGATATCGGCTTAAGTCGCTTACAACGTGAATACAAACAAGAAAAAAAGCGGTTGCTAAAATTAGGAGTAATTTTAACAGATTAAAAAAAACAAGGAGGAACAGCCATGCCAAGTATAAGAAAACAAACCAACAAAAACGGAACAACCTACAAAATAACAGTAACCAGCGGACGCGACATAACAGGTAAGCAAGTACGCCATTTTACCACCTACAAGCCCGAACCAGGAACGCCGCCAAAACAAGCAGAAAAACAAGCCGCCGCGATCGCCCTTGACTTTGAACAAAAAATAAATGCGGGCTTCGAAGCCGATAACAAAATAAAATTTGCCAGTTATGCGGAGTACGTATTAAAGTTAAAAGAGCAGGGCGGTGCAAAACCCAGCACAATAGACTCATATCGCCAGCGCTTGCAACGAGTAAACGAGGCAATAGGACACTTAAAAGTAGTTGACATACGTCCCCGCCACTTAAACGCATTTTACGCAAATTTAGCAGAAAGCGGAATGAACGAGATAACAGGGCGCGAGTTATCGGCTGGCACAATAAGACAATTTCACGGTGTAATTTCGGTAGTGCTACAGCAAGCCGAAAAAGAGATGATAGTACCGTACAACGCCGCATCAAAAGCCACGCCACCAAAATTGCAGCTAACCGATGCCGAAACACTACAACCAAACGAGATAATTACAACATTACACGCTTTAGAACACGAGCCGATAAAGTGGCAAGCAATGATACAGTTATTTTTGGTAACGGGCGCGCGCCGTGGCGAAATGCTAGCGTTAAAGTGGCGAAATGTGGATTGGGATAACAGCCAAATAAAAATAGAAACCACCTTATTATACAGCAAAAACAAAGGTTTACACGAGGGTCCCACAAAGACAAACAATATTCGTTTTGTAAAAATCCCACTAGAAACGCTTAAAATATTGAAAAAGTACCAAACCTACTATTTGAAATTAAGATTAAAAAATGGGTTGCGTTGGCAAAATTTGGATTACATATTTCCCAGTGATAGCGGCACGGCAATGACTCCAAACTTAATAAATTTGTGGTTAAAAAAGTTTACAAAAAGGCACGATTTACCAAAACTAACACCACATAAATTTAGACACACCATGGCAAGCATATTGTATTTTACAGGGGTTGACGGCGTAACCATCTCCAAAAGATTAGGACACGCCAATGTAAGCACCACAGCAAACATCTACAGCCACATAATAAAACAAGCTGACGAAATAGCCGCCGATGCCATCGCCGATGCAATATTACGTCCACAAAATTTAGGTAGACAAAAAAAATAAGGGTTGTGCGCTAAATGTGCGCTAAATTTCGAAAATTTTTATGTTGACGAACGGCGTTTTATTGATTAAAACGCTGTTTTTTTGTTGAAATTTTTTGCGATTTTATAGATATATATATACTAGGCTACAGAGGTTCGAGATAGAACTTCAACCAAACGTTCTAGGAGGGATTTTATGTTAGTCATTAACTTAAATGAGGGCGATT
>WRKG01000085.1 GCA_009778185.1 Bacillota bacterium
AACTTTGGGGCATTTTGTATCAAGAACACTTGGACTTGCGACTTGGTCATGTGGTTCTGTTAAGTGATTTTCATGTGCTATTTTTGAAAAACAAAAATGAAAGGTATCCTACGTTGCACATACAAAAATTTATCGAAGACGAAAGGGCAATCGATTACATCAACCAATGTTTTGAATGCGTTGGCGTTAAGGTCGTTAAAGGGCAGAAATTAAGCAAAGTTTTGAGTAAAATTTTCGCCAAAACTCACGTTGATAAAGTGTCAAGTTATCAAAAAATCTTCGCTAAAATGTCCGACTTGGTTAATCACGGCAACGAAAAATCCGACGAACAGCTAATTATCAGCTTGCATCCATGTGATTATTTAACCATGAGCAATGGCAACAGCTGGACTTCTTGCCACAGTCTAAAAAATAAATCCACTGGAAATAGCCTGCCCGTCCGGCAGGCGGGTGGCGAATACTCGGCTGGTACGCTTTCTTACATGAATGATACTTGTACCGCCATTGCTTACACGCTTGCACGAATACCCGCTGTAAATGAGCCTTTGTGGCACGTTCCCAAAAAAAGCCGTGTTGTCGTTTATTTTGATTTTCCTGTTGGCTTTTTCGTTGGCAAAGTTTACCTGCCCGTCCGGCAGGCGGGCGGCGATTCTTCTCATTTTACAGTTACCAATTTTGCTGAAACCATTGGAGGATGCCTAAAATCCGCCTTTGATTGTACTTCTGATAATGCAAAATTTCATAGGCTTGAAGAGCAGAAAGTTCACAAAACCCCGTATAGTCTGCATTATATAGACTATTGTGTTGCTTTTACTGTAAATTCACAAAAAACTATTGATTGCGAAACTGGTCAACCTGCTTATTGCGTGGAATGCGGTAAAACTTTGAAAAAAACCAACAAATTAAGCTGTTGCCACGAAATTATTAACTGTCATTGTTGCAAACAACCTACGCAAAAGCGGAATATGTCGCTTGTTGATGGCTTTTGGGTTTGCAACGATTGCAATCAACCTTGCTTTTATTGTAGCAAAAAATTTGATTGGTCAACCCATGTTAGGGTTGATTTGGATAATCGTTACTGGAAATCTCAGCAAACTGTTGTCATTTGCGAACATTGCCTTAGCGAAAATTTCAAATGGTTAGTTTGCTGCGATACGTACGTTCCCAAAAATCAATTTGATTATTTTCTTGAAAAAGACGGCATTTGTAGGGCTTGTTATCGTTTGCATTATCGAGAATGTCAACCCGCCTGCCGGACGGGCAGGTGTTGCCATGAAGTTAAAGATAGTCGACAATTTCAGTATGCAGACAATTTTTCGGACGGCATTTGTGTTGATTGCCTACTTAAATATTTTTCTGAATGCGATGGCTGCTTAGATTATCACAAAACCGAAAACATGACAGAACTTTTTACCGATTTTGTGGGCAATAAGCACTATGTATGTCAAAGTTGCGTTGACACTGGAAATTATAATTTTTGCTTTGAATGCGGCACTCTTCATTGTTTGGACGACTTGAACGAACTCGATGACAAGTTGCTGTGCCTGCCCGTCCGGCAGGCGGGCGAAACTTGCCAAAACGAACTTTACCTACCATGCAAGCATTACGGCTGTAACGAATGGGTTTTGAAAGAAAACGCCACAATTATAGGACACGGTTACGATGCTTATGCGATTTGCGAAAGTTGTGCCAACGAATACGCTTATTGTGAAGACTGCGAAGACTTGGTATACATTGATTTTATGCGATTTGTTGACAACTTGGATAAGTCAATCTGCGATAGCTGCTACGAATGGAATTATGTTGAATGTGCAACTTGCGAAACCGTTCTTCCCAAAGAAAACGCTATTCTTCAAGGTTATCACGACAAATGGGACGATTATTATGAAAATTATTTTTGTTCTGAAGAATGTTGCGATGCTATTGAAGTTGCGGCTTAAAATTAGCAAATTAAAAAGTGGGCAATTTTGCCCACTTTTAATTTATCCACTTTATCCACGGCGGATTATAGCCGAGTTGCCAATTTTACCAAAAATTGGCTAGAAAAACGAGGATTATCATGGAAAATGCTAAAAAATTAACAAACGACAGGCAACTCACGTACACAATGACACAAGTGAGTGCAAACAAAACTAACATTAGTTTTGAGATAAAATTTCAAAATGGCAAAACTGGCGGAATGACCCTGCCCAGGAACATTTTCATTAACAAGGCTTTAATTCAAACAAAAACCTACACCCTAATCGAAGTCGCCTTATATAACGGCGTTAGATTATTTGAACTTTTGCACAAAGATGGCACTAAATGCAACTTTTCGCTATTGGCTGGCTTTACCGTCAAAAAAGCCAACTTTGTTGATAAAAAGCAAACTTTGCTGTTGACTTTGCTTGACGACACCAACGGTCAAATTTTCAAATATAAAATGACCAAAATTTTAACTGAAACCGCTCAAAAAACCATCGAAACAGTAGCCAGCCTGCCGAATGGGCAGGAAAATATCAACACTTCTCAAGAATCGGTCGAACTAAAATATTATACCGAAAGCAATCGGTGGTATGTTATGAACAAAAAAACTGGATTTCAAGCCGTGATAGAGCCTTTTGGCAATGCTGGCGGTGTTAAAATGCAATGGGGAGAACGGATTGCTACAACCGATTTTCCTAAAGGAAAAGACCGCAGCCTTTTTGTTAAGCAAACCTTGCAAAAATGGGAACAACTTAACTTGGAAGATATTCAGCAACAAAGAGTTAAAACCCTTGAAAATCCTGTTGAAACGGTGGTGATGTCCGAACGGACGGTAACCGAATCAGCTGACCAATTTGCTGATATTGCTGCGTAAAACCAAAGTGGGCAAAATTGCCTGTCCGCCGACAGGCAGGCCCACTTTGGTTTTTATAAGGGTCGAGTTTTGGTTAAAACTCGACCCCACCATTATTTAATAAATAAAACAAAAAATGGTACAAAAATAACAGTACCACGGGTTAAATTTACCCTACCCGCCTGCCGGGCAGGGAAAAGAGAGGTCAACATGACTAATTATAACATGAACCAACTTGCATCGCAAGTAAAATTTGTTTTGGAAAAATATGATTATAATTTTCAAGACGACAACGGAATTTTAGCTAATTTGCAACAATGGCAAGCTAACAAGAACGACTTACTTGAAACCCTGCGTAAGCATCCCAACTGGAGCGAGCAAGAATTAGCCGTTATTTGCGATGTGGAAGTTGACAACAAAACAAAATTGCAACAAGCCGACATTAGAAATTGTGTAGAAAAATTTTGGAGATTTTTCCAAGGTATCGAAAATGAACGTGATGCGTTAAAACTAGCAACTCCAAATTATAACAACCATTACTGCATTATGAGACAGCTGCTATTTAATGTTGACGAATCGGGTCCACTTGTTTTGTACAGCCCAATCATTGAATCTCAACGTGTCGTAAATTATATAAAAGAAGAACTCGGCATTAAAAAATGTGCGGTCGGTCAAAAAAGGGTTCGCATTATCAGCAAAATTTGCCAAAAATTCGGCTATGACAAACTTCCTACGTATAACAAGGTTTTTACAGCATTAGCAGATGCACTTTCAGTTTCGCCAAAACTCAATAAATATAAAGCCGTGTTAAGTGTACATCCTTGCGACTTTTTGGAAATGTCAAACGGCAACAGTTGGAATAGTTGTCATCGTCTCGAGGGCGGAGAATACGCCACAGGCACGCTTTCGTACATGAATGACGGCGTTAGCTTGGTTTTTTATACCGTTAAACTTGACGTTGACAGCGATTTCTACAAACAACCCAAAATTATGCGGCAGATGTTTCATTATGGAAACGGCGTTTTACTACAATCTAGGCTTTATCCTTGTAATGATAACCATTTAGCAAGAAATAAATTTTTGGAAATTGTTCAAGAAATTTTTACAGATTGCTTGGATAACAGGCTTGGTTGGGCTAAGGTTGGCGATTGGTACCTGCCCGTCCGGCAGGCGGGCAAAATCCAACAATGTTACGTGAAAGTCGGCAAAATGTCGCTACATTACGAAGATTATGACATTGCTAGCAACAACATTCTCGTAAATTTGAATTTAGATGTGTACGATAAATTTGACAAATACGGCAATCTTACGACCATTTTTGATTTTATAAAACCGCTTGAAATTGGCAGCAGGAAAGTCTATTGCATTGAATGCGGCGAAGATCAACTTTGGGAACATAGCGAATATTTAACTTGTCAACTATGCCAACCTGCCCGCCGGCAGGCGGGGAGGGCGTTAAATGCGAAGAATGCAGTGAGCGTATCATGGCGGAAGATGCTGAAGTGGTCAACGGCGAGCATTATTGCCAAGATTGCTATGACGAATATTTTTATGCTTGCGATGCTTGCGGCATTACTATACGAAGAGATGATATTTATCACGCTTATTGGCAATATGAAAACGGAGAACGCTGTGAAGAATGGGTTTGCAGTGATTGCCTCGATATACATTATGTAACTTGCCACTATTGCGAAGAATCGTTTAGTGCAAATTCTGCAATTTTAACAACGGCTGACAATAAAACTTATTGCCAAAATTGTGTCAATGTTCAAAAAGTGGCTTAGCCAAAAATTAAACAGAGCAGTCGCCATTGGCCTGCCCGCCGAGGCGGGCGGTTGCTCTGTTCTTATTGTGTAAAAATTGGTGGTATAATTAAGATATTACGTTGAAAGGGGATTTTGTTATGACAAAATTCGAAGAAATATTAAAATTAGGGCAGTTGACCCTAAAAAAACGCTTGCGTAGCGAAATAGGCGAAATTGT
>WRKG01000086.1 GCA_009778185.1 Bacillota bacterium
ACAATTAAGACCTTGGGGCTCTGCCCCCCGCCTGCCGGCGGGCAGGCAAACCCCGCAAGGAGCGCAGCCCCTTGACCCGCAAAATTTATATGGCAAAGGTTAATTATTTGCCAATTTTTTTTATTTGAAATATTGCCAAGTTTTTAAAAATGCAAAGTTTAATCCTCTGCCAATCCAATTTGCGGGTCTGGGGGCGCGTCCCCAGCGGGGTTTGGGGCAGAGCCCCAAGGTTTTGATTTTACATATCCTCGTCAGTGTCAAAAAATGGTTCGCCGTCTTCGTCTTCTTCTTCGGCGGCGGCTAAAATTTTTGCCCTGCGAACGTAACTGCGCGGTTTTTCGTCAACCTCTTTACCCTCGATGTTTATGTTGAGTGGTAGCGAGGTTTCGTCCGAATCTCTTATTATAATTTCATTGTCATCTTCGTTCAAAATTTTAACATCAAGCGAAAGGGCTTTTAGTTCCTTTAGAAGAACGTTAAACGATTCTGGTACGCCAGGTTCGGGGATATTTTCGCCCTTTACAATGGATTCATACGTTTTTACACGCCCAACAATGTCATCCGATTTCACTGTCAAAATTTCTTGTAATGTGTAGGATGCACCGTACGCTTCTAATGCCCAAACTTCCATTTCGCCAAAACGTTGTCCGCCAAATTGGGCTTTTCCGCCCAACGGCTGCTGCGTTACCAACGAATATGGTCCCGTGCTACGTGCGTGAATTTTATCGTCAACCAAATGGTGCAACTTTAGATAGTGCATATAACCGACTGTTACAGGGTTGTCAAAAACTTCGCCTGTGCGACCGTCGCGTAGGTATATTTTGCCGTCGCGGCTAATTGGCACTCCGCGCCATTCTTCTCGGTGATCGCGGTTTTCGTATAACGATTGGTAAATATCTGGCTCGATTATGTGTTGCCACTTTTCAGAAAATTCTTCCCAGGAAAGGTTTGCATAATCGTTGGCTAAATCGAGCGTATCCATTATGTCAACCTCGTGCGCGCCGTCAAATACTGGCGTTGCTACTTTCCAGCCCAAAACTTTTGCGGCTAATCCCAAGTGAACCTCTAAAACTTGCCCAATATTCATACGAGAAGGCACTCCGAGAGGATTTAGCACAATATCTAAAGGACGACCGTTTGGCAAAAAGGGCATATCTTCGACGGGCAAAACGCGCGAAATAACGCCTTTGTTGCCGTGCCGACCAGCCATTTTATCGCCAACCGAAATTTTACGCTTTTGAGCAATATAAACACGCACAACTTGATTAACGCCAGGTGGCAATTCGTCGGCATTTTCGCGGGTAAAAATTTTTACATCTAAAATAGTGCCGCTTTCTCCGTGAGGAACTTTCAAGGAAGTATCACGAACCTCGCGTGCCTTTTCGCCAAAAATTGCACGTAGCAAACGCTCTTCGGGAGATAGCTCGGTTTCGCCTTTTGGCGTTACTTTTCCTACTAAAATATCATTTGGCAAAACTTCCGCACCAACACGGATAATGCCATTTTCATCTAAATCTTTCAAAGCCTCTTCGCTAACATTGGGAATATCGCGCGTAATTTCCTCGGGGCCCAATTTTGTATCACGAGATTCCGATTCGTATTCTTCAATGTGGACAGAAGTGTAAACATCGTCCTGTACAAGGGTTTCGCTTAACAAAATAGCATCTTCAAAATTGTAACCTTCCCAGGGCATAAAGCCGATTAGCGGATTTTTGCCCAAAGCCAACTCGCCATTTTGCGTGGAAGGTCCGTCGGCGATAATCTCGTTTGCAATAACGGCTTGTCCTTTTTTTACCAAAGGATGATGATTTATGCAAGTTCCTTGATTGGAACGGCGGAATTTTGTCAACTGATAATCGTCTTTTGAGCCGTCTGCGCAACGCACCGTTATGTTGTCGGCTGTAACTTGCTCAACGTAACCGTCGCGTTTTGCAATGATAACAACGCCAGAATCGAAGGCGGTTTTGTATTCCATTCCTGTGCCAACTATTGGAGAATCGGTTGTAAGCAAAGGCACAGCTTGGCGTTGCATATTCGAGCCCATTAACGCACGAGTAACATCGTCATTTTCCAAAAACGGAATAAGCGCCGTTGCAACCGAAACAATTTGTTTTGGGGAAACGTCCATTAAGTCGATGTGTTGCGAGTCAACTTCCAAAATATCTTCCTTAAAGCGACCAGGAATTTTGCGGTTGGTAAAAGCACCCGTTTCGTCAACAGGTTCGTTGGCTTGTGCCACAGTAAAATTTTCCTCGGTATCGGCTGTAATGTAGATTATGTTGTTGGTAACTTTAGAAACATCGCCAGTTTTGTCCAAAGTGCGGTACGGAGCTTCGATAAAGCCGTATTCGTTGATACGCGCGTAAGTTGCAAGCGAGTTAATAAGCCCAATATTTGGACCTTCAGGCGTTTCGATAGGACACATTCGCCCATAATGCGAGCTGTGAACATCCCGAACCTCAACGCCAGCACGATCGCGCGAAAGTCCGCCGGGTCCGAGCGCCGATAATTTACGTTTATGAGAAAGTTCGTCCAAAGGATTAGTTTGTCCCATAAATTGCGAAAGTTGCGAACTTCCAAAAAACTCTTTCATTGCGGCAGTTACTGGACGGATATTTATTAGGGCTTGCGGCGTAATAATTTCCATGCCTTGTACAGTCATGCGTTCTTTTACAACACGCTCCATGCGAGTTAAGCCGATGCGAAAGTGGTTTTGCAAAAGTTCGCCAACGGCACGAATGCGGCGATTGCCCAGGTGATCGATGTCGTCTTTGTTGCCCAAGCCGTATTCTACCTGCATTGCGTAGTTTATTGATGCCATTATATCTTCAAAAGTAATATGTTTTGGTAATAATTTGCTCATGTTGTTTTTAATAGTTTGCTCTAATTCTTTTTTATCGGATGCGTTTTCCAAAATGGATGCCAAAACAGGATAATACACACGTTCGCGGATGCCAAAATCGGCGGCGCTTAATCCGTACGCTTCAAGGAAAAGGTCGGCTTTTACCATCATGTTAGTCAGCACTTTAACTTCACGGTTATCGCATTCGACAGTAATTGACGGACAGCCAGAATCCTGAATTGTATCGGCTAAACTAGCATTTATGAGAGTTCCAGCGGCAGCCAAAAATTCGCCTGTAGAAGTATCGTAAACATCGGCGGCAAGCGTAAATCCCACGGCACGAGAACTTAATGCCAATTTTTTGTTGTATTTGTAGCGACCAACCTTTGCTAAATCGTATCTTTTTGGGTCGTAAAACATACTGCGCAACAGAGAATCGGCGGATTCCACGGTGGGCGGTTCGCCTGGTCTAATTCTTTTGTAAAGTTCTAGCAAGCCTTCCTCGTGAGTTTTAGATACATCTTTTTCGATGGAAGCCATTATTTTGGGTTCTTCGCCGAACATATCGATAATATCCTCGTCGCGACCAACGCCAAGCGAGCGGATAAGCACGGTAATTGGCACTTTTCTAGTGCGGTCAACTCTTACAGAAAAAACATCGTTAGAATCGGTTTCGTATTCAAGCCAAGCGCCACGGTTTGGGATAACGGTTGCAGAAATCAACTCTTTGCCGACTTTGTCGTAATCGATGGCATAGTAAATTCCAGGGCTACGCATTAGTTGGCTAACAATAACACGCTCTGCACCGTTTATAATGAAAGTACCGTTTTCTGTCATAAGAGGAAAATCGCCCATAAAAATTTCTTGTTCTTTTAGGTCGTCCGCCTCTTTGTTGCGCAACCTGCACATAACGCGCATTGGAGTAGCATAAGTTGCGTCGCGGTCGCGGCATTCTGCAATAGAGTATTTTGTTTTGGAGGGATCTAGGGTAAACCCTATAAATTCTAGCACTAAGTTGCCGCTATAATCTGTAATGGGAGAAATATCATCAAAAACTTCCTGTAGTCCCTCTTTAAGAAACCACTCATAACTATCTTTTTGAATTTCGATAAGATTGGGCATTTTGTGATCTTCGGCAATACGAGAATAGCTATGACGTTGAGTTCCTGGCGTTCCCTTTACATCTTCGGATGCACCAGTGTTAGCCGTAAATTTAATTCTACTTTTTTCCAAGCATAACAGCTCCTTACACTTAATAAAATTTTTTATTGACTTTTCGCAAAAACATTGTTATACTAACTACAATGTGGTAGGTATGCGATAAAATGGTAATTTGGGATATTTACCCCTTTTAATAAATCTGTTTCATGTACAGTATTTAACTATATCACATATTTTTTTATATGTCAAATTTATTTTTGTGATTTTTTTATTTTTTTGAAAAAAATTTTTTTGATGTTCTTGACAAATCCAAAACCCTGTGATATTCTATAAACAGTAAACTTATATCATACCGAAAAACATGAGATTACTATAATATTCGATTACTACTATTGTAGAAGAATCGTGAAGCTCTAACGTCCGCTTTTGGTGGGCGTTATCTTTCTGTTAGGGGTTGTTTGGAAGTTTTGCGGATTTTTGGGAAATTTTGCGGATTTTTGGGAAATTTTGCGGATTTTTGGGGAATTTGCGGATTTTGAAAAACGGGCGGATAATATCCGCCCCTACAATCGCCAATCCGTAGGGGCGGATATTATCCGCCTATCTGCCGACAAGCAGGTTCGCTATTTTTGTACATTCATTAAAATTATCGTTACAATTATCCAACAACCCCATAATTTTTAAGGAGGATTTTTTATGAGATATGGCATAGGATTAGAAATCGGCATTACGTCAATCGGCTTTGCAACAATGGAAATTGACGAAACCGACCGCCCTTTTCGCATTGTCAACCTTGGCACAA